>JACDET010000027.1 GCA_013816255.1 Candidatus Levyibacteriota bacterium | reverse complement strand
TCCAATGAGGGTTACGAGAAGAACAAGGAGTACTACCAAACGGGTATTGCTCAGATACTTACCAAACGAAGAATCATAGAGTCTTGGATCAAATTTGAGTTTATGTAAATATGTATTTAGATCTGCCATAAGTATTCATATGTATTGTGCTGCACATCAATGTTATTTATTGATTTTGATTGTATCTTCGGCAATAATATTTCTATTGAGAATAATTTGATCACCACTTCCCAAGCCTTTTTGCACTTCTACAAAATTTCCAAATACTTCCCCCAACACAATATCTTTGTTTTTTGCTTTATTATTACTTGCGACTAGGACATATGCTTTATCCTGTGTTTGGTAAACCGCGTCAATTGGGATAAGCGGTGTCGTAGATGTTGTATTTGCGCGGGCTAATGGGAGATTTATTTTTAGATATTCTCCATCTGTCAGATCATTTTGATATTCATTCGGAATAGTATATTTTATGGTGTATAGTTGCCCTGATGTTGCTTGACCAGAAACATAATATGGTGTTAATGTAACGGTTTTATTCTTTATTATTGCCTCACTTGGTTCTCCTTGTGCTAATGCATTTGCAATCCCTTTTGGAACTTGTAACACTGCTGTTGTTTCTATTTCATTAGCGGCAATTGTAGCAAGTTCTGTCCCAGGATTAACAGTCTGTCCACGGCGTACTGCGATATTTTCTATGACTCCTGTAAATGGACTTGCGGGATACATCATCGCTTCATTGACATACGCGAGTGTTACTTGTAGACGTGAAACTTCTTTATTGAGTTCAAGAGTTTTTTGTTGGACATCGAGTTGCTTCAATGCAATCTCTTTTTCTAAATTTGCAAGTGTTGCAGGAGGTTTATCATTTGCTGCTTGGTATTCTGTCGTCCGCTGTGCTGAACGCAATTGATTGACACTGCCTTGCAGTTGTCCTATTATTCCCTCAAGTTCCCCGATCTGTTGTGCACTCGATCCGCCAGAATTATTTGCGTTGAGATCATCAAGCATGTCACGCATACTATCGAGTTGCGTTTGATTATTATTGATAAGATCGTTCGTTTCTCCAATAGATTGACGTGAAATATCGCGTGTTTGTTGCGCATTCTCGGCTGATGCTGTCGCAACATCGCGTTGTCTTTGCACTAATTGATTCTGATTATCAAATGTATCAAGAACATTTTGATATTGAGTCTGTGCAATTTGTGTTTGTACAGATGAAGGGTTACTTCCTTGATAATTTGCGGCAAGTGAAATTATTTGTTGTCCCTGATTTACTTTATCTCCTTCATTCAGTGCAATATCTTGTACAATTCCTGCTGATTGAGCGACGATAGTAATAACTCCTTCTTTTTCAATTCTTGCACCATATGTAGCTTTTGGTCCATCACCTATACTGTAGATCGCAACATTTTTTGTAGTCTGAATATCTGCAGATTCTTGAGCTGCTGGTTGCATCAATTTACTAATGGCAAGAAGAAGCAGTATTATTCCTATTACGATAAGAAATCCAAAAAGAGGGTTACGTTTTACAAAAGTAACAGAGCGTGTATATGATTTTTGTACTGTTGTTTCTGCCATGAAGTTTTAAATGCATGCATATATTGGCAGAAAATATTTGTTATGCTACTTAATAATTATATTCTAAATTCATTTTATTGTAAAGAACGGTTTGTACTTTGTATTTGCCAAAAAAGGTTATGGTGTATATAATGATACATTCATGGACACAATATTTACGAGTACAAAATTTAAAATATTTCGCGAAACAATTGTTTTAGTTTTATTAATCTTAATAACAAAAACACTCTTAAGTCACTATGGTTGGGAATTTATCTCTACGTCATCGTTGTTGACGAGTATTATTTCAGGAAGTATTTTTGTGTTGGGTTTTATTCTTTCTGGTACGTACCGTGATTATAAAGAGAGTGAATATGTACCTGTTAGTATTTCTGCTGCAATTGAAAGTATGCATAATGATGCAATACTTTTTAAAAAAGAATACAAGAAATTTGACTATGCTACATTTACTACAACCTTAAAAAGTATTCTTGATCTTTTCAAAAAAGACTTACTTGCGCACACGAAGAAATCGTATTTCAAAACAAATGAATTAACTCTTGCATTTGATCAATTAGGAAAATTAGGTGTTCCCGCAAATTATATTGTCAAACTCAAGCAGGACCAAAACACAATTTTACGCGGTATTCTCCGTGTCAATTATATTCAAAAAATCCAACCAATTCCTTCTGCATATATTTTGGTACAGTCAATTGTTATTGGCTTAATGCTTATTCTCCTCTTTACAAAATTGGATTCAATCTTTAATGAACTTATTGCAGTCGGATTTATATCATTCATCTTTATCTATATGTTGAAATTGATTAAAGTTCTCGAAAAGCCATTTCATGAAGAAGGAAGTACAATGGACGATGTAAGCCTTTTTCATCTGAAAGAGCAGCAGACAAGACTCGCAAAAGAGAAATAATGTTCTCTATACTCATGATTAAGTTTAATTGAGTAACACTATAAAGAGATTGAGAAATGATGCGTATGTTACCCATAAAAGATATGGTATGAGTAAATATGCTGCGGGTTGAGATATCTTCCTAAAAAGAATAATTGTGTAAAGAATAGAAATCCATAATGAGGCAATAACAATAAATCCTGCAAGTGGTTGTTCTAATCCAAAGAAAACAAATGTCCAAAGAAAGTTAAAAAATAGTTGGAATAAAAAGACATGTAATGCTTTTCTCAGTTTTACATCTTTATCCCCTTTCTTCCAGATCAGATAAAACGATATTCCCATCATAAAATATAAAAGTGACCATACCGGTCCAAAGAGCCAATTAGGTGGTGTAAATGAAGGTTTGGCAAGCGTGGGATACCAGCTTTCAATAGCCGGCATTGTGATCAAGTTACCGGCAAAAGCTACAAAAAAACATAATGCGAGAGATGCTATAAGTTTGGAAGTATTCATTTTTTCGGTGATTCTTTTGGTACAAACTTTATATAACCAAGTACTACAGCAATAACAAAACCAATTGCAACGACGACAAAGCGAAATATGTTATCTTCTGCTCCAAAGCCACGGATGATACTATAGATAAGCGTCAATACTCCACCAAGTAATAGTCCATCTGCGATAATATACAATCTTTTAAACAATGTAAGACTGATGATGAGTGCAAAAAGTGCAATTATAAGTGAGATAATAGAAACGTTCCTATTGTACTCCTGATCTTTTTCCTGAAATATTTTGTATTCTTGGTCGTACTTTATTTGCTGTTGTTCTTGTTTTTTTATTTCTTCAGCTGTTTGTAAACCATTTGGATTGGCTATTCGTACAGGGGTTGTCGAGTAATCTGGAGGTTTGGGCGATTCGTAAAAAGCTGCGATACCTACACCAACAAGTGTTGCAAAGAGGACTCCTATGAAGATCGTATATATGAATTTCAGCATTGATAGTATTCAAGCATATCTATTTAAGGATTGCAATATTGAAGCTACTTCAAATGTGATGGATAAAATGATACCATAGAATTATTATTCGAGCGCAGTCGAGAATGGATGCTTCTCAGTTCCCTTCGGTCACTCGAAGCGTAAAGGGAGATCAATGTATAAATATTCACTATGAAAAATACAGAAAATGCAATAAGCTCGCGTATCTCTTGGATTGATGTTTGTCGCGGTATTGCGATTCTTTTTGTGCTGTATGCGCATGTTTTGGGATCGGATTCATATAGACATTTATTCTACGCTTTTCATATGCCCTTATTTTTCTTTCTGTCTGGCATAGTTTTTAAAGAAGACTACAAAAGTTTTTTTGGATTGGTAATCAAATCTTGTAAAACTATTCTTGTACCATACTTTATTTTTGCGTGTCTTACCTATTTACTTTGGTTTTTGAAAGAACCTTCGACGCATAATACTTTAAATGATTTTATATACCAGATACAAGGGATATTTTATGGAAATGGAAATAATGGGTATTTGTATTTTAATGTCGCGCTTTGGTTCCTTCCTTGTTTGTTCATAACTAAAATAGGATTCGCTTTGATTACTAAATTCTTCTCGTCAACCAAAATAATTATTGGAATTATAATGCTCTTTTCAATTGCAGGCTATGTACTTTCATCATATTATTCGTCTTCTAAATTGCCATTTGGTATAGAAACAGCTCTTAGTGCCATTGTGTTTTTCGGTGTAGGATTTTTGGTTAAGAGAAATACGCATCTATTTCCACTAATGATGAAAAACGGCTTACTGTTATTTATCACAGGTTTGGTGCTGATCGTTATTTTCGGGACTATTAACTACAACATGTACGGTTATCAAATTGATATGCGGATGAATCGACTCAATAATTATTTCCTTTTTTATGCTGGAGCATTAAGCGGTATTGTTTGTTGGGTAGCTTTCAGTATGATGATTGGGAAAAACCTTATTTTGGAATATATTGGAAAGCATACATTACACCTTTTTGTCTGGCACTACTTATTGTTTTCAACTTTTAATGACTTTGCATCAATGTTTGTTCCTATAGATATTCTCAATATGATTCGATTCTTATTACCAACGGTTTATACGACTACTGCTGTAGGGCTTATTCTGGGTGTTATACACCTTTGGAGAAAAGTGATATATAAATATTTTTCCTCGAAAGAGTAAACGATCATTAAAGATTGCTTCGTCATCTGAGACTCCTCGCAATGATGATTTATTACTTTTTAATTAGGAACTAGCCTTTTATTTTGTTTGTAACAAATCTTATATGTATATACTCCTTCTATGCTCTTTTAATCAATGCTATACTATTCACAATCAAAATTAAAATATGAGTATTCTGAAAAAAGCAATATTTCTCGATAAAGACGGTACTCTCATTCATAACGTACATTATAATGTTGATCCTCAAAAAATACGTTTGACAGATGGCGCAATCGAAGGTTTAAAAAAGTTAATTGATGCTGACTACGAACTCTATATCATAAGCAATCAGCAAGGGGTTGCTCTTAATTACTTTACAGAGAAAGATCTTGTACCTGTAAAAGAAAAAATTGAAGAAATGGTTAGCATACACGGTGTACTTATCAGTGGATTTTACTATTGTCCACATCATACAAATGACAATTGCGTCTGTCGTAAGCCACAACCTAAGCTGATTAAAGATGCAGCACAAGATCATAATTTAGATCTAGCAAATTCATGGATGATCGGAGATATGCCAACAGATATAGTTGCTGGTAAAAAAGCGGGTTGTAAAACAATTTTTTTCGATAATGGTCTTAAGAATGATTGGCAATTTGCAAAAGATGAAAATCCTGATCATATCGTTAAAAGTTTGGATGAAGCAGCAGATTATATTTTAGATAAGAATAAAGGTTATTAAATATGGAAGCTTGAACTGCACTTATTAATTAATTGGTGCTATAATTGCTTATCCTTCAATTATGGAAAAAGTTACTATTGTCCGTTCCATGCAAAGAAGATCAGTTGGTATCCAAATTATGCCGGATGCTTCTGTCACTGTCAGTGTCCCCTATTTATTACCCAAATTTTATATTAGTAAAATATTAAAAGAGAAAGAAGCTTGGATACAACAAAAACAACAATTAATGCTCGCCCGAGCTCCACAAAAGGAAAGTAATATCTATTATTACTTAGGGAAAGAATATGTATTAGGAGTACCACTGAATCCAAAAGAAATTGTTGAAGTCGCAGATAAAATCTATGTAGCAAGTCGTAATCCGAGTTTGATTAAGACATATCTTACAAGCTGGTACAAACAACAAGCACGAAAGATTATCGTCGCGAGGGTACAACATTATGCAGGTATTTCAGGTGCGACATATAAATCAATTGCAATCACAAGTGCTGAAACACGTTGGGGCTCGTGCAGTAGCCAAAAGACGTTAAACTTCAACTGGAAACTCGTGATGGCACCAATAGAGGTAATTGATTATGTAGTATGCCACGAACTCGCCCATCTGACAGAGCTAAATCATTCACGAGATTTCTGGGAGACAGTACGAAAGATGTATCCACTGTATCGTGAGTATAGGACTTGGTTGAAGAGGCATGGGCATAAGTTTAGGGTTTAGATTGTGTTCGAACTACGTCATTCTGGCGGCGTCCAGAATCGGTTTTATGTAACAGCGTATAACTCTGTCCCTGTGCTATAATTTTCACATGATTGTTAGAGAAGCTTCACAACAAGATATCCCAACCCTTGCGATACTTGCACAAGAAACATATAAAGCTACTTTTGGACATACACTGACCAATGAAGAATTAACAGAAGCATTCAAATCTCGTTCTGAAGACTATTTTTATCATATATTAAATACTGATACCATTCTTGTTGTAGAAGATAAGAATAAATTACTAGGATATATCCAGTTTGGAGCAGTCACGTATGAATCAGTTGAATCAACAGACAATGATATCGAATTAAATAAGATTTATATTGATAAGAATTATCAAGGGAAAGGTATAGGTAAGGTATTGATGAAATCTATGTTTGAACATCCTCGCTTAGACAGAATTGAAAATATATATTTAGATGTTTTTGATGAAAATAAAAAAGCAATTGGTTTATATGAAAAGTATGGATTTAAAAGAATTGGTAAAACTCCCTTCAAACTTGACGGGAAAATTGTTGGGTACGATTTACTGATGAAGCGTTCCAAAAAAAGTTCTAAGATGGATGTTTAGTTTATCCATATGCAATATATACAAGGAGGCAAATCCCTTATCAAGCATTACTCGGTGCTTTACTCCATGATTTTGCTGAAGAAGAAAGAGAGTTACGCATAAAGTAGACTTACATTTCCCGGTCTTCCCAATGTCTGAGCTACTCAGCATAAAGTAAAAGTTTATGGAATATTTTTAGCAGAAGAAACATTAGTTCACCGAGAGAGGTTGCTTGATCAGCAAGCAAAACACTAATGAAGGTTTATACCTAGAACCCTGGGAAGTAGTCTGTCACAATGTTGGTTTTACTCACTCCCATCTTTAGAAGTAAATGTTTGTAACTGTCGACCATTGCATTTGGGCCGGAGAGGTAGTAGGTTCGTTCTTTGAAATCTGGTACTTCTTGGGTAATCATCGTTTCATCAATACGTCCAACTTTCCCTAACCAACCGGATGGGATGTGTTCTTTGTCTGAAAGTACATATATGGATTTAAGACCGAGTTCTTGCTGTGCCCTATCAAAGATGTCTTTGTATGCAATTTCATCTGCTGTCTTATTTGCGTAGAAAAGGATGATTGAACGCTTTTCACCTTTATCGAGTAAGTATTTGATCATACTTCTAAATGGTGTAACGCCAATGCCACCAGCTATAAAAACAAGTTTTTCACTTGCATCATCGGGCATAGTAAAATCCCCTGTCAACTGTGATCCGACGATGACATCGCCGCTTTGATAATTTGTCAGCTTCTTTTTGAAACTACTTCCGTTCTCTCCAATCTTCACACCAAGACGTAAATGTTTTTCTGTAGGAGATGAAGCAATGGTAAAGTAGCGTCTGTTACCCCGCATGTCAGCCCTTTTGTGAGGGAGTGTCCATTCAAGATATTGTCCTGGTTTGTAGTGGAGCGTTTGATTGGATCTGAAAACATATTCATATGTATTTTCAGCAATTTTATTATGTTCTTTAAAACTTAAAAACATTTTTGTTTTTGGGCTAACAATATAAGAATAGATGTTTCCTATGATGAGTGCTAATTCTGGAGTTGAGTAAACTGGACCAAACGCAAATTGTGATCCGAAAAGTATTCCCACAAGTCCTCCGTACAGCATTTGTAGTTTTTTTGTTGGTGGCGTCGTCAAGGGTTCCGTCAGCATTACTGTCGCAAAAAAGATCAATGGACCTGATGTAAATGCTTCAGTGATAATTTGTTGTATCGGATTCTCGTTGATAAGACCAAAAAGTGTTGTTGTCGCAAGAGCAGCAATAAGGAATGCGAAAAAGAGTCGGAAGCGGCGGATCTTACGGACAATGAGTAGTCCGATGATCACGACAAAAGGCAACAGAATATCACTGCCCACCCACCATAATGCATTACCACTACCAAGAAGTCCGAGAATCAGCGCAGATGCTGCCGCGGGATTAAAAATGTGCTTATTTTTAATTGCAAAAATATATTTCGTCCCCATGGCTATGACACCGGCTGCGATAAGCGTTGTAACATCCAGCATATTCCCGACAGGTAAGAAGATGAAAAAAAGAATTAATGCAGTTATCAAATAGGACTCTACATTTGTCGGTGCATGGAGGAGTTTGGAGAAAACAAAGTTACTGAGGAAACAACTTAAAAAGATAATGAGTAGCGATGTGCTTAGTTGCACTGGATTATAAAAGAGAATGCCGGCAAAACTTAATAAGAATGAGATCGCAACCAATACGAGAAGTCCGTACAGGACAACTTTATACATTGTATATTTATTGAGGAAGTCGTCAATGGGTTTGAGCATATGAATAGTACTGTCATCCCGAACTTGTTTCGGGATCTCCAACTCTGTAAATTTGAGATGCTGAAACAAGTTCAGCATGACAATCATTTATAAAAAATTTCTCCAGGAAATGTATCTGATTTTCTTAAAGAATAATCTTTATATAGCATAGCATATTCGAACTCGAACTGTTCAGAAAGTTGGTCTGCTGACGTGAAATACAGCGCAGTTGCAAGAGCGTCCGCAAGAATTGTTTTTTTGGCTAGAACCCATACTGAAAGAATGTCAGTGGGAGACGTGCGTGTATGCGGATTGAGTATGTGATTATACTGATCCCATTTCCTTCTATTGCCTGCCGAACCGCAAATACTTCCATTCTCCACTGTAACGACACCAATAACTTGTTTGGGATTTGCTGGGTGCTCAAGACCTATTCGCATGGGTTCTTTTGTTAATGATTTGTACAGCATATCCCCTCCGGCATCAACACAATACGAACTGATTCCACTTAGTTCAAGAACACGTCCCACTTGATCCACAAGATGTCCTTTTCCTGCTGCTCCGAAATCTAAGATTGCAGGTTTTTTCATAATCAGTTTGGGATACCGGAAATCAAATGTTGCGTCCCACGTGGGTACTGGGCGGATTACTTCTTTTGGTTTGAGAGAGTACTCTGCGTCATATCCTGTGTCGTGTAATACATTGCCAATGAGTGGTGTAAATGCGCCTTCTGAAATATCATAGAGTTTGCGATACAGTGTGAAGAGTTCTTTGGCGTCTTTGGGCATTGTGTACTCCCCTTCCTTTCTCGCCATTGTACTGACAAGGGATTCTTTTCGGAAGCGGGAATACACAAGGTCGTATTCCTCTATTCTTTTATGGACTTGTGAAATAATATGTTCTTGATCTGTGCGTGATAGTGCATCAAACACGTCAATTACCCAAACTGTTCCAATTGCTTCAAATGTACATTGAAACGGTTTCATATGCTTACGATTGTGCTTCAGCCTTAATTTGGGTGACAGCATCGTTAAATCCTTTTGGACTCAATGATGATCCT
This sequence comes from Candidatus Levyibacteriota bacterium, assembly GCA_013816255.1. Taxonomy (GTDB): domain Bacteria; phylum Patescibacteriota; class Microgenomatia; order Levybacterales; family UBA12049; genus JACDET01. Next base: position 12,986 of record JACDET010000027.1, on the reverse strand, counting down.
GAAACTTTCGTTAGCTGGATTTCGTCAATATTTTTTCCAATTACCTGTGTTTTATAATTTGCAGCGAAATCTGTCTGCCTAGCTTTTGAAATAGGCCGAGTTGCCTTCACTTCTACTATTGCGTCGGTTACAACACCACTTGCAACGGTAAGTGTTACACCAAGTTCTTCCTCACCTCCTGGAGATGTGTAATTTCCAACTGCAGTATATTTACCATCTTTGTATGTACCTTCTTGCGTTGGATTCTCATCATTTGTCGTGACATTCGTCCCTGTTGATTCAGACGTTGTTGTCGGATTACTTTGTGGTGATGTCGTCGTATTTTGTGTCATTGTTTGCGATTGATACGCGAAGATACCGATAAATGCAATAACAATTATCCCGACAATTGCCAAACCAACTTTTGACGAACCTGTTTTGTTATTTTGATTTGTTTGTTCTTCCATATACATTCACCCCCCTTACTAATCATCTATTCTTTATAATATTTTTACCCTAATATAGCAATAACTAAACCATTGTAATCTTAAGGTTTGCTTATGATTTTATGCGTTATGTTGCTCCATTGCTGCGTCAGATAGTCCGAAATGATGACCTAACTCATGCAGTACTGTCTCTTTGATATTTTGTGTGATCTCGTCTTTATTATGTGAGATTGCAAAAATCGGTTGTTTGAATATGGTTATCTTATCAGGAAGTGCTGAGTAACTTTCTCGTTCTGTTTTAGGGATGCCGTGATATAAACCGAGCAGATGATCTGCCCCAGGATCTTCGTCAAAATCCTCTCCATCAGGAACATCTTTGATAACAATTTCTACATTATCCAGTTGGGATTTGAATTCAAGAGGCAAGGTCTTTATAGTCTCTTTTACTACCTGAGTAAATTCATCATCAGTCATTTATAATTCTCAACTTTCAACTCTCAATTTTCAACTTACTTAATGTGATTTCCACCTTTTTAAACGGGGAATATAATTATTTGCTAGTTCTGTTGCATGATCTTCAGGAAGACCTAAGTCTCGGGTCATGTTGGCAATTGAACTTTCGATCATCTCTTCCATGGTTTGATTTGGGTTCGTAAATGCACCATTAAGAAAACAAAATTTGCAGTACTTATGATTTTCAGTTGCGTCTTCATTGGTACCATACATAGTTTCCCCCAAAGGCATTCCACAACTTTGACAACGAAAGTTTAAATCCATACAAGTGATTATAGCACGAAAAGACAATTGTTAAATTGCTAAATGGTTTAGACTCTTTGATAAATTATTCTTCGAGTGAGGCTGAAGCCGAATCGAGAAGTTCCCTGCCTGCTGGCAGACAAATCGACTACGCTCGAACAATATATTCTGTGTCAGAAGCTGTGAACAGTTACTCTGGTTTTATGTATTTAGACACATCAATATATTTTGTCCAATTCTTTTTTTCAGTTTTGTACTGGCGGTAATCATTTTTCTCGACAAGATGTGCCTTTTTGGGATCGATGAGTTTGTCTATAAATAACTTTCCGTTCAGATGATCAATTTCATGTTGTAATAAGATAGCTGGCCAACCCACAAGCGTCAGTAATAATTCATTGCCAGATCTATCCAATGCTTTCACTTTAATTCTTTTTGACCGCATCACATATCCCCATATTGATGGTAAATTGACACATCCTTCACCATGTTCAACCATGGATGTTGATGCCCAGATAATTTCAGGATTTATAAGCACTTGTATATCACTGTATCCTCTTTTGCCAATTGCCATATCGACGATAGAGATTCTTTTGGATAGTCCGACTTGATTGGCTGAAAGTCCGACAGTCATTGATTGATTTGATTTTCTTTTTTTACCTTTATTGTTGGTACCATAGACATAGTCAATCATTGCCTCAATTTCTTCTTGCACTGAAGTTTTGCGTAGGTCTCTTTTGGGAATCGGAGTACATTCTTTCCGAAGCAGTTGGTCTGAGGGTTCGCGAACAGTTAATTGCATGCAATGATTATATCATGGCTGATGATGATTAAATGTTTGGTCAACAGTTTGAGTATTAATTGGTTTGCCTTTTTCTACAGATGCATCTGCTTGCTTATTGGTGCGCAACATTGCTGTGCCGATTTGAACAACAATCATGGCAAGGACGCCTAGTATGTTATAGCAAAATCCTGCCACCATAGCCGAAGAATCTACTGCCATTTCACCGGCAATAATACCGTCATGAGAATTTGGAAAGATACCAAAGAAGGGAAGAAGAAAAAGAGTACTAATCATAAAGATCAGTCCAGCGAAGAAATTTTCTGGATCAGCACCAAAAAGTCTGAGAAAGAAACGGAGAAAAAGAAAGACATTTGAGACTATAAGAAATATAAAAATTCCACGGATGATTTGTTTGCGGACGACTTCCATCCTTACCACTTCTTTTTGTGGTCTGTTAAATGTTGGTACTTGTGAAGTTAAAAACCGCATACCTATACATACAGTAGACCCTTTCTGTAAGATTTGCATCTGAAGATGTGAACGGATGTGTAAGAATACTTTGGAAGTTTTTATAACGAATTTACTGATCTATAACTTTATCTGTTTTCAAAATTTCTTTGTAGTCTTCTCCTTTTGGTATTTGTTTGATAACTAAGAACTTTACAGTCTTCCCACTCTCATTTAAAAATGTATGAGGAGTTCTTTCTGTCTCTGCCAAATCGCCTGCTTTTATTACTTCTGCTTTCTCCTCTTCATCGTCTTTCCATTTTGCAACCAAGGTACCTTCAATTATATAGAGCGTTTCCCAGATTTTTTCATGATGATGCCATATTTGTGTAGTATCTGGTAGTTGTTCGTTGTAGTGAACTTCATATTCGTTGAGTAAATAATATGTGACATTTATTCCTTCAGGTTTGGAAAGATGTACAGCATCTTGTTTGTTGATTATTTTCATCTTAGTAACAGTATAGCAAATGGTCTGGATAAGCGTATGTATCCATGGTATAATTTTTCTTTTGCAACTATGGAAAGTATACATCTTCTCGACCAAGTTTTTTACATAACTGCTTTTCTCCTGGGCACTTCGTTGTTGTACATTTTTTCGTCAAAGATATCGTTTCCCTATACAATTGCACTTTTGCTCGCGGGTTTTTTGGGACAGCTCTCTATTTATATATTTCAACTAGATCTTACGCTTAGTCTCTCTCCAGATTTTACCTATTATGTTCTCCTCCCACTGCTACTTTTTGAAGCTGCAATGCATATCAATATTCATCAATTTAAGAGGCAATTTAAGACGGTTACATTTTTGGCGACATTTGGATTAATGCTTTCAATTTTTGTGGTGGCAATTATACTTGCTTTGTTTCTCCAGTTGCCTTTTGCAATAGCGCTTTTATTTGGTGCTATTATTTCAGCGACAGATCCAATTGCTGTTCTCGCGTTATTTAAAACTTTGGGGGCTCCAAAGCGGTTATCATTGGTAGCAGACGGAGAAAGTATGTTCAACGATGCCACAGCCGTTATTGCGTTTCGTTTGATTAGTACTTTTGTTGTTGCTCAACAAGCATTTCAATCACAAACGTTGATCGAAAGTACGGGAACCTTTCTCTATGTCTTTTTGGGAAGCATCTTCCTTGGAACAATGCTCGGCTATTTTACGTCAGTTATTGTAAAGCGTATTCGTACGGATCAAATTCTTAACGCGACAATTTTGACTTCCCTTGCACTTGGTTCATTTGTCGTTGCGGAGCATACCTTTCATGTTTCTGGTGTTATGACAACTGTTATTGCAGGACTTATTTTTGGTAATTTAGCACGAGGAAGAATGAAGCAACACGTCATTCACTTTGTTGAGGAATACTTCGGGTATCTTGGATTCCTCTCTCTCTCATTAGTGTTTTTCTTCGCATCATTTAACTTGGATCTCGGTCTCTTTACTAGTTCTCTTCCAACTTTGGCTATTGTTGTTCTTTCAGTCCTTATTGCACGTGCTGTTTCTGTCTATGGAACTGTGTTTCTCAGTAACCGTTTACCACTCTTCAAAAATGAGCCAAATATTCCAATGAGTTGGCAGCATATTCTTAACTGGGGTGGCTTACGAGGAGTCATACCATTAGTACTTGTATATTCACTCCCTGATACATTTGCATACAAACAATTGATGTTACAGTTCACTTTTGCGGCGCTTCTCTTTACACTTTTTGTGAATGGTTTAACTATCAAAGGACTTTTGGTAAAACTAAAACTGCATCTTCCAAAGAATGAAGAGAAAATTATTCAGGATGAATTAAATCTATTTAATCTTGAAGCACTTCGAAAAAAACTTCAAGAAATTCCAAAGAGAGAATTTGATCAAAGTGTGGTAAAAGAAATGGATCACGATCTGCTCCAAAAAACAGCAATATACAAACATGATATTTTGTTGCTTGCAGATAGCCAAACGTTTCTTTTGAGTTTGAAAATGGAAGCACTTGAAGTTGAACGAAATAAACTACGTTCACTGTATGAACAACGCAGATTTCCAGAACAAGTACTTTATGAGTTCGAATCAGAACTGGATCTCCAACAAGATGCTCTAGAATTCCCTCAGATCTATACAACACAAGGTGTAAATAAAAAAGGTGAAGTGAAGTCAAAGAAAGCTTTCCGAAAACGAGTGATTATGTTCCGTCGATTTATTGCAAATTACTCCTTTATTAGTAAGTTGCTCCACATTACCGAACAAGATATTATCACTGAGCGCTACACTTTACTTCGAGCAAGACTTTTCACTTCGTATGAGGTCGTGGAATTTCTTGACCGTCTAGAAAAACAGTTCCCAAAGACCAAACATATTATCTCGGCTATTAATGAAGTACGACAAATACAAGAGGTGCATATAAAAGATAATAAGAATGGCATTGTAGAGATAGCAAATGAATATCCGGAATATGTGAATGCATATCAAAAGAAGATCATTTCCAGGATTATAGAATCCTAATTTAGACCGTTTAGCTACCCCATGTTGTAAAGACGCCTACAGCGAGTTCTGCCCAAAGCCAGAAAAGAGCTGCCGCGAACACAATACCTATGATAATTCTATATTTGCGCGTCTTTCTTGCTGCCAGTACAAACATGCTACCAGTGCCAAATAGAAGAGCTCCCATGACAATGAAATCAATCTCGTCCCAGTTCACTTCACTAGTAATCTGCATTGCTATTAAAGGGATCATCAAAATGAATACAGTCGCCAGAGCAATCCAAAGAAAAGCTTTATTCTGCATAATTATATCTGTTTTATTTTTGTTAGTCATTTTTGTACTCCAAAATGTCTCCAGGTTGGCAGTCGAGTGCTTTACAAATTGCCTCTAACGTTGAGAAACGTATAGCCTTTGCCTTTCCATTTTTTAAGATGGAAAGATTTGCCATGGTTATCCCAACTTTTTCTGTAAGTTCGGTAACGCTCATTTTTCTTTTTGCCAGCATAACATCGATAGTAATAATAGTTGCCATAATATTTACCCTTCTTAGACCGTTAAATCATTTTCTGATTTTATGTCTACGGCATTTTGGAGAAGTTTTTGGAAAACAGCAGCCGCGGTTGCAATGACAAATGACGCAAAGATAACAACAAATCCCATCATGACAGCACCCGCTGCATCATCGTTGCCATGATTAAAAATGATGAAAGCTTCTGCCCCTACAACAAAAACACTAAGAGCTATTGCAAAGTTTTTTATATTCCGCAATGCGTTCACTGAATTTTGTGTGAATGCTTTATTCTTTTCGATGTATCCCAACAATTTAAATGCCTGATACAACGCCCCAAAAAATGAGAGAGAAGCTACATATCCATAAATAATAAATGGATCTGCATAAATACTGAGTAGATCTAAATCTTTAGCTCTTCCTTCTAATTGAGGAAACCAGATAAGCGCAGCAACCACGCCAATTGCGATAAGCAAAACAACTGTCTTTAAAAAGATTGTTGATCCTTGATTCGTAACATGTTTCATAAGTAGTCGCTAACAGATTTATTGATAAGTTAATTGTAGTATTTTATTTATTGTTTGTCAATATATTACTATTGATAATCAGTATATTTACGATGGAGAGATTAAAGTATGCAGTATAATTATGAGAAACTGTTACTGTTGTTCCATGACTCTCTTAAAGTTATCAAGTAATTTTTGAATATATGATTCCTCGAGTTCACCGTAGTCAACCAATTCATAGACAAGCTCTGTTTGATTAGGATCTATCGATGTAAAAGTATATCTAACTTGAAAAGTATCGTCTTTTTTTGTATGTACAAATGTTTTATTCTCTTCAAATACTGTCACCACAAACTCTGACCATTCCCCCATTTTGTTTTGGTTTCTATAGATGCTTCCGACTGTAACCGGCCATTCATTTGTTTCTTCAACAACAATACTCTCTATCCATTTGGGTGTATTTTGAGGATCAATAGCAAAAGCAAATACTTCAGCAATTGGACGGTTAATTTGGATTGTAAGTTTCATTACCTTCATAATGTGATTATAGCAGAGAAGGATTAATGAGGAGTACTATTGTGTTTTTTTGTATCCTAAAATGAGGAATTCTGGTTGGTGTGTAGGAGCATCCATTGGATACTTTGTGAGGAATTCTTCAGTGAATGGTGGATAGACCTCAAGTAATGGTTCAAATCCTTTGGCTTGTAATAATTGATTGTATTCCTCTGCAGTTCGAATAAATATTGGTATTCTATTACCACGTAGATTAAGAATGCCCTTGCTTGGCTTTTCAATTGAATCAAAATCTTCAAACAATATTCTAGCTTTAAGATATGTTTGTACCATTGCTGGGTTATGGACTGCGAAAACAAAAATGCCATCTTTTTCTAAAACATTGGCAATATCGTTAAAGCAACTATCGATATTCTCGATAAATTGGAATGTCATTACCGATGTGACTATCGAAAACGGAGAAAGTCTTGAGAGTATTGATGAGTCGCCAGATAAAAAGTCGATGTGTGTGTCATATGCTGTCTTCGCAATTTTTATCATTTCTTCTGCATAGTCGACACCTGTCACGGTATATCCGAGCTTACTGAGCTTATAAGCAAAACTCCCACTCCCACAACCAAATTCCAGAAGACGCACATTTTTTTCAAGAGGTCCATACGCATTGATAAACTGAAGCATTTCAGGCCAAGCTATAAAAATATTGTCTGCGACTAACGATGAGATATTCGATTCGTCAGAAGTTGTATCAAATAAAGTGCTTAATGTGTTCCAATGGTTATCTGAATTCATGCATCTAGTATAACAAAAATACGTGGCAACACCCGGCGTTGATTAGATTTGAACCTTGGGTGTTTTACTTTTGTATATGCAAAGGAAAAGCTTATTTTAACCGAGCACTGCTCTTCGCTTTAGCTCATCCCAGCATCTGCGCTCACTTTGTTCGCTTGTCCTTGTTGCAACTGTGGTTGCACGAAGACTCCTTAGATACAAAAAAAGAGAGCAGGTGCTCTCATTTTTTGTATGCTACCGAGCCTGGATTCGAACCAGAATAAACAGCTCCAAAGGCTGTTGTCCTACCGTTAGACGACTCGGTAATAATTATGTTAATCTTCTTTTAAGATCATTACTCCAACCAATGTATAATTCACCATTTTTAACGCTCTTTAAAACATAGGTGTAATACATAGACGACCCGCCTGCATCGCTATGCGAAGCATTGCGGGCAGGCTCGGTAAATTATCTTAATCAACGACAAGCTCCATTTTACTAGAATTCTTCCGGAAAAGCCACATTTTAATCTTATCTAACTCATCGGTGCAAAATAATAGTCAGCCTCTGCAATATCTTTTTTAGCCGTGTTTTGTTATCATTAAGAAATGCACAATCAATCTCAGATCCCCTTAACGCCATGGGAACTAGTCAAGCGGATGGTGAAACCGTATAAATGGAAGTCTTTCTGGTTCTTTTTCCTAACCTTTTTGGGTATCGTGGCATGGACCGCTTCTCCTCTGATGATTGCCAAAATCATTGATGAATTGAGTCTTAATGGTAAGATAAACGATTATATTTGGTGGCTTGTCTGGATATATGCAGCGCTTCGGGTGCTTGATGAGGTGCTGTGGCGAATAGCAGAATATGTCATGCGCTCGTTCAAACCGCAAATGATAGAAAGTGTGCGTACAAATTTATTTGCGGCGACACATAAAAAGCCGCATGCATTTTTCGTCGATTCCAGTAGTGGGCGTATCTCCTACTGGATCAATCAAACAGTCGATACCACCGATGAGCTGGTCGATACGACTATTTGGAATGTTTGGGGAAGAGTTATTGGTCTTCTCATTGCTACGGGATTTTTATTCACAGTGCATTGGACATTGGCTGTGCTATTTGCATTGTGGCTTGTATTACTTTTTGCGTATGTCTTCAAACGAGGAAAACGATTTGGCGAATTAGTCGCTATGCAAAGTGATGAATCAAGTAAAGCCGCGGGCTTTGTCGTTGATTCTATGAGTAATCATTTGAGTGTCCGTGTTTTCGGAGCACGACATGGTGAATCAGCACTTCTCAAAGATCAGCAAAAAAAGATCATTCAACGATGGCGTGATTCATGGTGGCAAAATCTAATTACCAACACCGTAAAAGGGCAAAGTGCCTCAGTTGTGAGTGTCATAGCGCTCATTCTTGTGATTATGTTATATGGGCAAGGTGCGGTACAAATTGGTGGGATTGTGTTATTTATTGCTTATTTTGGTGATGCTAGTAGTACGTTGTGGCAACTTGCATGGGCATTTGATAGTTATTACCGGAACTTTGGCACAATCCAAAACGCACTTGATGGTTTGAACGGAAAAGATGAAAGAAATGTAGAAGGGAAAAAGCATGGTGCACGTGTTGATAGTGTGGAACTTGAACTAAAAGATCTCAGTTTTGTCTACCCTGAACAAAAGAAGATCGCAGTGCTTGATAAAATTAATTTGCGTATTAAGTATGGAGAAAAAGTAGGAGTTGTTGGTCATAGTGGAGCTGGTAAATCGACATTGGTTGGATTATTGCTTGGATTGTATGAACCAACTGGTGGTACTATTCTCTTGAATGGTGAAAGTACACTTGATCATGGACCTGCTTTTATCCGCGGATTTAGTTCTTTTGTTCCCCAAGATACAAATTTATTTAACCGAACTATCAGGGAAAATATTCTTTACGCCAAACCTGATGCTGATGACAACGCAATCAAACTCGCAATAGAACAAGCCCAGGCGATGGAATTTATTGAAAAATTACCGCAGAAGCTTGAGACGACTATTGGCGAACGAGGTGTCAAATTATCTGGAGGGCAACGCCAGCGGATAGCTATCGCACGCGCGATACTGCAAGACGCGCCACTGCTTATTCTTGATGAAGCGACGAGCGCTTTGGATAGTGTCAGCGAGCAATCAATTCAAAAAGCTTTGTATGAGCTTATGAAGAACCGTACTTCAATCATTATCGCTCACCGTTTATCGACGTTGAAACATCTTGATAAGATTATCGTTTTGGAAGGTGGGAAGATCGCGGAACAAGGAACACATGATGCTCTTCTCAATAATAATGGCATTTACGCTGATCTCTGGAAAAGACAAAAAGATGGATTTGTAGCCGAGTAATTATTTTAGTGATATACTAAACATATGAATGCAATTACAATTCAAACAATCGTGAACTCCCCGGTGGATGTTGTATGGGAGCGTTGGAATAAGCCTGAGCATATTGAACGTTGGGCCTTTGCCTCAGATGATTGGGAAGCCCTAAATGCGGAAAATGATTTGCGAGTTGGTGGGACGCTAAAAACAACTATGGCAGCTCGCGATAAAAGCGCAAGTTTTGACTTTACCGGCGTTTATACTGCTCTAAAAGAACACGAACTTATAGAATATAATATGGATGACCCTCCTTCGCATGAAGCTACGGAAGGGCAACGTGGGAGACATGTGAAGATTGAGTTTAGTAGCGTCCCTGAAGGTGTAAAAATTGTCGAAACATTTGATGCTGAAACTGAAAATTCAGAAGAGATGCAACGAAGTGGTTGGCAAGCAATTTTAGATAACTTCAAAAAGCATGCCGAAAGTATCTAACTTCACTATGACCCACGAAGAATTAATGTAATGCCAACAAAAATAATAAAACCTAAAAAAATAGAAGTTATTGATGGATATACAATTAAGTATCATGCCAATGGTAAAACAGTGTGGTCAAAAGGTAAAATGAAAGATGGTAATCCTGATGGGTATTGGGAATGGTATAGGCCTGATGGCACACGCAAGCGCTCAGGTACCTTTGATAACGGAGTTACTGTTGGACAATGGACGACATATGATTCTCATGGTAAGATATATAAAGTAACTGAGAAAAAGTAGAAATATATTTTGTACACCTTTAAGGTGGCGGTACTCGTCTTAAACGTTGTGGAGCTTTTTCATATCTGCATATGATTTCTTGATAAGTTTTTCGAGGACTGCAATATCAACATCAGCTAACTTGTTCACATAGAGACATCCCACACTTATTTTATGTTTCCCCAAATCCTTTAAGAGATCTGCCTGTTCATCGAAACCTGAAATAATATAGAGAGTCAGGTTTTGTTTTCTTGGAGAAAATCCTGTGAGGAGCCAGTCCCCTTCTTGTTTGCTCCTTTCGGATTTATAATGATACTGTCCAAAACCAATTATACTAGATCCCCACATCTTCGGCTTTTCTCCTGTGACCTTTTCAAAAAGCGCGAGGAGTGTCAGACTATCATTTCTTTTTGTTTCGTCTTGCACAGCGTTTATGAAGTCTATAACACTGGCGTCATTTACTACTGTTTTAATTGTTCCCATAGTGTAATTATATCAAATCTATTCTTGATTCATCAATGCAAGAATTTTCTTGGTTGTAGTGTAATTTCGCATCGTCATATCCTGATAGATCTTCTTACCAATCAATTTGGTAAAAAAGCTTTTGGTTAAGCCGCTCATACGTGTTGTCATGTACAAAACTCCTGGCCCTACTTTCAAAAAATCAATTCCTTCTCGGAGTTCAACCTCTTTGGCTGCATCTTCTGCTTTGAGTGGTTCCATCATAAAAGAGACGTAGCATCGTATATCATTTTCTGTATTCCAATCTTTGGGAACATCCCCTACAACTTGTTTCATTTGCTCATATGATTTGATGAGGACTCGGGCTTTATAGTTGAATGTTTGCGTTAATATGCTCTCTAATGTATCTGTAAGTATATGTATATCTTTCTCGTCCGAAGTAAAGACGACATTGCCACTATTGATGTATGTCCGGACTTGTGTATGTCCTATCTTTTCAAATGCAACTTTCAGTGCAGACATGCCCACTGCGTTATTTCCCCCGACATTAATTCCCCGCAGAAGAGCCACATATTTCATATAAATATTTTATCATAAACAATTGCAATATCTGTCTTTACGATGTACTATAATCATACTTATGTCATTTCAAGCATACTTAGACAACATAGAAGATAAGACTGGAAAGACGCCAAACGAATTTATAGCGATGGCGAAAGAAAAAGGATTTAATGATCCCAAAACCAAAGCCGGTGCAATTGTTGATTGGCTTAAAGAAGATTATGGTTTGGGACGCGGACATGCTATGGCGCTTGTGTATGTCATTAAAAACGGCAACAAGACTGGAGAAAAGCATGTGGGAAGTCGCGGTGTTCATAGTGATCCCACTAGTACATTAGACTTAGATGGCAAAAAAGCGAAATAACTTTATATCATCTCTTCTGCTATAATCTCATTATGATAGATCTCCATACACAACAGGAAAAAGCTGTGAACATGCTTATTGATTGGAATAAGTGGATGGCAGGTTTAACCTTTGGCGCGGCGACTGGCTGCATCGTCGTTCTCGAAAATGGCGTCGGTCCTTTGGTAAAAATGTATCTAGTTATCGCGATCTTTTGTTTCGCGCTTACGCTTATACTTTCAAGCTTGGTTTTTACTTTGCTTCCATCAATCATGCAACAGCTGCCACTCGTAAGCAAAACAAACCCCAAACACAATATCTATGATTACAAACCTTTCGCGTCAATCCCCCTCCGTCATTTCATCACAGCACAATTTCTTATCTTTATTGCCGGGACAATCAGTTTGTTTATATGGGTGTACTTGCACGCATAGGAATAAAAGCATAACTTGATCACGAACAGTGGAGATATTTGCTGAAGATATAAAGATTAATAGCCTCTTCGTTGAGAGTAGGGATCAGCAACAGGTCTATCTAAAAGTGTAGTTTTGCCACCTTCTGCATCAATTGATACTTTCCTCACATCAAAGACAGGTAGTGTTCGATCTTCACCATTAACTACTGTCCGTAATGGAATGCTGTATGTAATGGATGCCGCGAGCGCGGGTTGTACAGCTCCTGCCCTTTCACCTTGTGGTGTTTCAAGTGCTGAGCCTAATACTATATGTGAACCTCCTCTAAATGCGTTCATTCTCTGGAGCGCTCCACCTTTTTCCCAACTATCACCTGTTACATATGCGGACCCTTCATCAGGATTGTCTATTGTTACACGAAGATTTCTTCCGCTAGTCTGATCTTGAGTATTAAGCTCAGTATCCTCTGTAAATGCTTCAGTAAGTTCAATTGTGATAACATCACCTGGAAGAAGATCTGCTAACGGCACACAGCGAGTCCGCTTTGCGTTTTCAGCAATTGTTTCAATACGGAGTTTAAATCGTTCTTTAGTTTCTGCCAAAGCCAATGCTTTGATTGATTCTTCTTTTCTTAATTTTGCTCGAAGTTCTTCACGTCGCGCCCCTGTTAATTCGTTTCGTGCAGTTCCTTCGATATCAGGTCTTAAACGTGGTTCATCTTCTTTTGCAAATCTTGCTTCTTCAGCAGCTACAATTGCAGGTCCTTCTCTTTCTATAAAATCTGCTTTTATTTCTTGTGGACGTTCAGCATGTAATCTAGCTCTTGTATCACGAACGAGACTCTCTCGAGCACTTCTTTCAATATCTCTACTGAGTGCAGGTT
>JACDET010000026.1 GCA_013816255.1 Candidatus Levyibacteriota bacterium | reverse complement strand
TACCAAGCGTATCAATCGCACCCTCAATCGTCGTTTCAGATGTTGCATCAATCACGTCGAGGCCATTGAGCGTTCCCGTCCCGGCCAAATTAATGGTGTCTACAGAATCAAGCGTTGATTCCAAATCAAAGGTCGTTCCTACCAAATCTAAGTCGTTTCCTGCACTATATGTTGTCCCTCCACCGCTACCATTTATCGTTATCGTGTCCCCTGTGGCATCTGTTGTCAGTGTGATATTTGTCCCGGCGATGAAAGTAAGCGTATCACTGTTACTATCAGTGACCACATTTGTTTGACCACTGACTGCTATATTCTTGAAGATATTTTGACTCGACCCTTTATCTGTATTGGCTAATGCGTCTCCCGTTAAGCTAATCCCGTCTGATGCTGTGAGATTTGTATTGGAGGAGACATCGACAGTCGATAAGTAGCCTGAATTATTGGTCCATTGGGAGATATTGCCTGATTTATTGGTAAATGTATCAGTGCTTGAGGCAGTAATAAAACCATACGCATTGTCCCAACCAGTATTGCCATCGGTGATATAGCCTGCATCATTGGTCCATTGAGAGATGTTGCCTGACTTGTTCGTAAGTGTATCAGTACTTGAGGCCGTAATAAAGCCATACGAATTATCCCAACCAGTATTGCCATCAGTGATATAACCTGCATTATTGGTCCATTGGGAGATGTTTGCGCTTGAGAAATTAGATGCTGTGAGACCGGACAAGGTTGATTCATCAATATTGGAGCCACTGATATTACCGGACAAGGTTGAATTAGTGAAATTAAGGGTAAAGCCTGTACCAGTCCCGCCACCTGTTAGTGTGCCAACGCTAACCAAAGACGATGCCGCGGTAAGGTTTGCAAGTGTATCAATTGCGCTTTCAAGCGTTGTTTCTGTTGTTGCATCAATTGCATCTAAGCCATTGAGTGTTCCTGTGCCAGATAAATTAATTGTCGAGACTGTATCAATTGTTGACTCAAGATCAAACGTCGTCCCCGTCAAGTCCAAATCGCTGCCCGCAGTATAGGTGGTATTAGTATCTGTCGCATTAATCGTAATTGAATCATTTGTAGCATCGGTTGCGAGCGTAACGTTTGTTCCAGCAATAAGTGTCAGTGTGTCTGTGTTGCCATCAGCGACTACATTTGATTGGCCGCTGACTGCAATAGATTTAAAGATATTTTGGCTTGAGCCCTTGTCAGTATTGGTCAATGCATCTCCAGTCAAGGCAATGCCATCGCTTGCCGAAAGATTTGTATTACTCGAAATATCCACTGTTGATAAATATCCCGCATCATTGGTCCATTGCGATATGTTGGCTGATGTAAATTGCGTTGGTGAGAGACCTGTAATCCGTGCGGTATTAATCGTTCCCGTCAAAGCTCCCGCTGCCACAGAGCCGCTAGATGAGATAGTGATGTCATCACTAACATAGGTATCAGCGATAACTGCTCCCTGATATCCTCCGGTTGTTATTATTCCGCTATTTGAAATGACAAACCTATCAACGGGTGTTCCCCCTCCGTTTTGCAGCCGCAAGAGGCTTCCTGTTCCTCCATGATTTATCCAAAGTCCAGGACCGGTTCCCGTTGCGCTGTCTGCACTTGCCGGATTAAGTGACACATAGCTCCCTCCGGCACCGGTTTGATCAGTCGCACATGCCCAGCTTGTTCCGCTCCATTTTATGATTTGATTGTCTATACATGAGTTCTGGCCAATCTTTGCAAGGGTGATAGCATCGTCCTGTATTTTGTCAGTTGTAACTGCGTCATCCTCCAAAGTTGTGGTTATAGTAGTTGTCCCGGTCCCACTTACAGCACCAGATAGGGTGATAGACTGATTACTCGTAATATAGCCTGCGTTGTTGGTCCATTGCGATATGTTTGCGGATGTAAAGTTTGAGGTTGTTATGCCTGACAGACTACTTTCATCAATATTTGATCCTGTAATATTGCCAGACAACGAAGAATTTGTGAAGTTCAGGGTAAAGCCTGTGCCGGTTGCACCACTTGTCAAGGTACCGGCTGTTACAAGGTTGGTGCTTCCACTCCAAGTCGACAAAGCTGTATTCTCAACATTTCCAAGTCCAATCTGGGATTTAGATAATGCAGTGAGTAGTGAGCCATCAAAAGCAGGAAGCTTGCCTTGATTATCAAGCTGCACAAGTTGAGAGGCGCCATTGAATGTGTTCCCTTGCGTCGTGATATTGGCCGTTGTAATACCATTTACTGCCGTTGCCGTAAGCGCTCCTCCTGAAATGGTTGCGCTATTGATTGTACCTGTAATAACTGCATTCCCTGTCGTCCCATTATCCGTAACTGAAAGCAGCGTATTACTTCCATCTGTTATAGAAAGAGCTCCTGTGTTACCTATTGATATAGAAGGATTTGTACTGCTGAACTGCAGAGGCGCTGCGCTGGAAAACGTCCAGCTGCCAGAAACGGTTTCATTCTGATTCCGCCTTGTGATGCCTGAGTTGCTATAGTCTATACTGACATTCCCTTCACCACTTGGTGCATCTGTTACGGTGAAATCTGATCCCAGAAAATCAATGATAGTTGCTGATGAAACTACATCTGCATCATTTTCCTTAATAGCTGTAATCCCTGCCGATCCGCCGCCTGCAGTAGCAGAACATTCCCAAACACTTGTTGTGGTGTTCCATTTGAGCACATCACCATTGGCGCAGGAAAGGAGCAATGAGACACCGTCTGAAGAGACAGCAATTCCCCCGCCGCTGTAAATATTCATAGACAAGCCTGCATTATTAACCAACCCTCCGTTTGCATTCAGTTGAACTGCAGAACCAGCGACCTTATTGCTGGCCGTAATCTGCGCCAGCTTACCGTCACTAATCGCCGCGTCATCTGCAATGTCACTATTGCTAAGCGTCCCATCCAGAATATCTTCAGTTCTCACTTCTCCATCTTTTATGTATTGCGTGAGAACAGCATTGTCTTCAAGAAGCGTTAGTTCCGGTGAAAGCTTGGCAGCAGTCACTGCTTGATCTGCAATAGCAAGCGTAGTGACTGCACCGCTTGCGAGATCTGCAGCAAGGATAGTGCCGTTAAGAATATTGAGAGAACTTATTACCCTATTGAAACCATCCTCATCTCTCAGTGTAGACTCGTTATTATTTCTTAGAAATATCGCGTCTTGGAGAATTTCAGCTTTGATTTTTTCGATAATATCTCTTTCTGATGTTTTCAGAAATGAGCTGTCAGGAGATTTCACAGCATTTCTCGGCACGATCTTATAATACGTTTCTTCATCTAACTGCTTCACAATGAGAAGAGAGACATTACTGAAAGGCGTGAGTATCTTTCCTAGCATTGAAACATCCTCATCTTGTTGTATTTGTATTCCTAAGACCTTACTTGAAGCTGGTGTATCGAGATATTGCTTAGCCACTGTAGATGCGTCCCGTGAGTGATAACCCAAAAACTTTACTGTGTTTTCTGGAAATAAAAGAAATAATATGGTCAAAACTCCCACTAAAAGGATGATTTGCATGAGAACAAATAATACGCATGTGTAGAATACTTTTTGGAATGCCATGAATTTTTGAAAGATATTTTTCTTATCTGAAGATAATGTGCCAAATGGGCTTGGATTTTCCTCGTAGACTGTTAGCACTTTGATGGGAGTGGCAGGCACTGCCTGAGGCGTACCCCGTAACGGGTCCAGTATTATATTCTGGAAGCTGTCCAGACTTTTCTTTAAATAGAAAGGTTCCCCATGCAGATTACGCCAAGATGCAATAAGACTTTTCTCCTCAAACTGCAGCAGTGCAGAATCGGAAATCCCAAGCAGCCTCGCAGCTTGTGAGATGCTCAGCATTTCCGTAAGTCGTATATTTTCAAGCTCTTCAATCAGAAAATAGCAGATATTTTCTTTTGAGCGACTCGAATGCAGTATCCCTTCTTTGTCCCATCTTCGGACAGTAGCAATTGGAACACTCAAAATCTCAGCCGCTTGACCAAGTGAAACCCATTTGTTGTTGTTAGGCAGTGACGACATAAATTAGATTTTCATAATATGCACTCTAGATTTGCCTCAATTGCTTAGTTTAAGATATCTTTAGATAAGCAGGGGCTATATTATTAGTTGTATATTATATTATAAGTATATCCGTGAAAACTTTGCAAGGATAAATATTGTTTTCACTGCTCAGTTAATTTTTATATGCGTTTTCTCTAAGAGAGTTTTCATCTAAATTCTTGCTCCGAAGTCAGGTATTCTGTATGCTAAAGTCAGTATGAAAAAGTCTGCCTTACTGTCCCTCATTTCCATTGCATTTCTCATCTCCCAATTCTCAACAGTCTTTGCCCAAGCTGCGCCTGCACCTGAACCGGGGCCTGAGAGGAGAAATGTTTCTGTTTCAGCACTCGTGCCTCCAAAGGCTTCTGATTTTCAATTTGACTTCTCCTATGAGGGTGCTTCACTTGTGCACCAAGACCAAAGTATCAACTATGAAATTATTTATGGAGCAAGCGCATCTGCAGGGATCGATACAAACAACATTATCACTGTCTACTACAGTGCCGATAAAGCACCTGATCGGTCGTATATTATCGAGTATGTCTTTGGCTCAGCAAGTAGAGGCTATGGAGACGTACAGCCGGTTGTAGATACAAAAGACCGAACGATTACCTGGAAACTTCCACCGATGCCGAATGGGACAATGAATCAAAAACTAGAATTTCAGCTTCGAGCAAATGATAAATACCATGACGCAAAACGTTTAACATTCCGCACACGGGCAGCAATGACAAATGAGTATGTCATACTCCCTGATTACGGCGTACAGCAAGACTATCAATTTAGTCAGGCACGTGTTACACCAGGTCCTACAGCCACGCCCGCACCACCGGCAACACCTGCACCGACACCGATCCCAGTTCCGTTGTTTTACAAAGATATTGCTTTACGTACCATAACTCCCACATCGGCCGAAGTTGCAATTACAACAAGTAATCCTACTACAACAATAATTCAGTACGGCACTTCTCCCGATTCATTATCACAGCAGGCGGAAGACAAAAGATTAGTACGATATAAAACTCTCCAGCTTTCTGGCCTAGCACCGGGCACAAGGTATTATATGCAAGTTATATCACGAGACAAGGACAACGTACGGCTGCGTTCAGACAAATTCACCTTCACAACAGCCTCAACAGATGCACCGGTTGTGCAAGAAAAGGAGGCGTATATATTCACCAGTGGAGACACAGTGCTTCTTTCAAATATTGTAGAAAGAAAGGTCGACTCCGCAGGGTTTCTTCTCTTACCGACAAATACTGGCTTTAAGCTTACCTATACATTTGGCACTCCATCCTCAATCACGGCACTTGAGGCTGTCATCCGCAATGACGAGGGCATCCTCCAACGAGTACAAATGACTCAGCTTGACGCCCGAACATACATCGGTCAATTACGCACAAATAGTCAGGGAACCTATAGCATTGAGGTAGTACAAAGTGATGATAAAGGTAACATAATGAGTAAAAAACTATCCATTTTAAAAACTGTCTCTCCAATAAGCGTCCTAGAGTTAGATGGTATTACTCCTATTATTGACGCCCGTGTTTTTCTCTTCTCGTTTAATAAAGCCAGCGGACAATATGAAGCTATTGATAATGCCAATTTCAAAAACCCAAGCCTTACTGACAACAACGGTCTAGTCCACTATATTCTCCTTCCTGGAAAATACCGCGCTCAGACACGCGCATTTGGCTACAAAACAAATACCATTGACTTCACTTTGGGACAAGGTGCTGGTGAAGAATTCCCAAAGATCAAACTTGCGCGTGATACGTTCGATCTATTCGCA
Source organism: Candidatus Levyibacteriota bacterium (assembly GCA_013816255.1). GTDB lineage: Bacteria > Patescibacteriota > Microgenomatia > Levybacterales > UBA12049 > JACDET01. The sequence continues at coordinate 16,780 of JACDET010000026.1, read as the reverse complement.
CTGTTCACCTACCTAAAAACGCTCCTTTTTGATTCGACGAACTATTTGCTTGAATCAATAAGGAATATCTCGACTTCAATGCGGGCGTTTAATAACGTGGCAACAACCGGACTTATTACAGCAATTGCTTTAGGATTTATGCTTTTTACTATCCGTACTGATATCAAGTGGAAGGATCTCCTCCCGTTTTTTGTTTTCCATCTCGCAGTTCTCGGTCGCAATCATAAAGAAGCATACATCTATGGCAAGGTTAGTGACGCACAGAATCAACCAATCAGCCATGTACGAGTCGAGGCTATTGACTACAAATCAGGGACAGTACTCGCGCATACAACAAGTAATAAGCAGGGTGCATTCCACTTCCTCAATACATTTGACCGCCCATATGTGAAGCTCGTCGTGACCAAAGAAGATTTTGCCAAAATGGAGATGATTGTCCCGACTGATAAAAAGACTGAAACCCCAATAACATTACGCCATGCAGAAGCATCCAAACCTGTAGTTATGGGGCTACGACATATCGGTGGAGAACTTTTCGAACTCGTATTACTCCTTTGCTTTGTCGCTGAACTCTTATTCTTAGTACAATTCGGCGTAGCCAAAACCCTCCCCTTCTTCATCCTCTCAGCCCTAAATCTGAGCCTATGGCTCTTCTATCAGAAGAATCATAAGTAAAATGGGTGGACCGGAAGAGATTTGAACTCTCAACCCCTTCCATGCCATGGAAGTACGCTACCATTGCGCCACCGGCCCGCGCATAACAATATCAGTATATTGTATAAAGTATTTCGTATCAACGATTAAACAAGTTCCTAAACCCTAGCCCCTAGAACCTAAACCCTAATCAACGAATATATCCAAGTGGATTAACGTAACTACCGCCAGCTCTCATTTCGAAATGGACGTGTGGACCTGTGGTACGTCCAGTCATACCGATCCAACCGACAATTGTCTGTCCACCAATGACCCGTTGCCCGGCCGATACATTGACGTTACTCATATGCGCATAGTGGGATTCAATACCATTGCCATTACTAAGCCAAACGTTGGTACCATACCCACCATCATATGTCCCGATACTGACAGACGTAACGGTTCCACTGTGTGCTGCATAGAGCGGAGTTCCAATAGGTGATGTGATATCCAGACCTGGATGATACCAGCTATAGAATTGGCTTATACCACCTCGTACAGGATAGGTGTATCCACCTGATGCAACGGGCACTGGGCCTTGAGCAATATAGACTTGACGTTTGATAACAGGCTTTTCTGAAGGTTTGATGCCGTCCGGCACGATCAAGATTTGACCAGTTACCAAGGCTAATGTTTCGCCATTTCCGGCGAATTCGTTGAATGGAAAGTCAGCAATTTTCTGCGGTTCAGTATTATATTTCTTCGCGACTGTGTAGATAGTTTCTCCTGCATCAACCTTGTGCGAGATACCGGAAACAGGCAAAATACGCAGTTCATCACCAATGCTCAGTGCATCACCACGCAAATCATTTGCCCAGGTAATCGTCTCTTCAGAAATTTGGAACTTTTTGGCAATAGTTGAGAGCGTATCTCCTCGCTCGACGCGGTAGGTTAATACTTTGTCCCGAGGCTTCTGTGAAACGTCTGTTTGAAAGACTTCTTCACCGACAAGGACTGATTGTTTGGCATTTGATGAGGCGATGAGGTTGAGGTTTTGTTGTTGTGAGGCAAAAATCGGATAGGTATCTGCAAGAAATGGTGCGGCAAGGACACCCACACCCAACACGCCCATGGTCGTTAGATGCAGAAAAGGACGGTTATAGCGTCCCCGCTTCATAAGAAAGAATTTGACCATTTGGTTCTTGTTCTTCTCAAAGCGGACAGATGACGTCACTACTTTTTTCCTGAAATAGTAGAAAACAAAATCAAAGAATGCTTTTGTTTCACCCGTTATTTGCTTGAGCTGTACAGCTAATTTATGTTGCGTCCGTTTATGCATAACAAGGTCGACAGATCCCCCTTCTGAGCCTTGATAGTATCAAAATTACGCCCTTTGGTCAAATTTATGGCAGCAATGCTACTACATATCCCTCAATATTCTTTTGTGGATTTGCGTGGCCTTGGTATGGTCCGCCGACAAGTTGTTTGCGCATTGTTGTTCCAAACATACGTCGAAGCTCAGGCTCTGAGCGCACAGCATCAACCACAAAGTCTTTAGCAGACTTTTCTGGCGTTAACCAGATAAATTCTCCTCCATCACGCCTGAGCTTATCCGCAACAATTTGCAGATTTGATCCATCTGCTGAGGCTGCTATTTGTTTGCCAAACAATGGTGGAAGTGCTGTTTTATCTGCAAATGCATTACCATCATAAGAAGCCGCATTTATTGCCATGGTTAGGAGCGGATCATTCTCTGCTGGATAAAAGTCTTATAGAAATCTCTCAACTCCAGGATTATAGCCGTATCCTGATTTTGGAGGAGTACAATCTCCCCAAACATTCTTAAGCCTCCAAGGACGCAGATCCATACGCTCACCCTCTTGAATTACTTGCCCGAGAATGTGTGGACCGATGCTGTGTCCATATACTGAAAATGTATTGATACCATATTGCCTTTGGAGTTCGTCCATTTGTAGTGCGATTGATCTTGGATTGGGATCATTTGGCGCATAAATTCCGTTTCCGATAGGACCAACAGCAAGTTTTTCAAGTACAGGAGTCAATGGTTCTGTAATCGGACTCGCGTCTTGTACCGTCAATCCTCCCAATACAAATGTAGCTTGTCGCTCCCCATCCTTCATAGATTCCTGAAGAAGCCGTACATGTTGGCGTGGCGAAAATGTAATTTCAGAACGATATGGCATAGCATCTACAGCCTCAAATCCAACATAAGTTAATGCATACGAAGCTGCAGCATATTCTGCTCCTGTTCGTAAAATGCGCCCAAAACCACGTCGATCATATTTTCTTGAACCAGATGATTCACGCTCTGACATAGTATGGGATTATATAAAATTAGCTGCTAGGATGCAAATTGGAGATATCTAACAACTCTAGGACTGGCCGAGTTTTTCGAGGAAATCTGCGTTTGATTTGGCTGCACCGAGCTTTTCAGCAAAGATACTTGTGCGTTCGTCAGCTCCGAGCATATCCATCATGCGACGCATTGTGACGATCTTCTTGTATGCGTCTTCTTGAAGAATTCTTTCTTCACCGCGAGTACCTGATCTTTCAATGTTGATTGATGGGAAGATGCGGCGTTCTGCAAGTCTGCGGTCGAGATGTAATTCCATGTTACCGGTTCCTTTGAATTCTTCATAGATCAGATCATCCATACGTGAACCTGTTTCAACAAGTGCTGTACCGATAATTGTCAGTGAACCGCCTTCTTGGCAATTCCGCGCTGCTCCAAAGAATCTCTTGGCTGGATGTAATGCTGCTGGGTCAAAACCTCCTGACAACGTACGTCCTGATGGCTCAACAGATAAGTTGTATGCGCGAGCAAGTCTCGTAATCGAATCAAGAAGGATGACAACATCTTTCCCAAGTTCTACCATACGCTTTGCGCGGTCAAGGGTGATTTCTGCAACTCGGGTTTGATTTTCTGGTGGTTCATCAAAGTTACTTGCGACGACTTCACCACGAACTGACATACTGATATCAGTCACTTCCTCAGGACGCTCACCAATAAGTGCTGCCATCAAGTGGACATCTGGGAAATTCGCTGTGATTCCAGCTGCCATTTCTTTCAGAATAGTCGTCTTTCCAGCCTTTGGTGGTGAAACGATCATGCCACGTTGTCCAAACCCAATCGGTGCGACAAGATCAATCATACGGGTTGACAATGGTTTGGTGTCAGTTGCGAGGACGAGTTGTCTATCTGGATAAATCGGTGTCAGATCATCAAAGAATGGTCTTTTGACAGCTTCATCAGCTGGCATACCATTTACTTTTTCAACTTTCAAAAGGCCATAATATCGTTCTGTATCTTTTGGTGGTCGTGCGACACCTTCCACTAAGTCACCAGGTCTAAGCATAAATCGACGGATTTGGGATTGTGAAATATAAATGTCGCGAGCTGAATGAATGAACTTCGGACGTAAGAACCCATGACCTTCAGGCTGTGCATCAAGAAATCCTTTGACTTCTTCAGTCGGACCTTGATCTTGCTGCTGTTGTTGTTGATTGTAGTTATTACGTGGTTGGTTAGAATAATGGCCACGCTGTCCATTTCCATTATCATTTGACCGGTTGTCATATGAACGGTTATCACTACGATGGTCATTTGAACGCTCACCACCAATATGAATTCGCTGCGGACGTGCTTGTGGAGCCTGTTCTTGTGCTGGAGCTTCACTAGGAGCTGATGATTCTTGCACAGGAGCAGGCGCTGAAGATTGCTCTTCTTTTGGTTGGGCTTGTGCTTCTGTAACTTTAGGTGAATCAGCTGTAGGGTTTCCTACAAGCGCGTCAACATCTAAAGGCTGGGTTGTTTTTTTGGTTGCCATAATAATTTATTTAATTGGAATGTACGTTTACTCGTTCGAAAAACATGAGTATGGAAAAGATTTATACTGGATAAACCAGAAATTACTGAAGATTCAGTGCGTATATCTTCTCTATTACATCATACCTTTGTCTTTTTGTCAATGATGTAAATTCGATGCGAGCAAATCATTATTGACAAACGTAGCCTGGAATGGTATCGTAGCGCCAACCTAACATATACTATGAAATATACGCTTGCTCCCATAATTGTATCAGTTTTCGTCCTTTTAGCAGCCGGATCGCCGGTAAGTGCTGCACAAACTCCAAATTGCCAACCTATTTATGGTGGCAGTACATCATGTGAACAAACAGATCCAATCACAATCAATAAGCAGGTACAAAATCCAGCCACACAAGAGTATGAAGATAATCTTAACGCTACTGCGAAGACATTTGTCCCAGGTGAAACAATCCGTTTCAAGCTCACCCTTTCAAATACCGGCAAAGGCTCAGTAAAAACAATACAAGTTGCAGATGTCTTCCCACAATATATAGACTACAGTCGTGGTCAAGGTAAATATGACAAAGCAACTCGTACATACACCTTCACAATAGACGAGTTAAAGGCGAAAGAAAATAAAGTCTATTTTATTGAAGGTAAAGTTGTTCCTGCAGACAAGCTTCCCAGTTCCCCATCTAATTGCATTATTAATCAATCTTCAGCTACGTTTGGTGATAAAATAAGCCAAGATAACGCACAACTTTGTGTCAGTAAGACTGCCTCACCGGTTGCAGCCGCAGGCAAAGTAGCTCCAACTGGAGCGCCAGCAAGTAAAGGCGGACAACCGATCTATCCACCAGCAAAGGCCCAAACAACTCCCGACACCGGACCACATTCCCTTGCCCTTTTGGGACTATTTCCCCTCGGTGCATTAGGGTTTTTTCTGAGAAACAAGGCTAAAACTTGACAAAAAAACCAATCTTTGTTAGTCTTTGCCTCTTATCTGCCCCCTATACGTCTGCTTAGAACTATAACTACGTATAAAAGAATCCATTATGAAATTCAAAGATTCAGTCGTTACCGTTATTCTTCCTGTATATAACGCAAGCAAGTTTTTGCCCGAATGTCTGGCAAGCTTGAAGGAGCAAACCTACCAAGATTTGCAAATTATCGCTATAGATGACCACTCACGGGACGAATCTCTTGCGATTTTAAAAACCTACAAAAAGCAATTTAAGAATCTTGAAATCTATTCCAATAAAAAGCGCTACGGTTTGGCAATCTGCTACAACCGCGCGCTCAAACAAGCACAAGGCCGCTTCATAGCGTTTATGAATCCAAATGACGTGAACGCAATCAGTCGCTTCAAACGGCAAGTAAATTTTCTGGTCAATAATCCAAAGACCGTTGCTGTCGGAACACAGTTCACAAGTATTAATGAAAACAATAAGAAGCTCGAACGCAGTAGTCTCCCTGAAAACAATGGAGAAATTTACAATAACTTACTTCCAGCTTCTCCACTTCACCCTGAAACTGTTATGGTTGACCGCATGATGCTTCCAAAAGACCTTCTGTATTTCAAACCGAAGAAGTATCCGTTGGTCTTTACCGAGGTTTTTGTAAAGTTCTTCCAATACGGCCAAGTAGCCAACATTGCCCAATCTCTCTACTTCCATAGAGAAGGTGTGAAGCGTCATGGACGTAATCAGTCCCGTGTGCAACAATTCGTATCGATGATGCGAGTCTGGCTCACATCCCGCGCCAACCACGAATACAGACCAAGACTGAGAACATCACTCCCTGCAATGCTCAAGAATGCTTAAGGCATAGAAACAAGATTGGGCTTCTCAAACGTACCCCTCAAATTAAGACCGATCAAAATGATATGGAAGATACCCTCCTGATTCTCCATACTTACTCCTTAAAACCATAATATACCATCTATATTGACCCGTACTATCAATCCAGACTCATTGAAAGTTGCCATAAAACTTCTCCCAAAGTTATCCACATGTTTCTTGATAAGTTATAAATGCTGCTATATCAAGCTATTCTATGTGTAATTAACTATAAGTCATACCTTACTAAAGACTTACATTATTATAGGTTGACAAGTATTTTTTGTTGTGCTACTATTATGTTGTTTTATGGAATGGTTAACCGTTTTATTTGGTAACGTAAAGGAAAGATCCTCCTTCGCTAAAGCTATGGAGGACAAGACGTCTGATGATTATCAGCGTGAGGCTTTGGTCAAACAAGGTCGGGAGCAATTTCAGAAGCTGATGGATAAAGGGTTAAACGTTCCGGTAGCACTTTTATAAATGAAGATTACGACAAAAGGAAAAGCCTTTTGTAGCTGAGAAGAATACTTGGGTAAATTATTCTTTATGAGGTTGCAGGAGAGAATAGCTTTTGGAGTCTTTATCTATAAATGTAAAATAAAAAAAAGAGCATCACTTTCGTTACTCAAAAGATAAGTTCAGGTACGATAAGCAATGCTCTTAGGGTAAATGACATTTAGTCCTTCAGGCAGGAATAAAACTAAGTGTCAAAGAGAATATATCTGAAAAGATACGGTGTTGTCAAGAAAATTTCTGAAGCTAAAAAATCGAAATTATATTGACAGATCAACACTTTTCATGATTTGTTTTCACACGCAGCTCGCCAATTAGGCGGCGATAGGCTCATCTTTTGGGATGAGGTAGGAGTCTTGGGCAGGGACTCCTACCTCTTTCAAGAAGGTGAGCTTTTTTGTGATTAGGGGTTAGGGTCTAGGGTTTAGGGGCTAGCACGTTTAGGAGTTTATTAGGCATTTTCATTTTCTCCTAGACCCTAGATTCGCTTTGCGAATAAAATCCTGCCTGTCGCGGTTTGAATAATCCTCGCCACAACAACATCAAGTGCTTTTCCAATTTCTCCACTTCCCTCTTCAACCACAATCATTGTTCCATCATCCAAATAGCCAACTCCTTGTGTAGGATCCTTGCCTTGATGTGAAATTTTGATGTGGAGTGACTCTCCGGGAACAGCAATGACTTTGAGGCAATTTGCCAGCGCATTCATATTGATGGCTGTGACACCTTCAATGCTCGCCTTCTTTTCGAGATTGTAGTCACAAGTGACCACTTTGCCCCTATGATATTTGGCAATCTTAATAAGCTGCTCATCAACTTCGGTATTATCACGATATGGTTTTTCCTGATCATCAGGGAGGACGGTCACTTTTATCTTTTTTGACTTGCGGAGATTTTCAAGAGCCTCAAGTCCTTTGCGTCCGCGGACCCTTTTCACTGTATCCTGTGTGTCAGCCAAATGCTTCAGTTCAAGTAAAATGTTGGGAGTGAGTACCACAGTACCATTGAGAAGTCCGAGATAGATCACATCAAATATCCTGCCGTCGATAATGGCCGACGTGTCAAAGAAAATTCCATCATCAATTTTGGTAGTCTTTTTCGCTTTCTTCTTTGCCCTTCGCGGCATCATACTCGGCAAACGACTCAACAAAGTCCGGGATACCTCGTCAGCAATCGCACCGATTATGCTCGGCGAAAAGGTAGGAGTCTTTTTCTCTTCCTCTTTTTTCTCTTCAACTGGTTCTTTTTTTATTTCTTCTTTTGCCATAGTATTCCGGAAAACTCTGAATACTCAGATGTTCAGAAACTCCGATAATCAGACAGTCTGAAATTCAGATCTCTGAGTCCACTGAGTGTTCTGAAAATTATTTCCCGCCTCCAAACTCACTCAGAACTTGTATCAGCGACTTGTATTTCTTCGCTGTAACCACACTCTTATATCCCAATTTCTCAGCCTCTTTCGTCCGCTTTTCCAAACCTGTTACTGCCCGGAGTTCACCCAAAAGGCCGACCTCTGCAATACCTACTGTTTGCTGTAGCGGAATATTCTTGATGCTTGAATAAACTGCAAGACAGATTCCCAAATCTATCCCAGGATCAGACAATTTCATGCCTCCAGCGACATTGACGAAAACGTCCATAGTGTCTACTGGTAGTCTACAATGTTTTTGCAAAACTGCAAGTAATAATTCAACTCGTCTGCCATCAACCCCGGAGACAACTCGGCGCGGCATTGGAAGTCGTGTAGTAACCGCCAGGGCTTGTAGTTCCACCAAAAAGGCTCGTGAGCCTTCGAGCGTTGCGACAAGGACACTTCCGGGGACATTATCCTGCTTTTGTGTCAGGAAAAGTTGCTCAGGATTACTCGCCTCTTGCATGCCTTCCTCTTCCATCACAAAAATACCGACTTCATCAACAGGGCCAAACCGGTTTTTTAGGCTTCTCAAGATTCTTGTCTTGGCAAACTTCTCACCTTCAAGAAAGAGCACGGTATCAACCATATGCGACAGTACCATCGGTCCAGCAACCATTCCTTCCTTGGTCACGTGCCCCACGATGAAAATTGGTATATTGTTTTGCTTGGCAGCACGGACGAATTGCAAAGCTCCATAACGGACTTGGCCGACTGAGCCTGAAAGTCCTTGGATATTTTGCGACTCGATTGTTTGAATTGAGTCTATAATCACAAGATCAGGTTTCATTGCTTCAATCTGTTCGACTATAAGATCGGCATCTGTTAAAGCGAGAAGAAACAAATTATCATTGTCGTCTTTCCCCTTTCCCCTTTCCCCTTTCCCCTTTTCTTCAATCCGTTCTGCCCGCATCTTCACCTGCTCAACTGACTCTTCACCACTGACGTATAAAACCTTCTGTGCATTTACACCTTTTGAAAGACTCAATGCCAATTGCAATAGTAATGTCGACTTTCCAACACCCGGGTCACCTGCTATAAGACTGACAGATCCGCGTACAATTCCTCCACCCAAAACTGTATTCAACTCTTGGTATTTGGTTTGTATCCTTGAGTTTTCTTGATAGACAATATCTTTGAGTTTTTGTGGTGTTGCAGAAGCAGATGCAGCTCTTGCTAGTGATGGCGATTGTCCCTTTTCGCGGGAGAAACGCATCTCTTTTAACGTGTTCCATTCTCCACATTCAGGGCACTTTCCGTACCATGATGGAGTATCATAACCGCATTCCTGACAGACAAAGCTTGTAGTAGGTTTTTTCATATTTTCATTATACTCTTAGGCAGAGAAAAATAAAGCTGAAGCGTTTTGAAATAAGATTGAGGATTTAGGATTAAAGATTGAAGATTAGAACTTTATTGCATAGAACAATTCTTATATCCTAAATCGTATCTCTTAAATCTATCGATATCCCATTGGCTTTTCGAGAAGAACCGGAGCCACGATTATGCGGTGTTTTCTTTTATCATAATCAGATATAGTGAGATTGACTGTTTGTCCAACTGCATACGTTGTTGTTGGAGGAATCTTATCCTTTTTGATAATACCCTCAAGTGCTTCATCGTCATTGATCATAAGAACGACATCGCCGTCTTCAAGCCTGACAACTGAGCCTGAGACCCGCTTATCGACTGGATATTGCTCCATCAGTGCTTCAAAAGGATCTGTCGTAAGACGTTTGATTGACAGACTGACGCGACGAGTTTCAGAATCAAATCGACTAAGCATGGCTTCAAGCTTCTGGCCTGGAGCATAGATACTCGTAATATCAGCAACTTTTTCCCAAGATGTTTCTGAAATATGAATGAATCCTTCAAGATCAGTTTTATCAGTATCATTCTTTGCCAGTGGCAAAGCCACAAAGATACCAAAGGGGGTGACATTACTGACAGTCACTGTCACTTTTTCACCAACCTTGAATTGCTTACTGAGCTTGGCGAAGTCATCAGCCGACATAGTTTTCTTTTGAGAGAAAATAACTTTGTTGTCTTTCCGGTTCAATTCGAGAACTGAAACTTGCAGGCTTTGGCCTGGAGTAACAGCAGTAGCTGAATATGCAATATGTGACTGAGGCAAAAATCCTGATATACCAAATGCAGTATCAACCAGGTATCCAGCCTTGGTACTATCTTTTACAGTTACTTCAATGAGCTCAGTCTTTTTTTGCAGCTCTTCAAGCTTTTCCCAGGCAATGTTACCCAGATATCGTCGTAACGATACAATCGGCTGACCGCTTTCAGATTCAGGATTGAGGACATTCACTTCAACAGTATCTCCAACCTTAAATGAGGCCAGAATAGTTGCAACAATCTTTTTATCACGCTCAAGGACGTGCGCTTCGGTTTTTGCACCAGCATCAACGAGAATCTCGCTTGAAGTTAATTTGGTAAGTTTTGCTTTAACAGTTTCACCTTTTTTCAAAGTAACAACTTTATTTGGTTGTGCGGCCATCAATTTGGCCATTGCGCTCTGAGGATTAGATTGTGTAGTTTTTGACATTCATAGATTACCTTTCTTACAAAGATAGTGCAAGTATACCATCAACGAATACGCACTGCAAGGCTTACTTCAGCATTTACAACCGTTTCATCAAAACTTCATAGGTTTCTTATAACGCGCTATTAATAATAGTATTGAAAAACCTATGCATGCGTTATGAACAACGTTCTATGAGCGATTAATAAACAACAAATACATTCCTATAAATATCGTCTATAAATTAGATGTGTGTGTCAGATAAAATGATGCCAGAAAAAGCATTACAGAAATGCATTATGAAAATGTATTCATTGCTTGTACAACTTTGTCCATCATGGATGAATAAGCATCATTATTGTACTCATACTTCTTTATTACACATTACTGCTTGACATTTTTATAAAGATGTGTATAATATAGGACATAACTTGAGATACATTAATTGTCCTTATATGCTCATATTTAAGGCGGTAGGGCAAAAATATACTATCTTAAGCAAATAACTACAAGACTATGACATTTATAAAAACAACAGGTATTGTTACTTTAGGAACTGCACTTCTCGTAAGTGGAGGCGTGTTCTTCAGTAATAATGCAACAGCACAACAACAAAAGGCATCTCCTGCTAACACAACGGCAGTAGAAGATGATTCTATGGCAGTTGAAGAGTGGGAAACATTCGAAACACCATTACAACAGTCTGAAAAGACTACAAATCAAAATGATACTACCGTCCAATCAATTCCCGGCATTCAAGGCAATTCTTTACAGGTAATTAGACTGCAACAGCAAATTGAAGGGAGAATGATTGCATGCGCACAAGGTGCAGAACGAGTACAACGCGAGGTAAGTACTTTACAAAGTGAAGATGACCGGCTGGATATAAGACGTGAAGAGATTAACGGTCAAATCCGAGGAATTGACACTTCAACACCTGAAGGACAAGAGCGACGTACGAGACTCCAAAATGAACGTGATAACCTACAAAACGAACGTACACAGATGAGAGACGCTATATCGCAGGCAAAACGAGCATACAACCAAGCACGATCAACTTGCAGACGAGACATTAGTGCATTACGCACAGCACAAAATGAAGCAAGAAATCAATTGAACCGTGAATTCAACGACTCTCTCAACATAAATTACCGTTAATCCCCTCTCATCAAATTATATTCTCTTTGAAGATTTTTGATGCGTATAGATAACTCTCTTTTTGATAACTCTAAGAGCCGTATGTACCTTTTGGGGTATCCATATATCAGGGTTCAATCTCTGGGATATAACGCGCCATTCATGCCTATTTAAAGGCATATGGGTGTTTTCTCCTAGCCTCTTATTATTCTCCTCAATCATATATGTATTATAAATGACTATGTACAATTTTCCCACCAAAAAACCGCCCTTACTTGCTACGTTCATGTAACTGAACGTAGCTGGACGGTTTTGTTGGATATAGCTTGTCCTCCATAGCTTTAGCGAAGGAGGATCTTTAATAACAAAAATATTCTGGCGACGACCTATTTTCCCACATGTGTGTAGTATCGTGAGCGCTATTACGTTTCACTTCTCTGTTCGGAATGGGAAGAGGTGGTGCCATAATGCTTCAATCACCAGAAAATTTTTGTTATTAAAGAACTTCGCTAGTGCTTAGTTATTCGTAGTTAGTCATTAGTAGAAATACTAAAAACTAAGAACTAAATACTAATTACTAGTATGAAGCTCCTCAAAGAGTGAAGAGATGAACCCAAAAGGATCCAATCATGTCTAAATAAATTTACCGATCGACCATTAGTAAGAGTAAACTTAACACATTGCTGCGCTTCCATTGCTCTCCTATCAACCTAGTAGTCTCCTAGGGGTCTTTCAGATCTTTCGATCCATCGAAATCTTATCTTGGAAACGGTTTCCCACTTAGATGCTTTCAGCGGTTATCCGATGGGAATCTAGCTATCCGGCAGTGCTCACTTTCATGAAACAACCGGCACACCAGGGATTCCCTCATCCCAGTCCTCTCGTACTAGGGACAAACTTCCTCAAATTTCAAACGGGTATACAGGATAGAGACCGAACTGGCTCACGCCGTTCTGAACCCAGCTCGCGTACCACTTTAACCGGCGAACAGCCGGACCCTTGGGACCTTCTCCAGCCCCAGGATGTGATGAGCCGACATCGCTGTCGAATCACATGTTGCCATGTGCACTGACTATACCTTCATCCTTTTTGGTAAAAGGAGCTAGCCTTTTAGGTAAGTTATAAATTTATCCTTTGATTAACTCAGGATAGAACTCACCTCTTCCCGCTGTATACGGGAAAGTCGATACGGGGCCATGCCTTTCGGCAACTATGAACTGAGAACTTTGAACAAAAAACCGTAAGGAATTCCTTATAGTTCTACGTTCTGTGTTCTTGGTTCACAGTTCTTCGCTTCGCGAAGAAGGCTTCCCTCGGTATTGACCATTAATTGTTCGCGTTAATGGCGTTCACCGATTTTAGCTAGTATTTTTTATTCACACGTACCTCTATCGTACGTTTTTGAATAATCAAGCTTCAGAGATCTCTCTCTGGGCGCCCCAATGTGTAGTTAAGGTGCCAAACCGCATCGTCGCTGTGGACGCTTGGATGCGATCAGCCTGTTATCCCCGGGGTAGCTTTTATCCGTTAAGCTGTGCGCATACCACTATGCATCACAGGATCACTAAAACCTACTTTCGTACCTGCTCGACTTGTGGGTCTCGCAGTCAAGCTGGCTTATGCTTTTGCGCTATCACTCCGATTTCCATCCGGAGTTAGCCAACCTTTGTGCGGCTCCGTTGCGTTGTAGGAGCCTACCTCCCCAGTAAAACTGCCCACCAGACACTGTCCCCCGCCCGTATTTTTATGCGGGTCGGAGTTATGCTCACTCATTCCAAAAAGAGGTATTTCACTGATGACGAATCTCCCTCCTATGCTAAATAATTAGAGTAAGCTTGCAAATGCCAAGCTACAGTAAAGCTCCCGGGGTCTTTTTGTCCATGTATACCTAGGCCGCGTCTTCACAGCCATCTCAATTTCGCCGGGTATATGATTAAGACAGTTACTTTGTCATTCTACCTTTCGTGCGGGTCGGAACTTACCCGACAAGGAATTTCGCTACCATAGAACAGTTATAGTTACTGCTGCCGTTTACTGGAGCTTAAATCCTAGGCTGATTCTTACGAACTTCACCCGAGATTTTTAACTTACCAGCACTGGGCAGGTGTCAGCCCCTATACGTTACCTTTCGGTTTTGCAGGGACCTGTGTTTTAGATAAACAGTTGCAAAGTAAACTTTTGCTGTGGCCAGTACGAAATGTACTGGCGAGGCATCTCCCATAGGTTACGCCTAGCTTTTTTGCCGAGTTCCTTAATCATATGTCTCCCGATCACCTTAGTCTACTCGACCTGCCCACCTGTGTCGGATTACGGTACGGTAATATATACGTTTTACTTATCTTGCGACAAGTATAATGAGGCTTTTCCTGGAAACTGAAAAAGATCGAATCGTCTCCCATTGCTGGGATACTTTCCATCGCAGCTCGAATAAACAAGATAACGGATTTGCCGATTATCTCTGTCTAACTGCTTAGACCCGCCGTAACGGGCTCGAGTCTTCCAACTCCGTCACCACCTTACAATACGTATAGATTGTAGTCGAATGTTAACGACTCATCCATCGGTCTAATCCCCTTTAACGAGGAAGGACCTTAGGGCCGACTCACCCTCCGCTGATTTACATTGCGGAGGAAACCTTGGGCTTTCGGTGTGCAGATATCTCATCTGCATTGCGCTACTCATGCCGGCATTCTCACTTCTGTCCGCTCCACCAAACTTTACAGTTCAACTTCACCGCAAACAGAACGCTCCCCTACCAGACTATAACAATAAATTGTCATAGAATCTCCAATTTCGGCAAGAAACTTAATCCTCGATACATTTTCGGCGCCACAATCCATCCGCCAGTGAGCTGTTACGCTATCTTTAAAGGGTGGCTGCTTCTAAGCCAACCTCCTGGGTGTCTCTGGACCATGACTTCCTTAAAAACTTAGCTTCTATTTAGAGGCCTTAATTGGGAGTCTGGGCTGTTTCCCTTTCGACTCATCAGCTTAGCCCGACAAGTCTGACTACTGGAATAAAAGTACAGGTATTCGGAGTTTGTTTGGATACGAGAAGTTGCCCCCCCATAATCCATTCAGTGCTCTACCCCCTGTGTTATAACCAGCGCTATACCTTAATATATTTCGGGGAGAACCAGCTATCTCCGGGTTCGTTTGGCATATTGCCCCTAACCTCAAGTCATCTCAACCCATTGCTACGGATACGAGTTCGGTCCTCCTCTCGATATTACTCGAGACTCAACCTGCTCAAGGTTAGCTCACCCGGTTTCGGGTTTAGTGACTGCTACTATGGTAGCCCAGTTAGGGCTCGCTTTCACTTTGTCTTCCCAACGTCGTTGGTTAAACTATGCAGCAATCATAAACTCACCGGCTCATTCTTCAATAGGCACGACATTACCCCAATAAATTGGAGCTCTGTCTGCTTGTTAGCCAACAATTTCAGTTCTATTTCATCCCCCTCCCGGGGTGCTTTTCACCTTTCCCTCACGGTACTAGTTCACTATCGGTAGATTTTGATATTTAGTCTTGGAACGTGGTCGTCCCGGATTCCCACAAAGTTTATCGTGCTTCATGGTACTTAGGTACAAACTACCGGTAATTGTAATTTCGTATACGAGTCTTTCACTCTCTTTGGAAGGCCATTCCGGACCTTTCTACTATCACAATTACATCGGATGTCGTCTGCCCTGCAACCCCACTTAACGTGGTTTAGACTGTTCCGCTTTCGCTCACCGCTACTGACGGAATCTCATATGATTTATATTCCTGGCGTTACTAAGATGTTTCAGTTCACGCCGTGCCCACCCAAACACTAATATAACTCCTTACGGAATTAACTTCACATTTGGGCACTTGTCAAAGACAAGTAGGTTTCCCCATTCGGAAACCGCTGGATCAAAGGTTGATGGCACCTCCCCAACGAGTATCGTCGCCGTCTACGTCCTTCCTCGGTCAAAATCTCCAAGGCATCCATTGTTGGCATTATTAGTAAATTATTTATACTCCAATTAATAAATTAACCAGAGTGCTATTTTAAGACATGATTTTATCCCGGATTGCGCCATGGACTCTTGCAAATGCAAGAATGAACACAATTCGGGATATTCTCTTCACTTTTTAAAGAGCCTCTACAGCCTATCGACTGTTCGAGTATCTATCATCAAGTCACTCAGGTAAACCCTCTCTTACTAGAGGGTTTGCCTCAATGCTTGATACAACTATTTTAAGTAAGTCCTACTTCGCTAAAGCTTCGCGGGACACACTTCGCAATTAATATTAAACACTTTCTAAAATTATATACGGTGGCTTGCCACGCGTAGCTTGCTGCATCTGCAGTGAGCGAAGTGTGGACCGTACAGGATTTGAACCCGCCACCCCCTCAGTGCAAATGAGGTGCTCTACCAAATGAGCTAACGGCCCAGATATCTTAGCTACGGCTATAGCTGAGCTATTTGGCATGTAACTAATTTTGTTAATTTAGAAAGAGCGAAACGTACGAATGAGAAGATAACTGATGAGTATGAAGACGCGTTATTCCGTTATTATTGGGTAGGTAGGTATAACTTTACAGAACATCATAAACGAGTTTTCTTCGGTTCGTAAAAGTTATCTTATCATAGCCTCCAGAAGGTGTCAATAGAGATATTTACTGAGGCAGATTATATTCTCTCTTTATACAAGAAAATCTACATCAAAAAGAATTGGCAGATGGTCTGAAAATGGTTGTTTTAACACTTGCACATTTTGGATAGAACAGTCTTTAAAAAAGATGTAATCGAGCTGATGGTACTTTATTGAGATAAGTTTGTGGGTATGTTCACGGTAGGCATTGGTAAATCCATTACTCCTTATGAGATTAAAAAGTTTGTCTCTATTGAGAAG
>JACDET010000025.1 GCA_013816255.1 Candidatus Levyibacteriota bacterium | reverse complement strand
GCAGTACCAAAAGTAACGCGTCTTCAGAAAACAAGTAAAGGCGAGACACAATCAACAAGTATGAGCTCTCAGCTGACATTAGATAATGGTGAATATTTACCAATGGATCCCTTTGGCGCAAAATCAGCGATACAGCAAGCCTTCAGTGAAATAGCACTACAAGAGACAGCATAATATGAGAACTCTGAATAGGAAAATACGAATTATCGTTCGCCCTTGGGTTCCACGCAAACTTCCCTACCAAATTCCTATGGCTCGCGTCAAAGAAGTTTTACAAGAAGCATATCCGCAGTTAAAAACAGTTGTTTATGTTGGTTGGGCGAGAAGAACAATGGATAATAGAAAACTACTTATATATCTTGCGGCAACTGGAGAAACAGGCCTGGAAGCCCGAAAAGCATTTAAGAAAAGTGAAAAATTTGGTGAAGATATATGGGTAATACAATAGAATTATTTATTTAGTAAGATTTTCAACAGCATCAATGGTTACAACCTGGTCCATGAACATGTGCAGGTGGTTCGTAACCATGCTCATCATTGTCTTCTTCAGGATGATGACAACTTGGTCCGTGAAGATGTCCATGCTCCTCATCGTCATGTCTATGATTATGCTCTTGAGAATTCCATACTACAACTGGTACAGGGAGTGGACTTTTTTGCATTTTTTCTACAAGTGCTGTGAGGTAGGCTTGATCATGTTTCACTGGATACTTTTGGATTTCTACTTGAATTATATCAGCTAGAGCTTCTCTTCTTTGCCCTTTTTCGGTCAACATACCGTGTACTTGTGCTAGCCCTGTGATCATTGCATCAGCACTTTTATCCTTACCAAAAATACCTAGGAGAGGTTTAATGGCTTTTAGCCTCTTTGTAAGTTTGTCTCTATCTGTTACCCCATCGGTGTTTTGGTAATCCTTTGAAAGATCTATAATAAATTGGTGTATATCACGCTTTTCACCTACTGCTCCCTTTATTCCAACATATTTTTTACGGAAATCTTCGACTTCTTTATATAAACCATGCTCTTTAACATCAGAAACAGACAGACCAAGTGCTTTATATGCTGATATGCGTTCAGCGCGTATAGAAGAATCGACACTCTCATCACTTATTTCAGCGTGTACAGCATTCCAAATATTCTTATTCCAGGTTGTATGTATTTCTTTAGCCGACCGAGTATCATCTTGATAATATTTTTCTCTACTTTCCCACGAGACTTCCTCAGCTGCCTTTATAACAGGTTGTAATGCATCGGGCATAGAGTTGATCCACGAAGCTTTTTCTGTATCGGAAACTACATGCAATCTTCCAGGGTTAGAGAACGATGTATCAACGACAATCAAGGCGAGACGTGCGGTCGCAGGGGTAAGCGTACTAACGCGTTGCTCACCTTCATGAGTTCGGCTATGATCATGTGCATGTGTTCTTTCTGTCATAGCTAAAATTCTACCCGTTCCCCTTCTTTTATCTCTTCATTAATAATCATCTCTGCAAGTTTATTTTCTATTTTCTCTTGCACTAATCGGATCATGCCGCGCGCTCCATATCTTGGATCATACCCTTCTTTTGCCAAATGCTTCATAGTCTGTTCTGAAACCGAAAAGCCAATATTGCGCTTTGCCAATTCTTGTTTAAGTTTTTCAACTTGCAATACCCCAATCTCTTCAAGAGCTTCAGGTTTTAACGCGTCAAAAATGATGATATCGTCAAAGCGATTAATAAATTCAATACGGAAGTAATCCTGTAAAATTTCTTTTAATTCTTTTTCAATTTCTGTATGCGTTTTGCCTTCATTAATGAGATCCAGTATATCTTCAATACCTGCATTGCTTGTCGCAATGATTATTGTATTTTTAAAATCAACAACTTTTCCTTGGCCATCGGTAAGCCGCCCATCATCCAGAACCTGAAGAAAAATATCAAAAATCCTCGGATGCGCTTTTTCAATTTCATCAAGGAGAACAAGATTATAGGGTTTTGCTTTGATTGGATTGGTTAACTGTCCCCCTTCCTCAAATCCGATGTATCCTGGAGGCGCACCAAGCATTCGCTGTACTGTGTGTGCCTCAGCATATTCGGACATATCCATGCGTACCATCGCGTCTTCGTCTCCGAAAACTTCTTTTGCCAGCGCTTTAGCAAGCTCTGTTTTTCCCACTCCAGAAGGACCAACAAAAAGAAACGATCCAATAGGTCTATTTTTCTTGCCAAAACCTAGTTTGGAACGCTGAATCACTTTTGTAACACGTGCTATCACAGCATCTTGTCCTTTTACTTTCTTAGCAAGTTTATTAGGAAGTTCTGACAAATCCTTTTTATCCAAATCAGTCAAACTACCAATTGGAATAGAGGTTTTTTGGGAAATAATAACGCGGAGCATTTCGAGTGGTATGGTATGGAGTGACTGCGTTTGAGCAAAAAGTGCTGATTCTTCAAGAAGATTGATGCCTTTTGCGGGAAAAGATGCATCGGGCATATATTGTTTGGCCAATGTAATCAATTCGTCGAGAAAATCTTTCTCCCATGACATACGCATTGTTTCAGTAATCCTCTTTTGATGAAACGTAAGGATCTGCTTTGTCTCATCAATGATCGGCTCTTCAATAGTAATTACCTCAAAACGCGAAATGATGCCAGGATTTTCCATCGCAAATTTCTTATATGAAGATTCATTTGCTGTACCAATAATTTGGCAATTTTCAACAGCATACTTTATTTGCCCCGATTCAAAAGTGAACAGTTCATCCATAAAAAGTAGCGATTTTTGTCCGGATGTCGTTGTGAGAATGTTGATAACTTGGTCTAGAAATGCGCTATTGCCTGAAAATAGTTGAAACACTTTTGTATTATTAAGATATTTTCTCATTGATTGCGCGAGCGTTGTCTTTCCTACACCAGTTTCTCCAACAAGCAAAACACTGTTTCGGAAAGTCCTCTGTAATACTCTTTGAATTTCTTCAATTTCTTTGGTCCTTCCCAGAAAGCTGATAGGACTCGAAACATTGTCTACTTTATGCAAACTCTTGAGGAGAATCTCTCTCAAAACAACTCTATAATCATGTGACACACCAAGTTCTTCTAAACCTTTCAATGCTGACAGCAAAATGACGTGTTCGTCATTTGTAGGACAATCCAAGAGTTGTCTTTGTGTTGTACAATGATGCTCTAAATGATCACGCATTGTCACCTCTCGCTCTTTTTTTGCAAATGTAAGACGGGCCGCTTTAGGCTTGTCATCTAACAATTTCTGCAGATTTTGCTTTACCGTTTCTCCTGAATCGAGAAGAGCAAAATTTGCTGATTCTTCGAGAATGGTTAGCGCAACAGTAGAAAAAAAGAGAATTTCACTATCTCCATTTTGGATTTGCGCAGTTTGAATTAATTTTTCGATGTTCATATTTATATACTAAAAAGCCCCAATTTCTTGGGACTTCTTAGTGATGTATTGTGTTCAAGATCAAACTATTCAATGCAATAGTCTTGCATTTATTATATGCGGTTAACTTGCGTTTGTCAAGAGTAGGAATCTGAGGAAACTAATAGATAGCGGGATAGAGATACGGGTTTTGTGGTTGTGGCTTTACTACGATAGTAGTTGCTTTGAGAATCAATACATCTGTTTCATTACTCAGTGCGTCTTGTGTCACCGCAAACGTCCCTGAAATTTCTACCCATTCATCTTGCTTAAAGTTTTGGCCAGAATCTATAGTGAAATGATATCTGTATGGTCGTGCACAACTGCAGATTATATTGTACCAAACCTTTACAACATGAGATAAAGAATCCCATTAACGAGATTCTTTATCTTTTATTGTGTTACATGGTTTTACATTATGCAGACAACCGTGCTGCATCTTCGTTACTCACTATTTTAAATAATTTAGTACCATTCATTTCAGCTTTAGCAGCTTTTTTACCGTTCTTCATTGTAACAAGTGTTACTTTGTCATCCGGAACTTCAACTGACTCGCGGGTTTTAACGTTATAGAATTTCAATTTGGGCTCACCTCCCCTCGGCTATATGAAAGCCATCTTTCAGTCTCATTCTTTACTTGCGCTTCTGTCATATAAGGATATTTAACGTGGATTAGTTCGTGAACAAGGTCATCCGCGCATAATTTTCTTGTATGATACAAACAAGCAGTACATGTCGCGTGATCTGTATGAATTCCGACAAAACTGTGCCCCGTTTTACACGTGTCGTCACATACTTGATGAATTGATATTCTCTTCAAAGTAATAGTATACTCTTGTAATTGCATTACGCGCTGCCAATAATTGAGCGCTGTTGTTAGTTGTGTATCAGACATATATGCTAGTTAGTTGCATTTAGTATATGCGGATTAGTTGCATTTGTCAAGAGGATTCTTGATCCCTTGCCAGTCCTGCAAATTATCTGATAAACTGGTTCTACTGCTCATGGGATATATTAAGAATTACGATACACTTGCATCCAACGATAACCGAAAGGTTGTTCTTGACCTTGCTGAAGCAGCTTTTGCTTCTATTTCTCCTACAGAAGTTTTCAAACAAAACTTCATTCTCAAAGACGATACGTTAACTATTCAAGATAAGAAATATGACTTTTCGAAATTCGAACGGGTTTTTCTCCTTGGCTTTGGTAAAGGCAGTGCAGGCAATTGTAAAATGGTTGAGGATCATTTGGGTGACCGTCTTACTGGAGGCTATGTCATCGATGTTGTCGAAGATGAGCACTTCGCGAAATTAGAATATACAAAAGGCACACATCCCCTGCCATCTGAGGAGAACTTTGCATTCACAAAACACGCGATTGAAAAGCTTGAACATGTCGGAGAAAAAGATTTAATTATTATTGTGACATGCGGTGGTGGTTCTGTTTTGTTTGAAGCTCCAAATACCCTTTCTCTTGAAAGGATTACCAAAGTAAATAAAGCGTTGCTTCAGTCAGGCGCCAATATCACGGAAATGAATTCTATCCGTAAGCATCTCTCCAAAGTCAAAGGCGGCGGACTTGCAAGGATTCTCTTTCCAGCAACAGTTGTAAACCTTATCTATTCAGACGTCCCCGGCAACGATCTCTCAGTCATCGCATCAGGTCCTTTGGTCAAAAATCATTCTTCACTCAAAGACGTAAAACGTATATTTGAAAAATATGATCTTGCAAAAAAAGCGAATCTAACGCTTGATGATTTTGTCGAAACCCCAACTGACGCGAAATACTTCAAAAATGTTTCAAACATCCTTATGCTCAGTAATCTTACCGCGCTTAATGCCATGGAGAAAAAAGCAAGACAACTGGGCTACGATGTCCATGTCATGTCAGATAGATTACAAGGAGATGCAGAAAAACTCGGCGAACAGCTCATCAACGAAACCCCACACGGACAAATCCTTATCGCTGGCGGTGAATCAACTGTCAAAGTCACAGGCAAAGGACTTGGAGGAAGAAATCAGGCACTCGTCCTCTGTGCTTTAAAGCATATTGAGGGAGATACAGTCATCGCATCATTTGGTACTGATGGATGGGACTTCAGTGAATTTGCAGGAGCAATTGGAGACAAAGACAGCCTCAAAAAAGTTACAGAGATGAAGTTGAATATGAAAGAATATATAGACGATGACAACAGTACCATATTCTTTGAAAAAGAAGGAGATGGAATTGTCACCGGCCATCTTGACTCAAACGTCTCAGATTTATATATAGTACTAAGGAAATAGCTCCGTCATTGCGAGGAGCAACGCGACGAAGCAATCCTCTAACGAGATTGCACCCTGCGGGCACAGGCCTCGTTCATTTAAATCGATCGCAATGACGACTAGTTATGATTACAGAACTTTACGAAGATAAATTAAAAGAATTGAATGCCAAAGCTGAAAAAGCTCGTGAGCTTTTGATAAAAATGCTTCTTGAAGCCAAATCAGGGCACTCTGCAGGTCCACTTGGAATGGCTGATATCTTTACCGCTTTCTATTTCCACATCCTCAATCACGATCCCAAAAATCCTACATGGGAAGACCGCGACCGTCTTATTTTATCCAATGGACACATCTGTCCAATCCGTTATGTTTCAATGGCACAAGCAGGATACTTCCCTGTTGAGGAATTGCAAACACTCAGAAAAATCGATTCCCGTCTCCAAGGTCATCCGCATAGAACAGTTTTACCAGGGCTGGAGACAACATCAGGACCGTTGGGTGAAGGTTTGTCTCAAGGCATCGGCATCGCACTTGCAGCGCAAATGGATAAAAAGAAATATTACACATATGTTATAACCGGTGATGGTGAACTCAACGAAGGAAATATCTGGGAAGCTGTCATGCTTGCGGGTAAACTCAAAATAAATAATCTCATTATGATAGTTGACCGGAATAACATCCAAATTGATGGATTCACCGAAGATGTCATGCCACTTGAACCATTAAGTGCCAAGTTTGAGGCTTTTAATTGGCATGTTCTTGAAACGGACGGCCACAATATCGAACAATTCGTCGACCGGATTAATGAAGCACACGCAATTTATGAGAAACCAACAGTTATTATTGCTCATACAATTGCAGGAAAAGGTGTCGAATTTATGGAAAAAGATTTCCATTGGCACGGCAAAGCACCAGACAAAGATCAAGCAAAAGAAGCAATACATGAACTGAGAACACTCGGTGGAAAAATTAGAAGCGAACACCAGTAACAAGCGCCTAGGGAATAGCTTCTAGCGTCTAGTAAAATACATTTACTACACCCTAGCCGCTAGAAGCTAAACGCTAATAATATGTTAAATCCAAAACTAAAACTAAACAAAAAACTCTTCGACAAAGACGTTGAACTTGCACCAACTCGTGCTGGTTTTGGCTCAGGCCTTTTGGCACTCGGTGAAACGAATCCAAATGTCGTCGCGCTTGCTGCAGATCTGACTGAATCAACCCAAGCCAATAAATTTGCTGAGAAGTTTCCTGAACGTTTTATCCAAACAGGTATCGGAGAACAAAATATGGCAGCTGTCGCAGCAGGCCTCGCTGTTACAGGCAAAGTCGCATTCATCTCATCGTACGCGACATTCTCACCCGGCAAGAATTGGGAAACACTCAGAACGACAGCCGTCTATAATGAAGCCAATGTAAAAATCGCCGGCCATCACGCAGGAATCATGACAGGCCCTGATGGCGCAACCCATCAGGCAACTGAAGATGTGGCGATAACACGAATTTGGCCAAACATGCATGTCTATGTCCCTTGTGACAGTATTGAAGCCAAGAAAGCGACTATTGCATCGGCTGATATCACAACACCCGTGTACCTCCGCTACACAAGAGACAAAACACCAATCATCACAACTGAAGAAACTCCTTTTACAGTCGGCAAAATGCAAGACTTTTGGATTACAGAAAATCCTCAAGCAACTATTTTTGCGATGGGATACATGCTATTTTATGCTCTGGTCGCCGCAAAAGAACTTGAAGAAGAAGGATTCCCAGTTCTTGTGGTGAATGCGGCAACAGTCAAACCATTAGATGCAGATGGAATCCTCCGATTTACCGGACATACAGGCGCAGTTGTAACCGTTGAAGATCATCAAGTAGAAGGTGGTCTTGGAAGCGCGATTGCAGAGTTCTTGGCAAAGAACAATCCTCTCCCGATGGAATTTGTAGGACTACAAAATACCTTTGCAGAGTCTGGGGCTTGGCAAGATATATTAAAAAAGTATAACATGGATATACCGGCTATTAAAAAAGCTGTGAAAAAAGTTATAAAGAGGAAGAAATAATTTCAGAACACTCAGAAAACTCGGTACGCCAGCATGTCTGACTATCTGAGTTTCCGAAAGTCTGATTAACAGAGTATTCCGAGTTTTCAAAATTATGAATGTAGACCTGCTCGAAGAATTAAAGAAAATTATCAAAGGTGATGTCGTGACAGACGAAGAGACTTTGCACAAACATAGTTTTGACCGAAGTATCTATTCTGTAAAACCAAAAGTCGTTGTCTACCCGATAGATCACAAAGATGTCCAAAACCTCGTCGCTTTTGTCGCAAAGCACAAAAAAGCACACCCTGATCTTAATGTTACCGCGCGTGCAGCTGGTACAGATATGAGTGGCGGCGTTTTAAATAACTCAATTATTGTCTCGTTCATGAAATACTTCACCCATGAACCGGTATTCCATGGACAATCTGCAGATATTGAGCCCGGTATGTATTACCGAGATTTTGAGAAGTTCACGTTGGAACATGGGCTTCTTTACCCTGCATATCCATCTTCACGAGAACTTTGTGCATTGGGTGGCATTATCAACAATAATGCTGGCGGCGAAAAGTCATTGTCTTATGGTAAAGCAGAAAACTATGTCAATGCTATGAACGTTGTTTTGGCTGACGGAAAAGAATATGTCATCAAACCGCTTGATATGAAAGGCCTCGAGAAGAAAATGAAGCAACAGGATTTCGAAGGTAAAATGTACCGCAAAATCTTTAATCTTATCGACAGACATTATGATCTAATCAAGAAGGCCAAACCTGATGTCTCGAAGAATTCAGCAGGATATTATCTCTGGAATGTCTATGATAAGGAAAAAGGAATATTTGACTTAACCAAACTCTTTGTCGGTGCGCAAGGAACATTGGGCGTTATGACAAAGGCGAATCTCCGTTTGGTACCAGTCAAAAAACATGCTGAAATGCTCATTCTCTACGTGAAAGATGTGAAGCATCTTGCCGAAATCGTCAACGTAATCTTACCGTTCAAACCGGAAAGTCTTGAGACATATGACGATTACACTTTGGATCTCGCTTTAAAGTACGTTACAGGATTTGGAAAGAAACTTGGTTTAAATGATGTGCAAACCAAATTAAAGTTCTTGCCTGAATTCAAGATGAAATTGGCAGGAGGGTTGCCAAACCTCACAATTCAAGCTGAATTTACCGGAGACGACTATGATGAAATCTCCAAAACAATTAAGTCCCTTGAAGAGAAGCTCAAACCATATGATCTCAAGATGAAATGGGCAAAGAATGAAAAGTCTGAGTTGAAGTATTGGCTTATCCGCCGTGATAGTTTTGGACTCCTCTCAACCAAATTGAAAGAACGCTACTCTGCGCCTTTTATCGATGATTGTACGGTAAAGCCTGAATATCTGCCTGAATTCTTGCCAAAGTTCAAAGCAATATTGAAGAAGTATCCAGTTATTACAGCGATGCAAGGTCATGTCGGTGACGGCAACTTTCACGTCTTCCCTCTTCTGGATCTGAGAAACCCTGAAGAACAAAAGTTTATTCCATTAATCAGTGAAGAAATTTTCAAATTGGTCAAAGAGTACAAAGGCTCAACAAGTGGCGAACATAATGACGGTATTGTCCGGACACCATACCTGCACCTGCAATTTAGTAAGAAGATTTTGACACTTTTTGCTGAAACCAAAAAGATCTTTGATCCAAACGGCATCTTCAACCCACACAAGAAATCAAACCCAAGCGCAGCTTTCGCCAAACAATATCGCCAAGAGTGGTAATAGATAGAGCATTTATCTTCTTAAGATATTCCGCGCACTGAGTAATTCTAATGGTACATCCTGAAGTTTGCGTATCCGAATTATATTTCTAGACACTGAAACTTCCATCTTATCCGCATGTTCTTCTTTGATATAGGTTTCCCATTGTGATAGATGTGGCCTAAGAGCTTGAGGAGATTCAGCAAATAATAATCCACCTTCTGCGAGTAATTCATACCACATCCGTGCCCTATCACTAAGAAAGAAAGGCTCTTGAGGAAGTATAAGTAAGCCTCCATACATCCTTTCCATAATTAAATCTATCTTTTCTCCATGAGGCCACTGCTTCACATCATCTCGTGTTTCAGGTGTTAAAATATTCCCTTCAATAACCGTGTGGTTTCTTTTTGCATCATCACCCTTTATCGATGGACTGTCAAAATCCCGTGAGTCCGTCAGGTTTATTCCAGCTGTTTTCCGAAAGAAACCGGGTGTAAAGTCAGAAAACAATCTCGAACCAACCCCAGCTAATTCAATTCCAATTGCTCGACCTTCTTTATGGGCGAGCATCCTCTCAATATAATCACGCATATTCTCTCCTTCGGGAAGGACTCGATAAAAGCTATCTTGGAATGGTATTGCATCTGCCTGAATATATCTGGGATTCCATTCACCGGCTTCCAAATTAAGTAATGGTGAGTTTTTAATGCCCATTCTCCTACCAGATCTTTCTCCAGTTATAACGTCTTCTGTTGCGCGCTCGCTTATAGAAAAAGACTTCTCCCGCATTCCTTTATTGCTTCTCGAATATATTTCAGTTCTATTCATGACCGAGATTATATCATTTTTCAGCTCATATATCAACTATAGGACTATATGCTTGCTTTTTTTTAAACTTATGTATAGTATTGATAGTACATGGCACTTATAACTCTTCGTGAAGTCCTCGATAAAGCAGCAGTTGGTAATTATGGTGTTGGTGGATTCAATGTCAATAATATGGAGCAGATCCAGGCGATTATGGATGCGGCTCGCGAAACAAATTCTCCTGTTATCCTCCAAGCATCCCGCGGAGCCAGGACCTATGCAAACGATAAATTCCTGTATCACTTGATGATCGCAGCAACTGAAGTCTATCCAGAAATCCCAACTGTTTTGCATCAGGATCATGGAAGTAAAGAAGCATGTCTTTCAGCTGTTGATATGGGCTTTACAAGTGTTATGATTGACGGTTCTTTGCAAGCGGATCATAAAACTCCAGCATCCTACGAAGAAAACGTCGCAGTCACAAAGGAAGTCGTTGCATACGCGCATGCAAAAGGTGTCAGTGTTGAGGCAGAACTTGGCGTAATCGGTGGTATTGAAGATGGTGCAGGCGCTGGTGACATGAAGAGTGATTACCTCACAGATCCAGATCAAGCAGTCCAATTTGTTGAAGAAACAGGCGTTGATGCCTTAGCTGTGGCCATCGGTACGAGTCATGGCGTCTACAAATTCGCAGAGAAACCTGATGGCTCAGTCCTCGTCATGGATCGTATCATTGAGATCAATAAAAGGTTGCCAAACACCCATATTGTCATGCACGGATCATCAAGTGTCCCACAAGAACTCTTGGCACAGATTAATCAATATGGTGGGCAAATCAAACCAACTTTTGGTGTCCCAATCGAAGAAATTCAATTGGGTATCCAGCATGGTGTCCGCAAAGTAAACGTCGATACAGATACGCGCCTTGCTATCACAGCAGCAATCCGCAAATTCTTCATCGAACACCCAGACAAATTCGATCCAAGAGAATACATGACTGAAGCAAGAACTGCAAATAAAGTCATGATTGCCGAACGCATGAAAGCCTTCGGCCAAGCAGGCCACGCTGGGGATTTCAGTTAATTGTCATTGCGAACACAGTGAAGCAAACTCTACTAAGAAATGTATCCAGTATAGATTGCTTCGTCATTACATTCCTCGCAATGACATTGAAACATCTATCCAACTCGTTCTTCCATCTCATGTTTACTTAAAAGTCCTGGATGTGCTCCTACTTTTCCTACAACTGAAGCCGCATTATGTGATCCCCATTCCATGGCTGTAGGAAGTGACATTCCATAAAGACTAGCAGCCAGAAAACCTGAAGTATACGCGTCCCCTGCTCCTGTCCGTTCAACAACCTTTCCATCAAACGTATCATGGAAATGAAATTCTCCCTTATCGTCAAGAGCGTACGAACCTCTCTTGCCATTTGTCAGGACAACAGTACCTGGACCTAACTTTTGTACTCTTTGCATGAGTTCATGAATATACTCTTTACCGTTTTCCATTGTTTGCTTATCAGTCAAGATGAGTTCAGCTTCTTCCTTATTAATAAATACCATCTTCGACTTCTCAAGCACTTTATGCATCATATCTTTATCTTCGCGCAGCTGCCGTGAACCTGGATTAAAAACCAAACTTGTACCAGTCTTTTCGACAAAATCCAGTATCTTGTTATATGCTCCTTTCCATTCTCTCCCAAGACTTGTCAGATAAATCATATCCGCTGTGACATCATATAAGTGAAATTCATGCTTCCGTTCAACATCCTGCACAAAGATCGTCCTATCACCGTTGAAGTTGATGATAACGGAGAAGTTAGAAGGTCCTGGGGTTTCAACGATAAACGTCCGTTCGATGCGTTCTTTGGCTAAGCAATTGCGGATTTTGATTGAGAACTCATCATCCCCTGTTTCTGAAACCAACGTCGACTTTACACCAAGGCGCGTCAAACCGACCGCGACATTAGTAGCGTTACCACCAATCTCAAAGTCATAGCGATCTACGTCGATCTTGGCACCATGCCGGAAACACACGCCTCCATTCTCCCCCTCCATATGCATGGCAGTATTGGCATGCTCCAAGGTCATAAAAGCATCGATAGTCGACTCTCCGACAGTAATGACATTGTAGTGTCTATTCATACTCTTCTTCTAGCATACGTGAAAAGTAAAAAGTAATGCAAGAGGAAATTTTGTATAATAGATTTAATGCTCAAAAAAGTCTTTGCCACCCTACTCATTATTCTTATTATTTCGGGTATAGGATTTTATTATTATCTTTCCAAAACCTATCCTACTACTTCACCAGCTCTTACAGGCATGTATTATCTTGAAAGTATTACACGACCACATGCGAAATTGGATAAGCATGTTTTAGGATTTCTCCCATACTGGCGGCTTGATGATATACAGCATATTCGACCAAATCTCCTATCCGAGATTAACTACTTCAGCCTCACAGTCGGGAATGATGGGAAATTAGCCAAAGTTGTGAATGGAGAAACAGATCCAGGATGGAGAGCGTGGGAAAGCGAAAAGGTAGAAAATCTTATGACCCGTGCAAGAATTATGGGAACAGATGTGACATTTACGGTTGCAGCCCTAGACAACCAGCTAATCATCGATGTTCTCGATAGTGATACGGCACAAGATAATCTTATTGCTGACATTGTAGCTGAAGTGAAAGATAAAGATCTCCAAGGTATAAATATAGATTTTGAATACTTTGGCGAACCTGACGCGTACTATCAAGAAGCTTTTACAGCCTTTAGTCAAAAGTTGCGAACGGCCATAGATAAAGAAGCACCCACAACAGCACTCAGTCTAAGTATCATGCCGTTGTCAGCCCGTGAGAATGATCTCTTTGATTTTCCCAAACTTGTTCCTATTTATGATAGATTCATCGGCATGTCTTACGAATATTACGGCGCAGGCTCAGATATCTCAGGACCAGTCGCTCCGATGAAAGGATTCAAGGAAGGCAAATATTTCTTTGATGTGGAGACTACCTATGAAGATTATCTGCAAGTAATTCCAAAAGCCAAACTCATCATGGGCGTCCCCTATTATGGTTGGGAGCGGTCAGTTCAGGATGCAAAAACCGCAAATAGCCTGACATATCCGGCAGACGATGAAAAGAATTACGCAGCAGTTATATCCTACGCGCGTTCAAGAGAAAGCACAGATATAAAAAAGAATCAGTGCACATGGGATGAGCTTGCGCAGGAAACCTGGTGCTGGTTCAAAGATCAAAAAACAGGGAGCGACAGACAAGCATGGATTGCAGATAATAGATCAGTCGAAACCCGCTTTGCCTATGCCCAAAGCCAAAACTTAGGAGGTGTAGCACTGTGGACTCTAGGATACGACAAACAATATCTAGACTTATGGGAGTTGATCCTAAAAAAGTTTACTGATCAGTAAACTGTCCACAAAATGTCAGGTTTTATGTCCTTGCATACTTCTTACTTGTTTGTTACAATTTAACTATGAGACAGATTGAGGCTGGTCGTCCAAATCAGACAACAGAAAGAGCTTTTCCACTCACCAAAGATGGAAAGCACGATTATGTAAAGCATGCACTCTTTACAGCACACGACAAAAGAATGGCTGACAGAAAAGAACCTCAAAGTGGAATTATACCTCCTGTTACGGGATCAGAAAGAAAAAGATCCCTTGATAACGCTTCACAACTTTTGACAAAAGATGAACCTTTTACCAAAGCCGACGCATTTGCTTTTGCTGATGCAATGCAAAATGCAGCAGGAACGGTAGACATGGGTGATGGAGAATTTGTCACTGTTGTTCCTGATATTATCCCACGAACAGGACGTGCTGAAATAACAATTCACACGGATGGCAAAAGTCTTAATGTAGTCTTCCAAGACGTTGATACGTCCGAAAAAGGTGATGAGGACAGGCAAATGCCCAAGCAGACACGTTATGTACTTGGAGAGAATTTCGGTAGAGGGGGCAATCATACGACAAAACCATTGTTAGCAGGTAACCCGCATCCTGTTTCAACAAGACCTGAAGCGCCAGGAGAACAGCTTGATCTCGAAACTGACGGAAGAAAAATTCTCATGGAAATATACGTCGCACATCAAACTGCAGAAGGAAAACTTGATCCAGCACAAGCGGGAGTAGTTATAAAACAACTGCATGAAGGAACACCAATTCGAGAACTCCAAAATACGCTCCAGTAATAATCGCTCCTTATAAAGGAGCTCTTATTAAACTGATCTATTTTGTCCTATTGACATAGATACATATGAGAGTTTAATATATTTATATGAGAACAGTTTCGAGAATATTTTTACTTTCATCACTTACCTATGCATTTATTGTTTTACTGATAATTGCAAATGGTCAACCATTATCAGTAAAAGCTGATACAAATCACGTCGTCATCTCCCAAATTCAATTAAGTGGAGCTACCGCAAGTGATGAATTTGTCGAGCTGTACAATCCGACAAACTCCAACATAGATCTCGCCAAATGGAGACTTATTAGAAAGTCATCGACAGGAGGGTCAACACAAAACCTTGTCGCAAGCCTTGCGGGAACTATTAAACCCAAAAGTTACTTTCTCATTGCCCATCCAAATGCTGCATTGAGCGCAAATGCTGACACCATATACTCATCTTCAGCAAGTGCTATAACCACCAATAATACGATTACCCTATTTAGTGACGCCGGATTGACAATTGTCGATAAGATTGGACTTGGGACAGCTGTAGAATCTGAAACCGCACCATTTGCCGACAATCCAGAAGGCGGAGAAAGTATAGTCCGGAAAGCAATCGCAAATTCTACTGCGCAATCATTGTTTACTGGAGGAACTGAGGCAACTTTGGGAAATGGTTTGGATACAGATAATAATAGTACCGACTTTGTCCTCTTTACGGTATCATTGCCACGCAACAGTACTACTTCCCAGACGCAACCAACAAGTGTTCCAAGTTCAGCTCCGACAAATACGCCATCACCTACCTCTGTGCCAACACCTACAAGTGCACCGACTGCCATACCAACAACGGTACCTACAAATACTCCTACTCCAACGCAAATGCCAACTGCAACACCTATACCTACAACACAACCAACGAGCACTCCAATACCAACCGCTACGCCTTTGCCAACTACTATTCCTACACCAACCAAAACTCCAACGCCAACTCCTACAAAAGTTCCTACACCTACTGCAACCGTTGTTCCAACGATGACAAGTGCCCCTACACCAACGACCGTTCCAACAATACCTGTCACACCAATGCCAACAGCAATTCCTACGCCAACGATGACACCTGCACCAACACCTACTCCTGAAGTAATTGTCGAGGAAACATTGGGAAGAAACCGTAAACTCGTCTGCACACAATCTTTCAAAACATTGCGGATTCTTGGATTCCAATTCTCTATTCCAAAAGTAAGTTGCTCTATAATCAAATCTTAAATTTCCATACTGTCATTCCCATGTAGACGGGAATCCAGAACCATGAATCCCTTAAAGAGACATTCAAACACCATTCTTACTGACCCTTTACCCCAATCTCAATCCTCTCAATTAGAATAAAACTTATTCTAAGAAAAGACGCAGTATGCAAATTTAATGAAAGGAGGTACAGAAAGTATGACGACAAGTAAAAGAGGTCTAGCCTCAGCAAGTCAAAAGACGAGAGAAGAAGTTGGCCGGAAAGGTGGCTTGGCAAAACACACAAAACGTGGTCTACAAGCAGCGGATCAAAAGACTCGACAAAGAGTAGCAAGAAAAGGCGGTCAAGCGTAAATTTATTCTTTTGCTTTAAAGTTTAGCGAACAAGAATTGATACAATACCGTTCACCTGTTGTTTCTTTTGGTCCGTCTGGGAAGACGTGTCCAAGATGCGCTCCACAATTCTTACAGGTGACTTCGGTTCTTTTCATAAAGAAGCTTCCATCTTCATGCAATTCCACATTCTCCCGGTTAACTGGTTGATCGAAACTTGGCCAGCCTGATCCACTTTCAAATTTGGTATCACTTGAAAAAAGTGGATGCCCACATGCTGCACACTCATACATACCACTTTCATGATTATCAACATACTTGCCAGTAAATGCCGGCTCAGTCCCCTTCTCCCGCAAAATGTGATATTGCTCAGGAGTCAGTTTCTCTTTCCAATATTCTTCTGATTTATTTTGCATGTCACTCATAGTTATGTAATTGAAAATTCAATAGGTAAAGAAGGATTTTTTCCACTTTGCTTTGGAAGAGTTATATACAATCTCTCAATCCCGATTACCCTACCATTTTTATCTTTATTCACAATTGTGCCATCTCCAACTTCTTCACTTACCACTTCTTTCTTAGGATCATCAAACCAGACGCTCAAGGTTTTCCCTTTTTCATCGTAATAAACTTTAATTTTTGTCATATATCTTTTCTCCTTCTTTTACTCGATCAGTAAGGTACGCTGTTATTATGTATCCTTCTTTTTGATCTATATGATCGGTTACGACACATACTTGTACCTTTCCAATATTCTTATAGTATAGATGCACTCTCGGATCTTGTTTACTTTTCCGAACTTGATCTGGATCTTCCAGAGTAAGTTGCACATCTTCTTTATGTGTTGCAATACTTGGATGCTTTATAGTCGCAATGGTTGTCCAATATGCTTTTGTTGTTCTGATAGCGACTCCCAATGGCGTCTGTACCATGAACAAAATTTCATCAACCACACTGAAAGTATAATCTTTTTAACCTACTATTTCAATCCCAAACTGCTTTTTTATGCTACAATAAATAGGCACATTATTTATGAGATCACGTTTAGATCATAAAGTTTCCAAACCTAAAAAATCCAAATGGAGTCTAAAAAACTTCAGCCTTAAAGAAATGTTAAAAAATTTTATCATTAGACACAAACGTAAACTCTTTTATGCAACGATTCTGCTTCTCGCATTCCTCGCGCTTGTTCCACCTGCAACATATTTATACTACGCGCGTGATCTTAAAGATAAAGACAGTGTTATCAACCGTGGACTTACGGGTCTGACACTACAAGACCGGGATGGTGAAGAATTCTATACGTTTTATCAACCCAAAGAAATTACCTATATTCCCTTCTCTGATATGCCTGTGAGTGCGCAAGAAGCAGTCATTTCTTCAGAAGATAAGAATTTTTATACCAATAATGGTTTTTCTATAACCGGTATTGCTCGTGCTTTCGTCGTAAACCTTTTTGCGGGACGGATCGTTGAAGGCGGATCGACGATTACCCAAGGTCTTGCCAAAAATGCATTCTTGGATCAGTCACGAAATTATATGCGGAAATATCAAGAAATCGTATTGGCGGCTGAGTTAAATAGACGATTTAGTAAAGAAGATGTTCTGGAAATGTATTTAAATACTGTCTATTTTGGTGAAGGCGCATTTGGTATCGAAAACGCAGCTCAGGCATACTTCGGCATCCCAGCCCGTGATCTAACACTTTCACAATCAGCCCTTTTAATCGGTATTTTACCTGCGCCATCCGCGTACTCACCTCTTTCTAACCCACCTGATAAAGCTGAAATCCGCAAACAGTATGTCCTTGGTGAAATGGTTGAAGAAGGATATATAACACAAGCCCAGGCTGATCAAGCGGCCAGTGAAGCACTTGTCTATAACCCAAATGCAGCCCGAGATACCAACACCATTGCATTTCATTTCGCGAATTACATCAAAGGAGAATTAATTAGAGAATATGGTGAAGAACGGGTAATCAGTGAAGGATTCAGAGTAAAAACCACCCTTGATCGTGAATTCCAGAAGTTTGCTGAGCAAACTGTCAAAAACCGGGTAGCAAATCTTGAAGGAAATAATGCAAGTAACGCGTCTGCCGTAGCAATCGATCCAAAAAATGGACAAATTCTGGCAATGGTGGGAAGTTATGATTGGACAGATGAAAAATTTGGCCAAACAAATATGGCAGTTGTCCCCCGTCAACCAGGTTCGTCGTTCAAACCGATTATCTATGCTGAAGCTCTCGAGGAAAAAATTATAACTCCGGCAACAATTCTTGAAGATAAAGAAACTACGTTTGCCGGGAGTTATAAACCAAAGAATTATGATCTGCGTTACCGTGGAGACGTCACAGTACGGCGTGCACTGGCTAACTCACTGAATATCCCAGCAGTTGAGATAATGGATAGAGTTGGTGTGAATGATGGAATCAATGCAGCACGTGATCTTGGCATAACCACCCTCCGAGAAGAAGCTAACTACGGTCTCTCGCTCGTTCTGGGGACTGGTGAAGTACCTCTTTTGGAATTGACGAATGCATATGCAGTTTTTGCAAATGAGGGGTTATATAACGAATCAACGGGTGTTTTGGAGATTACAAATAAATATAATCAATCAGTAGATGAACCACAAAGTTTTTGGGCACTGCTTAACCCACTTAATTGGGTGCGTCCAGAAAATGAGTCAACAGCGCGTGAAGTCATGAGTCGCGAAGCGGCATTTCTTATCTCATCTATTCTCTCAGACAATAGAGCGCGCGCCGATGTTTTTGGTAATGCTCTCACTATCTCCCGCGTTGCAGCTGTTAAAACTGGAACAACTGAAGATTACCGTGATGCGCTCACTGTCGGTTATACGCCAAACTTGGTTGTCGGAGTTTGGGTAGGAAATAATGACAACACGCCAATGGATAATATCGCAGGTTCACTTGGAGCTGCACCTATCTGGCGGAGTCTTATGGAGAACTATCTTGCAGGAACTCCAGTCGAGGAATTTGAGAAACCAACCTTTGTCGTGAACGAAGCAATTTGTGTCAATGGCCGGAGATCAGGTATAACTGAATTTTTTATCGCAGGGACACAGCCACCATCTTGCGACGGTCCTACACAGCGCCCATCACCGTCAGCACGACTGACGCAACCACCGACTCCTACAACCAATCCTGACGAGAATAACGACGATGAAGATAATACCTCTAAACCGACCCCACAAGCAACAAGTACGCCATTCCCAACACCGACAACAGTTTCAGGAGCAACTTCTGCCCCAGTTCCTACAGTGCAGATTAACGTTCCTTAATATTTGCTTAAGCCTCACTTCAAAACCATGTCATTCCCGCGAAGGCGGGAATCTAGCTCCAAAAAAACCTGGATCCCCGCCTTCGCGAGGATGACAACAGGTATTTTTATCTGAAGATAAAGCAAAAAATAAATAGTTGAGTATAGACTACATTTCCAAGCTAAACTGATCACTCCTGATGACCTTGACATCTTTTTTCAAAGTGTATAGAGTTAGTAATGTAACCGTAAGAAACCAGTAAGAGCTTATCTATTTATTTATCTATGAACACACAGTTGCTGCCGTTATCGTCTCAATCGAGTTTGTCTGACAACTCATTATTTCAACCGCAGAATGCGCTGCCGGCTGGGCAACAATATATTGTTGAAAACCTTTTCTCCCTCGATATCATCCAAAAGCAAACCACAACCAAAATCATCATGCAGCTCTTGTATAATCAGGTGAATACACGAGATATTCCGCACATTGTTGCACTCCTTGAAGAGCATTTGCCAAACGTGTTATATACACAGTGCTTTAATGATGATGGATTACCTTTCAGTGTTGAAGTAAAACATACTGAAATCGGACACTTATTCGAACACATCTTACTTGAATATCTTTGCCAAGCAAAAATCGCCAAAGGAGCACAAAGAGCATCATACGCAGGAAATACCAAATGGAATTGGCTGCGTGACCCACGAGGCAAATTTCATATACGCTTAACGTGTGGCGTAAAAGACGCAGACATTTTGCCCCTTGCACTAGATAAAACAATTGCCCTGATGAAGATTATTCTCGCTTTCCACCAAACCCCACTCTTCACGTCAAAAAGACAATACGGTCCAAAGAATGGATTGAAGAATGGTAAACGATCACGGGAAAACAATGCAAGCATATAACTTGTCACCCTGAACTAGTTTCAGGATCTACATACGTATTGAGATGCTGAACTAAATTCAGCATGACATATACTATTTAAATTGTCTGAACAACGTAGCTACCTCTTTTTTCTTCTCCTCTGTCACAACAACTGCAATTGCACCTTTTCCGAATTGTCCGTACACAACAACCGATTGGAGAGGTGCCAAAAGGATAGCTGGAATTGTAAGTAAATCTTCTTCACCCTCGATCACAATGATTTGTTTTTGCCCAGTGGTTTGATATGCGGTAAGTGATAATTGCATTTGCATTACAGCATTTTGCTCAATTTCACCTGCTTTATTTGCGGCATGGGTAAGCGAGGGAATCGATTTCAAAACAGCACTATCTGATTCTCCCAAACTATTTCTTCTCGTCTTGAGATCGACAATACTAAGTGCCGCCTGATGTTGGAGTTTATAAAGAGAAAGCGCAACGACATCCCCTACTGCGAGAATCATAGCATTGGGATGGGTTTCAATTACTGATGGTATATCTTCATGAACAATGCCGAAAGGTTCACGTAACGAATTCCTTGTCGCTTGTTGGAGAACATATGTTTTTTTATCTGTAAATAAGCGGTTGTATGCATTTCCCTCGCGATCAATTTCTCCATTTCGTATGCGATTAGACGTAATTACCTGTCGGTCATTTCCAAGGCAATATGGAGTTAGTACTTCTTTAAGAGAGGAAAAACCTCTTTTGTTTCTTTGATCGTTAATGACTTGCACATTGGAGCGGTTACTCTCAGTGACAAAAATTGCTTGAATATCTTTTTCAGTCAAACTATTTCCGTACATATCATCTATAGCTATAAAGATTGCACGCGATGCATATCCTTTCTCTGTAAGGTACCGGGAAATTGAGTCTTTACGCGTTTGATAATCCTCTACAATTGAAGAGAATAATTTATGCTGATACAGCGTAGATGTTGCTATCCCAACAATAACTTTTCCGGCTTGAGAAAATGCAGTATCAAGAAGCGCTTTATGCCCCGCGTGGAGTCTGTCAAACGTTCCTCCGAGAATACCAAGTTTATAGATATATTCCACAAGGCAAGTATACTGAGGATTATTACAAGAAGCAACAAACTAAATTTGTCATTGCGAGGAGCGTAGCAACGAAGCAATCTCTATTAGTAGGGATTGCTTCACTTTGTTCGCAATGACATAGAATTTAATAGTAAATCCCGACAATAAACGTAGATTAAAAAAGATATAAAAACGATGGATGATCTTAGTGCCGTGATGGAGTTTTCTTTGTTTCTAATTTTATTATCCTCTCTTCATGATCAGCAACGTTCTTTTCTAGTTTATCTTTGTCATAACGTTCAAATTCTCTCTCTTCCCGCATCTGAGCAAGCTCTCCTATGATCTGATCCATCTTTGTCAATATCTGATCTCGATGTATTTCTAATTTATCCTCGATCCGCACCTCTAATTGATCCATATCAGCTTTCGTTGCATAATGCCGCAACTCATTCTTTAATGTCTCTCGAAGAAATGCTTTTGTTACAAGTGCTTGATCATCATTTATTTGTTTCATACAAGAACTATACATATTTCAGAAAGATAAATCAAGAGAATAAACTATATCGTAAATAGACACTTATTCCGATGCTAAACTCTCATTTCCCAAACCTTCTATTACGATTTGCATATTCTTCCAGTGCATTATCCAATGCTTCCTCATCAAAATCCGGCCAATAAGTATTTGTAAAATATAATTCGCTGTAAATACTTTGCCAGGGTAAGTATCCGCTGAGGCGTTGTTCTCCACCTGTTCTGATAATGAGATCAGGATCTGGTTGGTTTTTGGTATATAAATGTTGCGTAATCAATTCATCATTTATAGCAGGACTTTTTACATCTTCTGAAACTATTTCTTGCACAGCACGAACCAACTCTGCGCGTCCTCCGTAATTAAGAGCGAGGTTTATAGTAATTTTACTATTGGACTTACTTTGATCAACCATCTTTTCTAGCCCTGCAACTAAGTCTTTGGGGAATGCCTTATAGTCTCCAAGGAGTTGTATCTTTACACCCTTCTTAATCAGTCGTTCAACTGTAGGTCCTGCAAGATATTTTTTGAATACTTGAAAAAGAATTTCTACTTCTACCTTTCCTCTTTTCCAATTCTCTGTCGAAAATGCCCAAAAGGTCATATACTGTATTCCGCGATCAGCTGCATGTTCGACAATCTGTTCAAGTCGTTGCGCGCCTTTGTCATGACCCATTATTAATTCAAGCTTGTGCTCTCTTGCCCAACGCCGGTTACCGTCCATAATGATTGCGACATGTTGTGGAATAATTGTTGTTTGTGTTTTCATAGAACCGAAAGTGTTACAATATCTTTTAACTGTGCAACTTGCTTAACACACCAATAGGAATATCTTTCAGGATGCTCAGTAACATTTGCAACAAATGCTTCCCAAGGTATCCAACGATATGCTTCTACTTCTTGAGGATTAGGTTTCGGTTCAGATGAAACTCGAGCTGTGTAAACAGGACAGATTTCGTTTTCGACAATACCATTAAATTCCGTGCGATAACGAAAATCAGGTAATACCAATTGTACTGTTAATGGGACCAAACCAAGTTCATATTGCAATCGTCTTTTGACTGCATCATCAGTCTGTTCACCAGGACCTGGATGACCACAGCAACTATTTGTCCAAACACCTGGCCATACCTTTTTACTGAGCGCACGCTGAGTAAGCAGGAATTTACCTTTTGCGTTAAAAACATAACAGGAAAATGCTAAATGCAAAGGAGTATGTGCATGGTGGCTGGCC
>JACDET010000078.1 GCA_013816255.1 Candidatus Levyibacteriota bacterium | reverse complement strand
TGTAGACAAACTTGCGACAATTATCAGAACCTTTGCTCAGGAAATGTCATTGTTAATAACATCCTACGGTGGTTACGTTCTGAAATATGTCGGAGACGCAGTTTTAGCTTTTTTCATAGTAGGTCCGCCTCCGGCCTCAGATGATCAAATGTATATACCGTGTATGAATGCAATAAGCTGTGCATGTTCGATGATCAGAGTGATACGACAAGGAATTAACCCAATTCTCCAACAATCCGACTATCCTGAACTGAAAGTAAGAATTGGGATTGATGTTGGAGAGAATGTAGTAGTTCAATATGGTTGGGATACGTTCAGGCAAGATGAGAAAATCGTATTGAAAAAGCCCCATTTGGATATTCTAGGTTACACTATTAGTATTGCTTCTAAAATTACGGCGATTGCACAGCCAGATCAAATTATAATTGGTCAGCTAGTATACAATGTATTGGAGAAAGAACAAAGACGTACCTTCAGCAAGCTCTCAATTACTCCTGAAGCCTGGGGCTATGTTAGCGCTAATACTGGTACGATCTACAATCTGTACTCCAGTAATACGTGGGATTGAACAGGATTCATAGGGAAAATTACGATATCAATATTAGTTTTGTACTTATCAAGATCTTTCAATTAAATGACTTAACTATAGATGCAGGTTCAAAAATCGTAGGATGAAGCTAGTCTAGGCCTAGCAAATATGAAGACTATAACTTGTATTAACAAATCGTTCATTCTTACCTGTTCTTAACAATTCTTAAATGAAACCCTATAATTTTATCTAATTAATGTCCACTGCAAAAAAACAAACGCAACTTTTTCCTATTTTATTGACCAATTTTATTGGGACTCTAGGCTTTAGTATTGTTTTGCCTTTTTTAGTTTTTTTAGTTAAGGATTTTGGAGGTAATGCTATAGTTTTTGGTATACTGTCCGCAACGTATCCTGCTTTCCAACTTATTGGAGCTCCAATTTTAGGTAGCTGGTCTGATTTTTATGGTAGAAAAAACGTTCTTCTTTTAAGTAATGTGGGAACAGTAATTGGTTGGATATTTTTCTTTTTGGCATTGTTTATGCCAGTTGAAAAACTTTTCAGTTTTGACTCTGCTCTTATTGGAACTTTTGTCATAACTCTTCCATTACTTATTTTATTTCTTGCGAGAGCTATTGATGGAATTACTGGTGGAAATATCTCTGTGGTCAACGCTTATCTTGCGGACATCTCATCAAATGAAAACAGGAGTAAAAACTTTGGGAAGATGGCAATTTCTTCTAATCTTGGATTTGTTGTAGGTCCTGCCTTAGCAGGAATTTTAGGTGCAACTATCTATGGTGTAATATTGCCCGTTTTGGCAGCGTTACTTCTCTCGTTAATTACTTTGATTGTAGTATGGCTCACGTTAAAAGAATCCATGCCCTTACTCACAAAAATACTAGTGCCCGAGAGAGGAACTATCAGAAAAGTTTTTGCACAGGAATGTAAAGATTGCTATGAGGTAAATCCTAGAAAACTTGGGTTTCAAGACATTTTTAAACTAAAATATATTTCGTTTTTGCTTATATTATATTTTTTCATATTCCTCGGATTTAACATATTTTACACTTCATTTCCAATTCATGCCGCAGTCGGGCTTAAGTGGTCAATAACACAGTTGGGAATATTTTATGCTGTATTAAGTGGCATCATGGTTTTGGTCCAAGGTCCAGTCTTACGTAAAGCTTTAAAAAAATTCTCTGAAGAAAAACTAGTCATAATAGGTAGCATAATTTTAGGAACCAATTTTATTTTATTTGTATCTAATAATACTATCTTACTGTATGGCGCTGCAATTTTATTTGCAGTTGGTAACGGTCTAATGTGGCCATCTTTTATGTCTATACTGTCAAAGCGTGCAGGAACAGTTCTTCAAGGAGCAGTACAGGGCGTTGCAGGCAGCTTTGGAAGCCTAGCAAGTATCATTGGATTAATAATGGGAGGAATTTTATATGATTTTCTTGGAGGGACTACTTTTCTAGTTAGCGCCGGAGTAATATTCACAGTTTTTATCCTGTCTTTTCGACTATTAAACACGAAGGAAAAGATATGATTAATTTTGTCACTTTCAATAAAGAAGAAACTATTTCGCAAGAGGCAACAAGCCCTAAACAAGTTAAAGAAGAAAACAGTTCGATATACCGAAGTTGAACAATTTAAAGAATCCGATCATCATAG
>JACDET010000024.1 GCA_013816255.1 Candidatus Levyibacteriota bacterium | reverse complement strand
CATTCAGCTTTTGCCGGAAGCTTCTTTTCAATGGCCGCGTATATTGCTGCTGTTTGGGCTATTTATAAAACTGTCTTTCTTATAACCAAGAAAAAACTTGCAGCAATCATCGGGGGACTTGCTTTTGCATTTAACCTCAACATGCTATACATCCAAACAACACCTCTAACAGAACCACTCTACATTGGAATCTTTAGTCTTTCAGTGCTCGTGTTCACACTTTGGCTTACCCAAAAAAAGAGTACGAAGTATCTTTTACTTTTAGGTGTCCTAGGACTTTTTCAAGTAGTCGCGCGCTACGATGGCTGGTTCGTCGTCGCTATCCAAGCTGCGTTAATTGCAATCCATGAATTAGCAATCGTCCGGAAAACATTTCAAGAGACTATCGGCAAACTTTTTCTTTTCAGTATCCCTGTAGTTCTTGGTATCAGTCTATGGCTTTTGTGGAACGCAATGATTTTTGGTAATCCATTATTCTTTATATACGGTGAATATTCAGCGCATGCACAACAAATGGTAATCGAACAAAGTGCAGGACTCATTACAAAAGGCAATTGGATTAATTCATTTTTGGCGTATGGATATGCGGTAATGCACAACGTTGGAATATACATTCTCGGTACTGCACTTGCCGGAATTGCTGTACTCTTTTTCATGTGGAGAAAGACACTTGTCGCTTCGAAAAAAGCATTGATCATTGCACTGTTAGCGTCACCAATCGCGTTCAATATCCTTGCACTCTTTCTAGGATTCTCAATTCTTAATGTACCAGAACTCAATTCAAATCCATCAGGCAGTTATGCAGGACAATGGTTCAATGTACGATACGGCTTACTTGCGTTACCGCTTGCCGCAGTCTTAATCGGTGTCTTTGCAAGCTCCCGAAAGATGGCTGCAATCATCGCAATGCAAGTGATTATTTTGCAAGCAATGACGACATACAACGGTGGTATTATAAC
This sequence comes from Candidatus Levyibacteriota bacterium, assembly GCA_013816255.1. GTDB lineage: Bacteria > Patescibacteriota > Microgenomatia > Levybacterales > UBA12049 > JACDET01. The sequence goes on along the minus strand of JACDET010000024.1, from coordinate 22,488 downwards.
TATCGTTGACGGTACAGTGGGATCAAGTGCATTTAGAAATCAAGCTGTTGCAGACAAACTAGGAGCTTCTGTTGGTGCTAATGAACAGGTACTAATGTCTCTGTCAGTTTTCAATCCAGTGGCTTTTGAAAGTGGCATAGATCTCAAACAATTTATTCATGAAGGTGTCAGTTTGCAATGGAAAGAAACGCTAAAACAGCCACAAAAGACTGCTGAATGGATAGTTATGAGCAGTGATGCGAACCGCGGAGATCCCGTCTATAACGCCCTTATAAACGATCAAAAAAGTGCCTTCTTGACACGGTATGATATACTTTACTCCGACAAAGAAGCAACGATCTATAGGCTTAAAGAGAATAAAAGATAGCGTATAGAAAATAAGCGTATAGCGTTTAGAAATTTTTTTTTCTCTACGCTGAGCGCTTTGTTTCCTAAACGCTAGATGACAATATTATGAAAAAAATACTAGGATTATTATTATTTACAATACTAACAGCATTTTCATTGGTGATTCCAGGTGAAGCACTTGCTGTACCACCGCAGAATTTTCAAATAAATCAAATCGTTGGCGATGGACTCGACGGTCCTTCAGGTTTTGAAATTGCACCAGATGGTCGTGTCTTTATTCTTGAAAGAACTGGACTTATCAAAGTTGTTAAGAACGGTCAACTGCTTGCAACACCTTTTGCCAATCTTCCATCAGTTGCATCAGGGGACCGTGGTTTGATCGGTATTGCTTTTGATCCTGGATTTGGTGTCGATAATCATTATGTCTATTTTTACTACACAGGAACCGATCTGTTAAATCGCTTGGTACGCTTTGATGCATCAGGAGATGTCGGGACCAATGGACCATTCACATTGTACCAAACCAATTCTCCATCACAAGAATTACATGTCGGTGGCAGTATACAATTTGGTCCAGATGGCAAATTATATTTCGCTGTCGGTGACAACGGCTATCCACCAAATGCACAAATCTTGAGTAACCCACATGGTAAAATCTTGCGAATCAATAAAGATGGAAGTATACCACTGGATAACCCTTTTATCGGTCAACAAGGTGCATTGCCAGAAATCTGGGCATATGGATTCCGTAATCCATGGAGATTTCAATTCGACAAAGCGACAGGAAACCTCTTCGGTGCTGACGTCGGAGACTTTACATGGGAAGAAATGAATCAAATTCGAAAAGGGCAGAACTACGGTTGGCCTAACTATGAAGGTCCATGTAACGCAATTTGCGGCACAACAATCGCACCGTTCTATGCTTACAACCACAATGGTGATAGTGCATCCGTAACAGGTGGACCAATTTATCGTGGACAAATGTTTCCAGCAGAATATCAAGGTAATGTTTTCTTTGGTGATTATGCACAGGGTTTCATCAAACGTATCACCGTTGATGCAAATGGTAATGCGCAACAAATTCTTGATTTTGATTTGAACGCAGGCAGTGTTGTTGATATGAAGATTGCACCAGATGGTTCAATGTATTTCATCACCTATTATCCTGGACGACTTTATAGAATCGCTTATGCAACGGGTAACCAACAACCAAAGGCAAATGCGAGTGTTGATAAAGCCAAAGGAATAGACCCACACACAGCCAATTTCTCAAGTGCTGGGACAACAGATCCAGATGGCAATCCTCTGACGTATCTTTGGGATTTTGGTGATGGTACGACAAGTATACAAGCAAATCCCACCAAAACCTTTACTGTCAAAGGAACGTACACTGTTGAATTAACCGTTAGTGACGGCACAAATACAGCCAACGCAGTACCGCTTGTCATCCAAGTCGGTAACCCTCCAATGCTGACAGTCGGTGCACCAAATGAAGGCTCGACCTATCGTGCAGGTGATACTATCAATTACACATCCCATGCAATTGATGCAGCAGGATTTGATATGAACGACGGCGCTATCAAAACTGAAATTCTTTTACACCATAACACACACATCCATCCTTTCCTCGGACCATTTACCGGTCGTGCAGGATCATTTAAAACACCTGAACAAGGAGAAGCTTCAGCTGACACATGGTTTGAAATCAAAGTTACGGTAACTGATGAGAATGGTTTGACTGATACAAAATCTGTGAACGTGTATCCAATCAAAAGTAATATAACATTAAATGCAAATATTGCTGGTCTTAAAGTATTTCTTGACGGTGCACCTGTGACGACTCCCTATACTACGGCAGGCGTTGAAAAGTTCAAACGTGAAATCAGCGTTCCTACAATTCAGGAATTCAACGGTACGTTCTATCAATTTGAAGGTTGGTCAGATGGTGGCGCCCCAAGACATCAAATCATAACCCCAGCTGCTGACACAACATACACGGCAATCTTTACCCAAGCACCATCGTACAAAGCAGAATTTTTTAACAACACGACACTAACAGGTGCACCAGTTGTGACACGACAGGATGCAGAAATTGATTTTGTCTGGGGTGCTGATTCCCCGGCAGCTGGAGTAAATCCAGATCAACATTCAATCCGTTGGACCAAGAATCAATACTTTGCAGCAGGACGCTACAAATTCATAACTGCGACTGATGATGGTGTACGCTTATTTATTGATGGTCAACAAGTAATCAATGAATTCCATGGTGGTAATGCGTCATACAATGCAACTGTCGATTTGACAACAGGGACACATGAAATCCGCATGGAATATCTTGAAGAGTATGGACTCGCAAATGCACGGCTTGAATATGAATTGACACAAGATCAACCCTCCCAACAGGTAGCAGGGTACACAGCACAATACTTTAATAATAGAACGTTGAACGGTCAACCAACTTTTACACGAAACGAAGCAACAATTAATAACACTTTTGGCAATGGTTCACCTGATGCAAGTATCAACGCAGATAACTTCTCAGCACGATGGACAAGAAATGTTATTCTTGAAGCAGGTACGTATACATTTACTGCAACTGCTGATGACGGTATACGTGTCATCATTGATGGGGAAGTTGTCATTGATAAATTCATCGATCAAGGACCGACAACATACACAGCAAATAAAACACTTACCGCTGGTAACCACGCTATCGTGGTTGAATATTATGAAGCGGCAGGCGGAGCAGTAGCAAAGTTTGATTATGAAAAGACAGCAAACGTTCCACCACCAGTAGGCGGGTTTACTGCACAATACTTTAACAATACCACACTAGCTGGCGCCCCGGTTTTGACAAGAAACGAAGCAGTAATCAACAACGACTATGGTGCAGGTTCACCTAATCCTGTCGTCACTGTTGATAATTTCTCAGCACGATGGACCAAAACTGACACACTTGCAGCAGGAACATATGAATTTACCGTAACAGGCGATGACGGCGTACGACTCCTTGTTGATGGGGAAGTAATCATCGATAAATTCATCCCGCAAGCACCGACAACATACAAGATTAGTAAAGCACTTGTAGCTGGTAATCATACAATAGTTCTTGAATACTTTGAAAGTGGTGGCGGAGCTGTAGCGAAATTAAACTATGCAGCGACGACCACACCACCGCCGCCAACTGACGGATACGTTGGGCAGTATTACAACAATAAAGAATTCTTGGCACCAATTGTCGTTACCAAAACGAATGCAGCAATTGATTTCGATTGGGGCGGCGGGTCACCTGATGCATTGATTGACGCGAACAACTTCTCAATCCGTTGGACCAAAACAATTACAACTGATGCTGGAACCTATGCGTTTACAGCAACTGCTGATGATGGAATCAGAGTGCTGGTTGATGGGGAAGTTGTTATCAATGGATTTGTTGACCAAGCACCGACGACATACACAGCACAAAAAGTATTAACTGCTGGAAATCATACAGTTGTTATAGAGTATTATGAAAATGGTGGGGGAGCTGTAGCGAAATTCAATTATGAAAAAGTTACTGGCATTGGTATTCCCAATCCTAATCCTAACCCCGCACCAACAGAAAACAAACTAACAATTTTTGATAATACATTGGCAGCTGGTTGGGATAATTGGTCATGGAACAGTGTTATCAATTTCGCAAATACAAATCCAGTCTATGCCGGTCTTAATTCGATCAAATATACGGCAACAGGTATGTGGTCAGGTATGTATCTCCACAATGCAGCGGGAACAAATACGACAAACTATAATACGTTGCATTTTGTTCTCCAAGCAGGACAAGCAAATGCAAATTATGCTGTTTTTCTTTTTGGAGCAAATGGTGAGCAACTTTCAGAACCAAAGCCACTTGAAACATTTGGAGGAAATCCAACTGTCGGAAATTGGAAAGTCTATGATATTCCACTTGCAGATTTGAACGGAACGAATAAAGTCATTACTGGAATTGTACTGCACGATAGATCAGGAAATGCACAATCAGTACTTTACACTGATGATGTTACAATAATACAAAAGAACTGAATTATTACTTCACAGAGGTTTTTTATATACACAGAGTTATATTAAGCAACATTAGCGAGAGTCGACGAGTCAGCATTTGTTGTCATCATCGGGACAGCACGTCGCATTGTAAAAACATTTATTTCATCAGACCCAGCTCTATGAGGATCACCATCACACTGAAAAATAACTTCATCTCCGTTAATATCCTTAATTGTTGCGTTCTGTAATCCCATGTAGTGTGCACCTTCAAATGATTTATTAGCACGTAATGAAGTTGTGAGAAGGTGCATGAGATGTTCACCTTCTTTTAAATGCGAAGGTAAAACAACAGATTCTACTCTACCGTCTGTCATATTGCTATTTGTAATAGGAAAGATTCCGTATTTACCTCCATTAACAATCGGCATTGCTGAAACACTTTCAAATATCTGATCGATTTCTTCAAGAGTATCAAATACATGTAAATCTACTGGTTTTATATTGTGTCTATCTTTAAGAAAATGCCAAAATATGTCGACTCTACTACCTTTTCCACCTTGTTCCCATGTATCTAACATGATTGCGTCCATACCTATTCCGGCATTTATAGCAAATGGTACATCCTTATTATTTGCCCGGACAACGCCTAAATCTACATATACTTCTTTCCCATTTACGAAGAGATCGACAGTTGCTTTGACAATATCCTTCTGATTTGTTATCTCACTCTTTAAAACATTTTGCGTACCACCACCAACAATAATCAAGCGAGGTTTTGGATCTGCTTTAGTTTCTTTGGCAAGAGCTATTCTATGTGCAACTCTACCCACAGTACTATCGCCGCCTATTGGTATAATTGCTCCATGTCCAGCATCTATTGCAGCATCGACAACATCATTGGCATGGGCAATACTCGTGGTTGGAGTCATGTTGACATCAAAGTCAAAAAAATCAGAACCACTGAGAAGTGTGTTCATTACATTGAGCTTATGCTTGAACCATAGTGCTTGTATCGGATCCTTTTTGAATATACCTGCATTCGCATTATAAACAACGGTAATTCTATTATCATGAAACCGTTCACGAACGTCAGCAAATTGATTTGAAGATTCAGGAGATTTCATAATGGTTGATTATACAATCTTTATTGAATATCAGCAAATATAAGAAATTCCCACCTCGAAGCTGGCGTAGGTTCGCTACCTCCTCCTTTCATATCTTCAAGTAGTTTTATACAAAATTGTAATTATTAATAGAAACAAATATAATTAGTAAAGCAACTATGCCCGAGTTTTCACCATTTGCAGTATTAGAAAGACAAAAACCAATAGATCTTGAGATCCGGTCATCTGAACGTGCCTTAGGAATTCATACAGCTTATGACAGGCTTAATGAAGCGAGTCTGTTTATTGATAGAAAGTTTCTTAACTACGGTATTATTACTGGAGTTACAAAAAAGCCTGAGCGCATATTTGGGGATAACGAATGGGCTGACTATTTGGATGGACGGCTCTTTGCAAAAGAGTATGGACAACAAGATTTAACTCCTGCATTTGTTACTCAATTACATACAAAGCTCACTACCCGTTCAAATCTTGACGTTGGAGGGAAGTTACGTGATATTGGTGTTATAGGAGGATCGTTTGATAGTACGGGAGAGCCAATAGTACTTCCAAGTGAGCAAGTTGCTGCAATAAACAGTAACCCGCAACTATCATTTAAAAAAATAGAAGCTGTGGATGGTGGAGAAAGAGGTCATATAGTCTATCCACACTCTGACACTGTCGAAATCACTAAAGCAACTGCCGATTATCATGCAAGAGAATTGCGCCGGAAGTTTGGTGCTCAGTATCAAGAATATGATGAAAGTGCAGCTCCTCCTCCAGCAACAATCAAAGATGCAGTAACAAAAGACTTAGAAGAAATTTGTGAATGGTTTAATATAGCCAAGGGTCAGGATCAATACAATCCGCATATTCTTGCAGGCCTTTTACAGCAAAGACTTGCTTCTCTTCACCCATTTGAAGACGTGAATGGCACACTTTCACGCGTATTGATGAATTGGTCACTGGAAAATGATGGAGAGGCACCAAGCGCTTTGGAGAATCCAAGTGCTGATATTTACAACGATGAAGAAACATGGATAGCAAAAGTGAGTGAAGGAAGTAATCGATATGCTGAAAGCAAAAAGAGACAAAAAATGCTCCGGGAAGCGGGTATAGATGATCTAAGTGCACTTTTTGGTACTGGGCAAGATCAGGTTTTTTATGAATATATATTCAAACATCTCAAGAAAGCGCCACCATTGCCGACGAATGGTGATAAACATAATCATGAGAAATATGAAAAGTTTTTGGAAGAGTTTAATGATGAAATGCGCACTTTTCAAGATTTTATGGCAAGGACATCAACAGTACATGCTACAAATGGAGATCATGAAATAACACAAGGCGGGCTCATAACCCCTGAGTTTATGCATTTTGCTTTGAATACCAAATTACATGTATTACCTGAAGCACTCCGTACACAATTGTTTTCAGATGTAGAAGTATACAGGGGAGGAATGATTGATGGTGAGGTAACTGATGAAAAAATTTGTCAAATGTTCACGCAGTATACAGGTGTTGGTACTGGGTATCGCGCACTACAACGATCTCATTTACCTGCTACATCAGGACAAAGAGTAACGGGGAATGTTATTCAGGAAAGCTTAGAATACTATAACAAAATGCTTGCCAAGTCGTATTTCATAAAGAAACATGGAGATATACCAAACCCATATTCAGGCGGAGCTGCAACAATCCGAGATATAGCATCAACAGCACAGGATCATATCTCAGGTGGTAAAAATATCTGGAACTCCCCATTTGCAAGTACAAGTTTGGATCGAAGAATTAGCGCAGGTTTTGCGCAAAAATTTGAAAGTCCGCTTTTTGCAGATGCACAACATGGAGTGCTCTTCACTGCACAAGTTCCAAGAGAAGGTACAATATTGACTCATGGACAGAAAGAAATTGAGGGTATTGGGCTAAAACATAAATATGAGTCTGAACGCGAAGTATTGCTACCTGGTGCCCTTACACCCGCATCTATTACTGCTATTGAAGTATTCGATAGATATTCAGAAATCTTCTTTGGGCAGATAGTACCAAAAGTCATTGCGCGAAGAGAAGAAAGAGACGGTCAAAGCGTCGTTATTATCGATGATAGACGTGGTGCTGTCGTTGTGAAGCGGACATATACATATAATCCTGCAATATATAGATATGAATTTACTGCCGAAGAGCATACGCAAGAGTTAGTGCCAGCGGAAGTTCCACCAAAACCTACAATAACATTCAAAAATAATTGGTATGATATATCAGCACTTGCTCACGATATAAAACCACTATATATTCCTGCACTCAAAGAAGAATCTGAAGAACTATTTATTAAAAAGGATTTTACTAAATTCGAAATGTACGACTCTACTCCAGAAAAGAATTTATTATATATTGAGAAAGTATCCTACCCCACATTTATTAAAAAGGATTATGACCATAAAGATATCATGAACTTTGAATCACCTGAAGAAATTATCACTGAAAAGCCACAATATATCATTAAGCCTAATAACATTATATCTAAACATAATATAATAAAAGATTTTAAATTTAAAAAATAACACTAACCTAGTTCTGCAAAGATGAGGAGTCTTTTCAATGATGTACCGATAGGAGTACATGTTTGGAGAATAAGTTGTGTCTTATTTGTCTGCAATAGATAATTTACTTCCGATGGATCGACTTCTTTTTTATCAGTTACTTTATACTGCAATTCGCGACCATTGCGGTTAATCGTTATTCTGTCTCCAACTGAAAGTTCCCCGAGTCTGAGAAAGATTGTGTTGTATCGTGTCATTTCCCACGGCATTCCTGAGGAATGAGCGAAAAGAAATGTTGTCCCGTCTTCACCTGGAAGCGACGTTCCTTTTGCATGCGCGACGCCTCGTTTCAAGGCTTCATCATAAAGCGCTTCATTCCAGGGATCGACCATTTCAATCACAGGTGCTTGTGCATTTATTTTGGGGATAGTCAACGTCGTTCCTTTTTGAGCGGCTACATTTTGGATAACAGGCGGAGCGATGTACACTTGCAACAAAGGATAAAAGATATATGCAAAACCAAATAGCGAAGTCACTATCAGTATATTTCCAAGATGAAAAAAGAGCTTATTCATTGAATTTTAAATCCGTCATTCTGGCTCCGACTTGTCGGGATCTCGATTCGATCGTGGCTTGCCCGGAATCAGTTGACTGATCTTGGACTCGGCCAGGTTGACGATAGCTGCATTATACTTAAATCAAATCAAAAACACAAAAAAGCCCCGCTTAGCGGGGCGTTCGATTAAAGCGCTACGTTGTATCCTGGAGATCGTCCGGATCGCAGTCTTAGATACGCACCAAGAAGTAACATCATTATATTGCCAAAGAGTGCAAGAGCCAGCCAATTATTGCCGGTAATAGGAAGTGTCGTTGCTGCAAGAATTTCAGCTGCAGTTGTTATAGCCGGGACACTACTACCACTGCTTGGTGATGCTTGTGATGGAGGAGGGATAGTACCACCAACTGGTGCGACTGGAACTTCTTTATCCGTATCTTTGTCACATGCACAATCAACCTTTACGACACTGACATTAATCGGCCCATTATCAATACTTGTATAGCTTGCGATATCACCTGTGAGAATTGCGACATCACCGTTGTTATAATCTGCTTTATTATCTCCCGTTGAATAATGTTCTTTGAGATCATTGATGACAGTCGCGACATTTTCGATATCTATATTTGTATCATCTTCATCATGCACATTAACGGTATTCCATGATCCAAATCCATTACCGATTATGGTAACAGAAAGTGGCTTGTTAGAATACAATGGCACACTGACATAACTAAGATTGATTGGGCCTGATGTAATATGTGTTTTGGCTTTGATATCTCCTGTTCTGATAAGACTATCGCCGTTATTATAGTTTGCTCTATTGTTTCCTGTATTTGCGTATGTAGTTATATCATTAACAATATTTGCATTTTGATAGACACGTACATTGGCGGTATAGTTTGATGAAACATTTGCATTGTTATGTGAATTTGCTCCATTTCCTGAAACCGTTACTGTACCTTGCTGTGAATCACAACAATTTTTTTGTTCCACAATCGATGTGTTTGCAGTATTTGTAACTTCAGTTACAACAGTAGCGTCACCTGTTTGGATGGATGTATTTCCATTTGTATTAAAGGATGCTGTATTATCTCCGGTCGATGCATTGTTTGATATATTGTTGACAATATCAGCATTATTCGTTTGCTGTGTGACTGATTCATTTTTTTTTGTTACGACAACTTCGTTAACCGATTCTGCTCCATTTCCAGTGATAGTTATTTGTTCAGCAAGCGCATGAGGAGTGAATGTCAAACTCATAACCCACATAAAACTAAAAGAAAGAACTGCTATGTTTTTATTTTGTTTATTCATTGTGTTATTTATATACGTAATCTGATTAATTATCAGTAAGGCAAATTACATGTTTGGGGCAGATTTAGGTTACAGTGGCAGGATAAACTATTTAGTGAATCTTCTCGCAACAATCTTTTTTGTGAAGAGAAGAAGTCCAGCAATAGGGAAGGCAAGCAGTATCCATGCAAGATTCAGTGTCAATTTCTTTTTACTTTCTTGGTCGCCAGCAAACGCTTGTGCTACAAGTGTTTTGTTGGTAGCGTGTGCACCTGCAACTTTTGTTTCATTTTCAGATGTTGTTGTATTACCTCGTACTGCTGTTCCTGAGAAGTTAGTACTTCTTGTTATAGCTGTAAATCCATTCTCATTCGTACCACCTGCAGCTTGTACAGTAGTATCTTCTCTAATGACTGCTACTTCACGTTGTTTTGTTTGCGTTGTTGTCTTTGATTCAGTGTTTGATTTTACGACTGACTCGGTTTTTGTTTCCGTTGTTTTTGCCTGTTTTTGTTGACCCGGGAGAACAAAGTCACCAACCCATTTCGCTCCCTCAAAGACGTTGACGAAGACGACATTGAGACGGCCATTGCCTACGATATTGTTGTTCACAAAGTTGACCATGTTCGCGATGACATTTGCATCTCCTGTTTGGACACTGTTGTTACCACCCGTGTTGTAATTGGTGTTATTGCCCCCAGTATTTGCTGTAAGATTCAATGTGTTATTGATGACACCGTTGTTTGTTTGATTTGTTGTATTGTTTGTGTCTGATGACGTACTTGCATTGTTGGTAGACTGTGCACCGTTGCCTGTGTTGCTCACTCCATTATTACTTGCTGTGATTTGTCCATCAGGTCCTGTTCGTAATTCAAGGCCTGTTGATGCAGCTGAAGTACTACCATCTGGTGCTCCGATGAGTTTACCGATCCAATTACCTGCTTCATTAACAAAGACCAACCAGAAGTTACCGCCATTTATATTTGTGTTTGCAATGTTGACGACATTTGTATCGACGTTTGTGTTTCCTGTTTGGATGCCGTTATTACCACCGGTGTTGAAATCTGTATTATTGTCACCTGTTGTACCGTTAAGTATTAAGTCATTATTAATAGTCACGTTGTTGCCTTGAAAAGTATTGTTGTTTGCATTGGTATCAAGAGATGCATTATTGTTTGATGCTGCACCATTGTTTGTGTTTGCGACTGCAGTACCTGTTACAGGGCCACTTGAGAATTCAGGAAGAATGATGTCACCTTCAAGATTACCGTATATGTTGACGACTCCAAAAGTCACATTGCCAGCTATATTATTGTTTGCAAAAGTGAGTGCATTTGCATTGACGTTTGCGTCACCAGTCTTGATTGATGAATCGCCGCCTGTATTGTAACTTGCGGCATTATTCCCTGTGTTTGCTGAGAGAATCATATTGTTACCAACTGTCGCGTCGTTGTTTTGGAATGTACCATTATTTATCTGTGAAGATGCATCAGCATTATTGGATGATTGTGCACCGTTGCCTGCATTATTGACACTCGTTGGCGCACCGAAGCAACCTATTATACAATTTGCAGCAAATGCTTCTTGTGTTAAGACGAGATCTCCTTTGTGATCATCAGCGAAGTTAAATTCAGAGACCATAACTCCATCGACATTAGTATTGACTGCGGTAATTGATGTTCCTGAAACATTTGCATCTCCTGTTTTGACTTGGCTATCGCCGACATTGAATGATGCGTTTGTGTTACCTGTATCTGCTGATTGATTAAAATCATTGCCGACGTTTGCACTATTATTTTGATTGGTAGAGTTGTCGACAATAGATGCTGAAGACCCATTATTAATTGAACCAGCACCATTGCCATTATTAACAACTGCTGCACCAGTACCACCGGTTCCAATAACAGGAGCACCTGATGTTCCAGCCCCATTATTATTTGCGCTAGTTACAACTGCACTTTGATTATTTGCGTCACCTGTTGCTACGGCTGTACTTCCATTGTTGCCGCTTCCACTTGTTGGAGCAGTTCCGCTTGATTGGTTTGCTATAGCGTTCCGGCTTGCGTTGTAACTTGCAACCCATGCAGCTTCAGCAGCTATTTTTTGTCTCTCACGTGCTTCCCGTTCTTTCGCTTCTTGTTGTTCTTTTGTTAAAGGCTGTTGCGCTACTGGAGCTTGAGAAACAGCTTGCTGAGAAGGAGCATTTGTCGGTTGGACAATTGCTGTTGGTTCACTTTGTGGTGTTGGTTCCATCATTGGAGTTGGCTCAACAGCTGCTGCTGTTGGTGCAGGCGTTGCTTCCTGTGCCAATACGACACTTGGTGTTGTCTGTACAAAAAGTACAGCAGTTAATGTTAGTATTGCAATTGTTTTATTAAATAATTCTTTCATAGTATATTTAGTTATTAGTGCTTAGTTCTTAGTGACAAGTAATTTATTCTAATTACTAGTCTAACTTTAAGGTAGGGTGTCTTACCAAAGTGTCAGCAAGACACCGCTACCTATCAAAGTTATGCCATCATCCAGTGGTTAAGGCTCAACATAAGACCTGAAAGGTCGAAGTCGAAATCCATTTCCCAATTACCTGGAAGGTGAAGGCTGCCTCCGTCGTGTAAGACATTGACGTTACCTTCGTTGCTAACTTCAGTAACAGAGAGAGAATCTCCTGTTCGTGTTCCGTTATCACCGCCGGTACCAAAACCTGAGTCGTTATGACCTGATTTTGCGTTTCCGTCTACATCGTTCCAAAGACTTGCCAAGTTATCTTGGTGGTTGAACAAAGCGTTGTCAGATGAAGCGTTTACCTCATTAAGAGATTTTGCTCCATTGCCATCGATTGTTACTCCAAGACCTCCGAGCACACAATCGCAATCGATTGATGCCATGTTGAAGTTAACAGCATTATCTACTGTTACTCCTGTTGCTGCATCGCCTGTAAAAATAGCGACGTCACCGTCGGTATTGAATTCAGCATCGTTTCCTCCTGTGTTGGAGTTTGCATCTACAGCGTTTTTGATGTTAGCTACGTTATCTTGGTTTAAGACAACTGCTGAGTTTTGACTCAAGTCAACATCATTATCACTGAATGCACCGTTACCATCAATGGTAACACTAGAGTTACCGGCTGCGCCGTTACCTCCGCCGATTGTTGCAACGTTAGCGTTAGCTTTCGTCATAACATCAACGACTGTTACTGCGTCACCAGTGAAAATAGCGCTGTCGCCACCTGTGTTGAACTTTGAATCGTTCCCACCTGTTTTGGCGTTTGCGTCAACATAATTCTTGACGTTAGCGTTATTATCTTGGTTCAAGGTTACTGACTTGTTATTGTCAACACCAACATTGGTGTCAGCATACGCGCCGTTACCTTCAACATTTACATTAGCAGCTCCACCTGCACATCCACCGCAACTTGGTAAACTTGCTTTATTTGTGTTTAACATGTTTTTGATTTCTGTGTTTGATGTAGCACTACCTGTTCTAATTCCACTGTCTCCACCTGTGTTAAAGTTTGAACTGTTACCACCTGTAGAAGCGTTAGACGAAACTTTGTTCGTAACGTTAGCGTTGTTAGATTGGTTTACTGATGTGTTACTGTTGTTAGAAACGTTAACTGCACTATCTGAGAATGCACCGTTTCCTGCAACATTGATTTCCTGCGCTAATGCGACAGGGGCTAAAGCATTAACTAAGACTGCTCCGGTTGCTATAGCTGTTGTAAATCGTTTTGTAAAATTCATAATTATTGTCACCTCCTTTCCTGATATATGTTTCCCCCGTAGCAATAAAGCTTTGGGGGACACTTCATCCCGCCTGATACCGTCCTAAGACGGAAAAAACGGAAATCTCTTTACCCAATTCTTTGGATAAAAACATTTCCGTTTTTATTGATTAATTTTGTGTTTTGTACTTTCATATTTTGTTCTGTTTTAAAATAGCTCATGTTCATAATATTTTCTGTAAGTCAGCTTACAAATTGTTAATCACCTTAACCTTATTCCACTCCGCTTAGAGAAGCGTAGCCGAGCTAAGCTCAGGTACAAAAAAAGGCACCCTTTTGTTATTACGTATATTACTACCTAATAACAAAATGATGCCTCCGATTGCGGTCAGCAAAGAAAAGTTATTGTTAACTTAATTAACCTTTTACCTTTCTATATCCAAATATATATTAAATGACTCAACCTTGTCAATAGCCAAATTTATTGTTTGGCTGAACTTTGGATAGAGTCATTTGTCTTTTTGATATTTCTCTCAACGATCTGTACGACCTTGTGGTCTTGAACAAATATTTCCACACTTCCCCAACCGCGGATATTTTTTAAAGCGTCAACAATCTCTCCGAGTAATTTGGTGCTAATTTGTTTTGAAGAATAATCCCTCATAGTTAATACTAGGGGTTAGGGATTAGGGGTTAGGGGTTAGGAATTTATTGTATTCCTAGACCCTAGACCCTAGACCCTAGACCCTATTTCAGATCTAATTTTATTGTTTCTTTCGGTCCTGTGATTTCTCCAACTTGTAATGTTAATGACTTTTCGTTCTCATTAATAGGGAATCCAAGTCGTGTATATTTGGTAGAGATTGCTTGGACGTCGACAGGATCATTGTGAATATCTGCCGCCAATTTTTCAGGAGAACTACCGACAATTAAGCGGACATAATCTTTTGAATTCAGTTGAATTGATTTATTAAAAGTATTTGTGATCTTCACATTAAGTATAAGGAATGTTCTCCCTGCAACTGCGTTTGCTCTTTGTCCTTTAACAATAATCTCATCACGCAATTCTACGTTTTGGATTTCATATTTTAATTGACTGACGACTTTACCTTCAGCATCTTTCAATGGGTAATTGAAACTTTTATTCAGTGCTTGTTGCGCAGTTGGCCCATCAATTTTTACTCTGTCATTATTTGAGATAAGAGACGCAGCACTTGATGATGAATTACCCATAACATTTACTAGTGAAATAACAGCGATAACACCAACAAGTGCAATAACGATAATAAATGGTAAATATCGTGAATTCTTAAAGTACTTTTTAAATTTTTTCGGATTCATTGCTGAGCCGTTATTACTCGAATTGTTCTGAGTTGATTGGCTGTATGAAGATGGGGCTGAATAGTCAGACATAAAATGGACATTACCATGAGACAGAGATTGTAATGAGCTAGTGTGTAAAGTTTTCATAAAATTTTCTGCTATCCATGGGCGGGAGTGGTTGGATATTACCAAACGCTTTTAGCTCTGTCAATAACCAAACATAATCAAACCCATCCTTAGTGCCTCATACTTTAACCGCGCTCCTGTACTTCAAGCCAGTCAGAACCTGGTTCGTACCAAGTAGAGGAACAGGGATGCTATACTATTTGCATGCAAAAAATAAAGCCAGTAAGTTATCTCATTGATTTTGACAGTACATTTATAAAGTCTGAAGGGCTTGAAGCATTAGCAGCAGTTTCACTGCAGAACAATGTGCAAAGAGAAAGTATTATTGAAGAGATAAAGAATCTTACGTCCCGGGCAATGGAAGGGACTATGCCTTTTGCGCAAAGTCTGAGTAAGCGGGTCAAATTACTACAAAGTAATAAATCCCACATTGCCATGCTTGAGAAAAGTCTCAAAAACGAGATTTCATCGTCAATCACCCGTAATAAAAAGTTTTTTACCGATAACAGTGACCGGATCTATATTATTTCTGGTGGTTTTAAAGAACTTATTCTGCCAGTTATTAAAAATTTTGGCATTAAACCGCAACACGTATTTGCTAATACATTTGTCTATGACGAAGATGGAAATATAATTGGCATTGATGAGAACAATCCAATGAGTAAAAATGGTGGCAAAGTACAAGTCGTTACGAACCTTAAGCTTTCCAATGATTTATATATTATTGGTGATGGGTATACTGATTATGAATTAAAGAAACTAGGACTCGCCAAAAAGTTTATCGCCTTTACAGAAAATATTACCAGAGATAGTGTCGTCAGCAAGGCCGATGAGGTTGCAGTATCATTTGATGAATTTTTATTTGTTAATAAATTACCAAGATCATTATCGTACCCAAAAAATAGAATATCAGTGTTGCTTCTTACTGAAATTCCCAAAACAGATCTTGATCTCTTTTTTAAAGAGGGTTATCAAATCACCGACTACCGTAATGTAAAAAACCCAGAAGAAATAATAAATCATTTGAACAAAGCTGCAATTATTTGCGTTGACCAATCAAACGAAGCGCTGTTAAAACAAATTCCTGATACACACTTCCCACTTGCAATAGGATACTATGCTGTTGATAAACCACAAAGTACGAATCTTTCAGAAAGGGGAGTAGCAGTATTTTACAAGCAACATATTGCAAAGAAAATAATTAGTTATAGTAACTCCGGCAATACACATCAATGTGTAACTATCCCAAATCTTAAGCTCCCGCAGCACAAGAATGTACACCGTTTACTGCATACCCATAAGAATGTCCCCGGAATTTTGGCGCAAATAAATAACACTCTCGCAAAACACAAAATCAATATTCTTGGTCAATATCTCAAGACAAATCAGCAGATAGGCTATGTCATTATTGATGTGGACCGCGAATATGATCGCAAAGTATTGTCCGCCCTAAAAAAAATTCCACAAACAATTCGCTTTCGAGTGCTTTATTAAAGTATTTGTCATTGCGAGGAACGAAACAATCTCTGCTAATAGTGAATTCTCCCTTTGGGCACAAGACCGGGCTCATTCTCTCTCACAATGACAAAAGATACTACTTCATCTACAATTAGTATATGGAATCTGATACACGAAAACCGAAATCAAAAGCCGTATATTTTACGCTTGTAGGATTGAGCACAGCAATTCTTCTAGCTACACCTGTTATTGTTCTCGTCGCAGCAGGATTTTTTCTCGACCAATACTTTGGTACAAACCCAATTATATTGATCGCTGGGGGAGTAGTGGGTTTTATAGGAGGACTATATAATGTCTATAAACTCCTCGCAACAGTAAAATAACCTTTGCACTCATAACACATATTATGGTAATATATAGGAGATATAACAAATAACTATGTCAAACGAAGCTAAAGTATTAATCGGAATCAGTATCGCAACCCTCGCCATTGTCATCGGCGCCTCTCTTCTTATTGGCGGCAAACCAGCAACGCAAAATGCAGTTCCAATCGCAAATGCAGAATCTCTTGTCCGCGAAGACAGCTATAAAGAAGGAGCAGAAAAGAGTAAAGTAACAATCGTAGAATTTGGAGATTTCCAATGCCCAGCATGTGGAGCAGCACATCCAATTGTCAAACAACTGCTTCGCGAATATGAAGGCAAGATCACATTTGTCTTCAGAAACTTTCCATTAGAAATGCACAAAAATGCCAATGTTGCGGCCCAAGCTGCAGAAGCTGCAGGTGCACAAGGGAAGTTCTATGAAATGCATGATCAAATTTATAATAACCAAAAAGATTGGGAAGAAAGTGGCGAACCAATGGAGCAGTTCACAAAATATGCTGAGGAAATAAAGCTTGATACTGAGAAATTCACACAAGATGTTGCGAGTAAGAAGTTTGAAAAGAAAGTAAAGAAAGATATAGATGATGGATATGCAGTCGGCGTTAGTGCAACACCAACCTTCTTTGTCAACGGCGTCAAACAAGAAAGTGGAATTCAATACAGCACGTTTAAAGAAATCATTGATCAAGAACTCGCCAAAGAATAAACCCTCATGAAAGTCGCAGTCGGCTCGCAGAATCTCACCAAAGTAAACGCAGTTAAAAAGGCATTTGAAAAAGTTTTCCCAAACACATTATGGGAAGTCATTGGTGTAGACGTACCATCAGGTGTTGCTAATCAACCAATGACAGATCGCGAAAGTATCCGCGGAGCAACCAATCGGGCAAAGCGGTCTCTAAAGAAATGCAATGCTGATTTTGGAGTGGGTATTGAAGGTGGTATGCAGAAAGTAGGCAAAGAGTGGTTTACATCCGGTTGGGTTGTTATCATAAATAAAGAGGGGATAATTGGTACAGGATCAAGTATACGGATGACCATACCGCCAAAGCTTTTAACACTTATTTTGGATGGAGTTGAACTCGGTCACGCAAATGATCTTGTCTTCAAACAAACCAATTCAAAACACGGTGACGGCCATTTTGGACTTATGACCAACAACGTGATTACAAGAACAAGTGCGTACCAGGACGCAGTCTTCACAGCACTCAGTAGATTTCTTCATCCTGAAGTGTTTAGATAGTCCCCGTTTGTCTACCTTGTAAGAACCAGGTTCTGACTTGCTTGAGGAACAGGGATTCATAAGGTGCTTGAAGGTTAAGCCACGGATCTTTGTAACCATTTTCTCGTTGGGTCATTGATAGCGTTATTTGCTTTAAATAAAACTGCTGCATGTGGAATTCCCCGTTCCCTACCTCTTCGGCTTGTCATACCTAATGCATCAAACATAGCTTTTCTTTGATGCCAGGGGATGTTCTTTGTCTGTGTTGGGTTCAACTCTTTATAAATTTTCTTTTCTTTTCTTGCTGTTCTTGTAGATAGTGGTTGATATATATCTTTCTCTGTTGGTACAAGTACATTACCATATTGGTCATATCCCGTAAGCGTATCCATTTCATACAGAGGTGTTGCGTCACCTGCTAGCTTTTGTGCAACTATATTAGCTGCTACATGATCTGGGTGTTCATCTCCATAATTTGGTGCAAAAACCACAGCTTTGTCATCAATAAACTGTTCTCCGAATTCGATGGCATAGTCTATATAAGACGACAGTTGACCATCAGGTAAACCTATTCTATGTAACCCAGCAAGTCCTGCTTCCTGTGCTGATGCCGTTCCTTCAGTCCATCGTGCTTTTGCAAGCCTTTCAGGAGTATATCCTTTTAAGTCTCTTCCAGAACTGTCGGTTAAGACCAATACTGTTAGTCCAACACCTCTTTGTGCAAGATGGCTTTGCATATTCCACATCTTTTCATCATCATGATGTGCTACAACTACCAAAGCTTGATCAGGTAATTCTAATTTTTTTTCATCAACTATTGCATGTAATGTTTCAAATTCTCTCATATGTAAACCACAAAAAAACCTCCCCTGAGGGAGGTCGCAAATTTAAAAAACAGCGCAAACTCCCTACGTGAGAGGTGCGCAGCAACAAACTAATTGAGTACCATTAAACATGTATCTAAGATACCATACTTTGAGGTGGGTGTAAAGAATTATTCTTCTGTTCTCACAAACACCGCTGCATGCTTATCACTAAAAACCATTTTCCATTTCCCTGCATTTTCAAGTTTTATCAATCTTTCATAGACTGGTTTATCAGGTGGTATAAGAACGATATTGTAATCCGTCTCATTAATATCATTCCTATTCTGCTCGACCTCGTAGTACTCTCTAAAGGCACTATATTCACCATCTTGCCAAAGATGCATCCTGCCATCAATTGAAGGTTTTACTTGTGGATGATTCCATATTAACCAACCACCCCAACCATAAACTGTATACACATTTTGTGTCAAATTATTTTCTTTGAGATATGCAACTGCTGCTTGTGAACATTTAGTAGTTTCACAATATGTATCCCAGGAATACTTGGGAAATTGTGTAAAAGGGAATCGCGATTGCACAGCAATACCTAGTAGAACACACGCAAAAACAAATGTAAAAATAGTAGTCATCTTTTTACCGTCCGGTTTGAGATATGCAGCAATTGGGGCTAATAACGGTAAAATCAAATAATACGCCGGCCACGCATATCGTCTTACTTCAAAGGAAAGAATGAATAATAAGATTCCTGCACCCAAAATGGGAAGCATATGCGTAACTTTATTGTTAAAGAATAGTCCAATAAAACCAATAACAATTAATATCCCGGCAATAATCTGATTCCACCAACCAGTTGAGTACATCTCAAACGGCAAATACTCAGCAATATCTTTGAGAAGAGGACTTCCAATATGATCAAGGGCTGCTGTATGAATGCCAGTACCAAATGGATTAACAACTGTTGTCAAACAAGAAGCAAGAAATACACCTATGACAAAAAGTGCTTTCTTTATGTCATTATGAACAATGAGATGACGAAGTAATAGTCGAATTTTGATTTGTTTTGCTTTTCGTAATGACAAGTAAATATTCTTTACGAAAGACAAACCAACCCACAACCCAAACAATCCAAGTCCCAAAATAAATTGTCCATGCAGATTCGCCCAGAAAAGAAAAAGAGGGATCAATAATAAAAACATTTTAGGCCGGTCATGATACTTACTAAGAATATAAAAGAGAACACCAATCAGGAGAAGGGATATTTGTTGTCCTCTGAACGAAACTTGATTAACAGGTTGTACCAAATACAAAATAAAAGGAAATTATAAGACCTGGTCCCAAACAGTTAGTTTGGCGACTTTTGCAAACACGTACAATGTCGCAGTTACAAGACCAGCACCCAAAAGAGTTAATCCTCCAAAACCACCAAAACTAAAAACTCCATAGGTTATTACATCCGTTAACCAAGAAGTATTCGCCCACTGATACTCCTGCATCATTGTCGAAAAAGTATTTTCGCGCAACACATTTCCATTCTGGAAAAAGTATTCACCATATTTCAAATGCCATCCCAAATCAGGATCTGTCGGAACATACAGAGAGGAAATGAAGACAAAGAGGTAGGGGAGGAAAGGGAGAATCTTGTTGAGAAGCTTCATGTCAATAAACGCTAGTATAACACATTAGATGAAGGATTTAGGATATAAGATTAAAGAATAGAAAAGACAACAAATTAAAAGAAATTTCTTAAATCCTAAATCTTTTGAGTTTTACTTGGCGCTTTTGCTGCGGACCAACCGTGCGGTACTGACGATTTCGAGGACTTCACCTTTGCGGGTTTCGATAGACGTCGCACCTGTTTGTTCTTTGTAATCTTGGAGAAGGTCAGAAAGTGTTTTGGAACTCTCGCCGATATCAAAGCGGAGATCTTTTACTTTTTGTTCGATTGTTGCAACTGATGGTTGCTTGGCAATTTCTTGGCGGACAGAATTCTTAGCTTTTGAAACTTCTTGTACTTTCTTAATATGTTCGTTATATGTAGGGTTGTTATTGAAAGAATCTTCAAACATCTCACGCGCAGTTTTCAATTCATCTTTGAGCTTTTCAATTGATTCAAGATGGTTATTGATCAATTCTTCAAGATTGAGAAGCCCTGCAGCTCCATTTGAATCTCCACCATTAATCTTCATACTATTCTCATCAGAATCAACACTTTCTTCTACCACCTCGTCTGCGTCAAGCTGGGTATCGTTTTGTTCATCAATCAACATAATAACTAACTATACACAACTGGTGCATTAAAAATCAAGTAAGAAAGTGTCTTTTATTACCGCGTGGTCATGCTATAATAGAGCAATGACACTTGAAGAAAAAGTATTGGAAGTGAATAAGCGACTTACCAAGGATAATCCTCATCCAAAAATTGCACTTGATTTTACAAATCCAATGGAACTCTTGGTCGCGACAATTATGTCAGCGCAAACAACTGACAAATTAGTAAACCTTTTAACTCCAGCATTATTCAAAAAATATCCGACAGTCAAAGATTATGCTGAGGCAAATGTTGAAGACATCCAGACACTCATCAGTAAAGTTAATTTCTCAGGCAATAAAGCCAAGAATATCAAAGCATCTGCACAAATTATCGTCGACAAACATGAAGGGAACGTCCCTGATAATATGGAAGACTTAGATGCATTGCCAGGAGTTGCGCGAAAAACCGCAAATGTGGTTCTCGGCCAAGCATTTCATAAGGCCGAAGGAATTGTGATCGATACACACATGATCCGTATGTCCAATAAGCTTGGTTTTACAACCCAAAAAGATCCTGTGAAGATCGAAAAAGATTTGATGGCAATTGTGCCGAAAGAATTATGGATCGAGTTCCCCGCAAGACTGATCCTCCACGGAAGACACTTCTGCACAGCCAGACCACACGATTGCACAGGTTGCCCATTAGGGGATCTATGCCCAGATAAATAGCACGTTCAACCTACGTCATCCTGAACTTGTTTCAGGATCTCCAATTAACTACAATAACAATACATATGTATTATATCTATATAATGACGAATGCATATAATTCGACTTTTTACATTGGTGTTACGAATGATCTCACCCGTAGAGTTTATGAACACAAGAATAAAATTGTAAAAGGATTTACTAACCAATATAACCTAACAAAACTTGTATATTACGAAGAAGGTTCAAACGGTAAAGATGCAATTATGAGAGAAAAACAACTAAAGAATTGGCATAGGCAGTGGAAAATTACTCTCATAAGATCTATAAATCCTACAATGAAAGACATGTCGATAGATTATTAGTTGAAGATCCTGAAACAAGTTCAGGATGACAGTATGGAAGATATGTTTCCTAGGGTAACCCTATTTTTACCTTAATCAGTAAATATTTATGCTCTTGAATTCGGAGGGAAATTTTTACGAAGGGATTTTCTATTAGGTGACCATAAGTCACATCGTAACCTTATTTCTGTTCCTTCAATTAAATCACCAACTTTGCCCAAACGAATTACTTCACCATGTAAATCAGCAATATCAGGACT
>JACDET010000077.1 GCA_013816255.1 Candidatus Levyibacteriota bacterium | reverse complement strand
TCTGTGGGCTTTAATGGCTATTGCTAAAGAAAAAGGTGAAGAGTTTGAAGAAGGATCTTTTATTTGCAAAGATGAAAACGGTATTTGCAAAGATGAAAACGGTATTTGCAAAGATGAAACAGGTAATCTGACTACTTTTCTTATCGCTTTAGCATCTACACGCCCATCAAGTCACTTAAAAGGCGTTGCAAGCGCTCAGCATTATGGAATCGATGTGGTTCCTACAGAACATTATTTCCTTCCTGAACATAAACGCCACGTGCTATTGGCATCTATTTATACTCCGGAGCTAGGAAGACGTATTTTTATTAAACCCGAGAACTTCGGTGTTTCGACTTCTTTTGATGCATTAGGCCATGCTGTGGAATACATCCAATCATTAGGAAGAAAAATGAATCCTTCTCTATTTGGTTCAGATGATGCAGAGAATTATCGTAAAGAACGTGTTCCTCAAGATCTTTTGAAGGAATTTAAAGATATCTTAAATGATTTGGATGAGGATGTAACACCTTACAATGATGCTAAGAAATTTGGCGTCTCTGCAATGTATAAGTTTACCAAAGAAAGGATTGGCACCAATCATCTTTCACACTCTGTAACAGATAAAATGAAGCAATTTCAAATTAAGCTTGAAGGGATGGGTAATCCTGAAGTGCGTATTGGCCGAGAAGTGATCATTGATAACCTCGAAGACATTTGCCATAAACACTTTATCGAAGTCGCGTCTGCCTCCTAAAGAGCTTTGGAGCTCCGAGCGGCGACGCCGCTCGGAGCTCCAAAGTAGTTTGTTATCGATGGAGGCAGCAGAGAAGGATACCTGAGGCCAATTCAATCGTGACTTGTTCTCCTAAACTCACATTAGAGATACTGACAAAATGGTTATTTAACGTTGCATTGTCTAATTCCCACTTCAAACCTTTGGTAAATACCCCTTTCACTGAGCCCCCAATAGGAATCAGAGAAATCGTTTTTCCTGGAAGAGTTTCCACAATTACGCTTCGATCAACAGCAAAAACTGTTTCTTCTTCGGTTACTATCATTAGTCTTTGTGGATATTGAGAAAGAATATAAAGATTCGTGAGAGAGTGATCCACGCGACTACCTGTCGCACAAAACAAAGCAATTTTATCCGCCCCTTCTGCTTCTTTAAGTGCGAGCTCTAAATCGGTATGGTCTTTGTCACATGGGTATTGCTTACGTGGCACGTGAATAAAAAATTGTGATGTGTCTGGTGTAATGGAATCAAGATCTCCAACAATGATATCAGGTTCAATATCCAGAATTCGACAATTATTAGCGCCGCCATCAGCTGCGATAATTTTGGAATAAGAGGAAAGTAATTTTTTTAAAATGATAGGATTGCGGATTTCACCGTTTGCTATAATAGCGATTGTAGTCGTCATTGCGGCCAAGATGAGTCGAACATCCACCGAGTTACCCCGACTAGAACCTGAATCTAGCGCGTCTACCAGTTCCGCCATGGCCGCTTAAGAGCCGAATTATAGTAAAAAGAGTGCTTTTTTGAAATAGAAAAACCAGTTATTCTGTACCTAAATATACTAGGTCAATATGAGTGAAAATCAAACATATAGTCGCTTGAATCCATTTGTTGCATCTGTTAAAGAAAGACACCGTCTTTCAAAATCAGGTTCTGGGAAAAACACACAGCATGTGACTTTGGATATTTCAGGGTCTGGAATTGTGTATCAACCTGGCGATAGTTTGGGTATTTACCCAACTAATGATCCTCATCTAGTTGAATGGACTATTTTTGCCATGCGGGCTAAGGGAGATGAACTGATAGCTGACAAGCAAGGTGAGCTGCATTCTTTACGTACTTATCTTCAAAAGAAAGCCAATATCACAGAAATTAGCCGCAAAGTACTGCAAGAAGTGTGTGGACGGCAGACAAACATTGAAAAAAAAGAAGCACTTGAACATCTTCTTTCTGAGGGACAAAAAGAGGCTTTGAAAGCCTACCTTGCTGTACATGAAGTGTGGGACTTTTTAGAAGAAAATATTGAGGTGCATTTTTCACCTGAAGAACTCTGTCATTTGATGATGCCTTTGTTGCCTCGGCTCTATTCTATTTCATCTGCACAAAAAGTTGTCGGAGATGAAATTCATCTTACAGTGGCCATGTTGGAATATGAAACAAATCAAACACAACGCAAAGGCGTCTGTACGCATTATATCTGCAATTTAGCTCCCTTAAATGAAAAGAGCGT
>JACDET010000023.1:10441-23687 GCA_013816255.1 Candidatus Levyibacteriota bacterium | reverse complement strand
GGCCTGAAGTTCAGGATCCATCATCCGCAACTGAGCAACCTGTACAGAAAGCTGACGTAGTGCCTGTACCTCCCTCTAAACCTGTTACACAGAAAACTCCTAAAGTAACTACTGTTGAGTCAGCAACTCCTGCAGTCGTCGATGCTGCACCAGCTGATGCAGGCCATAATGTTGGGCGGAGTACGGATATAACTGAACCTGTCATAGGAGAAGCTGCTCGTACCGAAGTTACTGGTGGGACTAACTGGAAAGAATTAGCAGTAAATGGTGAATTGTCTGATGGAGAGCTTATGAAGCAGTACATTGAAGAAAATGGACCGTCAGTTTATAGAGACTTTAATTCCGATTTTGGCTGGGGTAGGGATAGAGTCCGAAATGGTCTTGGTAAGCTTTCAGAAGATGGTACAGTAACTGAACGTAATCGCGTTACCGGTAAAGCAGGGAAACCCGCAAAAGAGTTTATTCTTGTACCTAAAGAATCAGCTGCATCTACAAGTGACAAGCCTACCGAATCAAACGCGTCAGCTACCGATGCTCCAGCTGGGGCTGTTGATGCTCCCCAAGCGACTACAGGTGCAGATGTTGCCAATACAGCAGATTTAGTCGAACCATCTGATGCAGGAGTTGCTCCAGCACCACTTCTTGCACCAAGTGAATTGCCTCATCAATTTACCTTGCGAGACGGCACGATTATAGACGTGGATGATGATGAGTTATCTGAAATCATGCCTTTCATCGGTGATGATTTTGATTCGAGAACAAAGTCTGAAGACGTTGCCAGGACGATCGGTATAAGCCCGACTGAATTGCAAAAACGGGTTGGTCAGGTAAATGATACGCTTCGGGATCATGGTGTTGAAATTGCGTTTAAATTTGGGAATGGTGACAATGGATATTACTACCGGGAGACAGAAGCAGGAACACCAACTTCACCAGCAATGACAGAACTCAAGCGGATTCTTGACGTATCAGCTGTTTCTGCTGAACACCGGGCAGCCATTGATACTGAGCAGCCACGTTTGTTGACACCAGGTGAAAAGCCTGGAGAGTTTGTCCTACGAACTGGCGAAACTATTCAAGTCCGACCGAATACAGCGATATTATTGAGTATACTCCGTGAAGGATTTGGCAATGAAACGAGTTCAGATCAGCTCGCTAAAAGATTAAGCCAGGAAGTAGGACGCGATTTGGATATCAAAGATATCCATAATATGGTCCGTCACGCCCGGGTTGAATTGGCAGACTTAGAAAGTGAGCAATTTGTGGCAATCCGGTACGATGAAAATGGTAGAGGATATTATCTTGATCATAAAACAACAATTCATAGAAGAAGAACAGAAGTACTGGGTAGTATGACTACACATACACCTTTACCAGGGGGACGGGTTGCGGACGTTGAGGCTGCAATCATTGCTGGTGAACTTGATGTAACTCCATCAGTCACTGAAGCACCGGCATCTGAGCCTGCAGTAGAACGCAAAGTCGAAGAAGAAGCTCCTGAATTCGCAACATTAACGAGGACAGATGTCGCTAGTCTCGCAGCTATTGTGTACGATAACCATATCCAAAGACAGTTACATAAGCTAGAGCTTGATCTGCCAGATGAAGCACCACTTATTGAGCTTATTAGCCCACGCGCAGAGGTATTGTTATCAGTAGATAGAGAAAATCTGATTTCTGACTTTTATGTACCTGCTTTGGAGAAAGCGGCTGAACTCATGGCGAGAGAAGATTTCAATGACGTTGCGGCTGATATATTTGAACGTGGTCCTGAAGGTGAGATGGTATGGTCTTTATTAACTGATGTAAAGAAGCTGCAAGAGATGGAAGTAGGAACATTTAATGAGAGAGTTAATGGTATGACTTTTTTAACAAAGCTGATGACAGATCCTGCATCTGTAGAAGGATACTTGATGGCTTTCAAACCTGTTGAATCCAAGCCAGACATGATGACATCATCTGGAACACCGGTTGATTTGCAGCCTGGTGAAGAGGTAGTACCTCAAAGTACAGCTAAAGGATCTACCGGAGAAACAGACAGAACGAGTGCTGAAAGAAGAATTGAAGGTCATTTTGATAAAGCATCAGACGGTACCAGGAGTTTCAGGCAAGAAGTCTATAAGCATTTTTATAGTATTCTAAAAGATCCTGCAGTTGCACCGGAATTACCAGCTGCGGCTTCACCCGGCATGGTTACCCGCGCATTTAATCAACTTAGTGAAAGTGTTTTGGAGAAACAGATAGATAGCAAATTGATCCGCACAGCGACTGGTCCCAAAGGAGATGTATATGATGTTGTTACGATTGCTACAGCTTTGCTTGCCCACAATGAAAGATTTGCCACAAGACTTTCAAAAGTTGAACAAAAGAAATTACAAGACCTAGTAGCCAAACATTATAATGAATGGCAAGCACGTGAGCAACAAAAGACCGGGAATAAAGATGAGAACACCGGTTAAGCCTCTCAATAGCGGTGCGCACCATAAAGCGGGTAAAGTTCTGCCGATAAAGTTACCAAAAAACCAAATTTCCAAAATGTGTCGATTTATGAGTTATTTCCAATCTTATGCTATAATCTGAATAATATATATGGCAGTTGAAGCAGGTGGTAGACCTAATCCAAAAGATGTTCCTCCAAGTACTAGTGTAGGTAGCACGGGCATTCCTCGTCCCGGTGGCGGTTCACTCGACACAGAAAAGCCAGTTCTTCCAAGAGGTGGTTATGGGGAAGTGATGAAGCGCGTCTATATTGGCCCGCCTGGTAACGCTCCTGAAAAAGTGATTGTTGCGATTATGGATAGTCCTACACCTCCTTTAATAGATCCAAAGATTCCATATCTTCGACAAAGTATTTTGCAACCAGATTCTGTTGAAGCAATGCCAAAGGGAGAGAATGCAAAGCCACCTGATGTAAAGGTTCCTCCAGAAATGCCTCCGCCAGCCGATCCTGGACAAGTATTGTGGGAACAATATGCAGACAATAAAACAGGTATTGCTACGTTGCTAGGGAAGCGCTCTGCACGGACGGCATTTAACGCAAATAAGGATCTATTAGAATCATGGGCAAACGGTTCTGTACCTATGCCAACTGATGCTGCATTAGCAAAGATTGTTGAGACATATTCAGAATCGAAGCGTGCTGGGAGAAAAGCTTTTGAAGAATATTATACAAAAATTGCATCATAGCCTTTTATAAAAGCTTACATACATTATGCATGTTGAATCATGGGGAGAATGGATTTCATCAGAAATTTAATATAGATTACTCCTGTTCTGCATCTCCTGCTAGGAGTTGTTTCTTTTGAAGCTCTTCAAATGTCACAAGATCTTTGACATGTTCTTTATAAGGAGTTCTACTTGCAGTATCTCTTGCAAGTGCAGCGTTGACTACATCAACTGATATGCCTTCTTTTTGGGCAAGTGCCTTAATAGCTCCTTTTCGTGCTTCTTGTGAGCCTTCAAGCAAAGAATGCAAGACCTGTTGTTGTTGTTCTGTTCGTGCTGTTGGAGCGACCATGTCTCCCGTAGGGGTTACAAAGTCACTATATCGGAATCCAGCAGCGGTTACAGCACCTTGAAATTTCAGCCTATCTCTTTCTGCTCGCGCTTTTGCTAAGTCATTATTACGTCTTTCTCGAGCACCTTGGCGTGCTCGGGCGATTGGAGAAGTGTAAAGACTTGCTTTTACTTTTGGTAACGCATCTGGTGTTTCTACTGGGGGGATAGCTCCAGGATATGCATCAGCAAGTTGGGCTTCAAGAGGTTTTTGGGGGCCTGTAGCGCCATGGATAGCAAGATTAAATGGTTTTTCTGATATGCGTTTCGCTCCTGGGACAAAAGCAAGCCCTGATCCTGAAGGTAATTCTTCCAGCTTTGATGGTACTACCCGTGGTAGTTCTCCTATCTCATAGGTCGCTGCTGATCCTACATTGATGGCAACAGATGAATCTTTGGACCAGCCTTTGGTTTTACTACCGTTCGTCCCTTTACTACTAGAAACGGTTACATCACCGGTATCCAAATTCGTTGATTTTGAGCGGTCCTTGGACCAGCCTTTGGTTTCACTACCATTTTCTCCTTGACTATGCGAGGTATTTACACTTACATCTTCGCTTCGTCCTGTTTGTCTTTCTCCATGTGTTGTACCAATAATCTCTGAAACTTTGCCTGAAACAGAACCAGGTACTCTTGTAACAACTATAGATCCATTATCTCCTATGAAAGGCAGTGTCTCGTCTGGTGTTCTTGTAGGGTTGAATCCAAGTACTGTAAGCCCGACGTTCTTACTAGCAGTAAGGTCGGCTATGGCTTCAAGATCTGCTTTTGGCAATGCATGTGCGTCGATAACACCCAAAACAGCAGGAGTACCTTCTTTAAATCTATCGCCTATAATTTGTGGCAAGCGTCCGCCTAAAAGTGCCCGCAGTTCTAGCTGACTTCCTACTTGTCCATGGGGTAGTCTAAATGCAACTATTTGAGCGCGTCCAGTTGGCTGACTGGTGTCTTGTTCTGGTTCATTATCTCTCAATATTGTGAGCAAGTCGATCACGTTACCAAATGTTCCATCCTCACTGAGTTTGTCTCTTCGCTCTTTACTCCAAATGACACTTAAAACATTTTTAAGCTCTTCCGGTGTATTTGCTACAGCAATTGGTCTTTCATCTAAATAGCGTAATGCTTTATCAACGCTTTCATATGTTAAAAGGGATCCATCATGTTCTTGTAAGGCACCTGCAACTTCTCTTACAACACCTCTTTCTGGTCGAGTTCCTTCTTCTCCGTGAAGTGCTTTTTCGATAATATCTGCAAATTGTTCAGGTCGAGTTCCTGCCATAAAGGCGGCAGGGGAGATACCTTCTTCAACAACAATAATACCTCGTCGTCCAGCTTGTTCCTCTATACGATGCGAAACATTTGTTAGCGAAAGATCAAAAACAAGTGCTTGTGCTGCCGGATCAGCTTGAACAGCCTCGATTGCAACAGTACCGATGAAATCTGTATTGTCTTCTGATGATCCGATTTTATCTATATGGTTTCGGGGCATTTCAGGTGAGGTTACGACATCGGCGAGTCTCGGTGATGTACGCGTCGGGAGTCTATCATTTGTTTCTCCACCAACTTGCGCTAGCCATTTTCCACCTACAACTGGAGGGCGGAGAACATTAAACTCTCTGTCAGGCGCAAGAGAACTCCCGCTCGGCCTAGCGAGTTCTTTCGATATTTCCTCTTTTCCTAGTTGTGGGATTCCTCCCATTTCTGGTGCTGCCATAATTTATTTTCTTGAATTGGCTATTATAATCCATCCTCAAGAAATCTTCAAGCTCTCTATAAATAGCCTCTTCTGTCTTCTTCAGATATTTCTGTACTTGGTTGTGGTTGTTTAGCGTGAAAAACAGTGCCACCGCTGATTCCTGTAGTTAACTTATTAACAACTGCATCCAATGCTTGAATGGTTGGGTTCGGCACATTTGCTGCATCAAGTTTTGCCTGTCCTTTCGCGATGTAGGTGTCGAGAATACCTCGATATTCACCAAAAAGTAATTCTCGGGTTTTTGCTGGAAGGTCAAAGTAATTAAGTATTCCCTCAAAAGTGCTTAACCATGCATCTCTTTGACCACCTGCAACAGCATCATCAATTGTGATACCGATCCCTTTATCTATCGTGTAACCACCTGCATTTGGAGGAATGAGAAGATCGGACAGTGAAACTCCTATAGGAAGCTTGGATGCATCTAACTTTGCGTAAGCAGGGTGATCTCGATGGTTGATTATTTCTCCTGTAGCCGCATCATAGGTGAACATAGGATATTGTATTAAATGTTCATCAAACTCTGCGGCTTTAGTTCGTTGACTTCTTAGATAATCTGATACCGCATCAGTCATCTCCATATGACCATTAGCGACTGCTGTTTCTACTCTCCTTATTTCGTCACCACATTGTTTTCTCGCATCAGCAAATCTTTCCCCATGATTTATAAATGCATGTGTATTACCTTTGGATGTAATAGGTTCTAACACCTTAAGTGCTGGACCAGGAGTAAGTTCGACTGGCAGGGGCTTGTCTGGATGAACCAGATGGTGGGTCAGTCTTCTTGTGACTTTATCAATTACTTTATCGCGGGATTTCTCCTCGAGAAAATATTTCGCTCGCTCATCTACAGCCTGTGTCACAACAGTTCGTAAAGCAAGATCAAATACTCTTCTGTCGCCACCAGTTCGTTCCCGGATTTTATCAAAGAAATCGAGTGCTTCGTTCTGCTGAAGAAAAGCATCATCAGGTTTGGCTGTATCCATTCCCAGTGCTTCTATAACAACTTCCAAATCTGCCCATAAACGGGTAACAGTTCCTGGGGTTGTATTGTCAATAAATGCTTTTGCTTCATACTTTTCTCGCAATGTGTATAATTCTTGTCCGTTATCATCAATGAGCGCTTTAGGACCTTTTAGCTTGAATGGTGTTCCTGCTTCTCGTGCTGGACGATCAGGCCATGCAACCCGTACTGCGTCACCAGCATCTGGAGATTTAATATAGGCAACTCCACGTTTTAGTTTCCCTAGTGTTCCCATTTCTTGATCTGTGATTCCTAATTTTCCTGCTGCGACAGCTATGTCTTCTGGATTTGCTTGTTCAAGAACTACTGTCGTACCAGTATTGGATATGATACCGCCGGGTACTTCTGCCAAGATTTGCGCACCGAAAGCTACAGCGGTTCCTGTAGAGCGTATACGTCTTGTTATCGCCACCATTTTCTCCTCAGCAGGCGTATCTTCTTTCACTACTTCGTTTATTTCGTCAACGACAAGAAGAAATTTTGTGCGGTTTGGATCACCTTCCTGATTTTGTTCATGCTCCATGATTGCTGTCGTGAAGTCTGCGAGAGTTGTGACAATTAAAGAACGTGCGATAGGATCTCTTACGCCACTAATGTTAACGATAGTAATCGCTTCTCGCATTTTTTCAGGAGAGATGGAATACCCTTCGAGATAGTCGACACCCGCTTGTTGTACCATGCCGAGCCAGCTTCCTACAAATTCAGGGAGCCGTTCAGCTTGATGTGTAAATGCATGACCTTTTACGTCTTCTATTGTTTTGTCGACGAAATCTCTAAAGGTTGGTTCTGCTGGATCACCGCCAGCATATTTTGATATTCCCAAGTTTGGATCCATTCCTGCTTTCTCATGAAGAGACGCAATCGTTTTTCCTCCGAATTGTGATCCTTTGGCTCCTTCACCACCATATTGTTCAATCGTCCTGCCCACTTCAGGATCATGGTTACCGGAAGCTGCTTGGGAAGATACAACACCTGTAATTAGTCGTGCATCTGCTTGCTTCGGGGATTCTCCTGGCATACGTCTTGCCGGATCGATTCCTACGGGGACTGCATCTGCATCATCAAAAGAGACAAATATGACATCTCTCCCTTCTGCGGCAAGGCGCTCTCCTAATGTCTTGAAGTCGTTACCAGCTTTTGGCGTTATAAGAAGAGCTCCCATTGGGCGCCTCTCCGGGGTTTTGGTATCTGTATGTCCTTCCTGAGTTGCTTCTTGTGATTCTTGTCTTGCACGTTCAGCATCATTTCGTATCATTGCTTCTACCCAATTCTCAATTGCTACAGTTTTTCCTATTCCTGATCTACCAGCAAAAATTAGTTGTTCTGTTTGTCGATCAGCGTCCAAGTTAAAAACTTTTCCTGCATGATCGTAATCATCAATAACTCTACCAAATGGTACTGCGCGCTCGGGAGGTATTTTGTCTTGGTTTTCTGGGTTGGTATTAGCACGTGGACGTTCTCTGACAGCAACTCCCTGTAGCTGGTGATCACCACGGGGAATAGGAACGAGATGGCTTACTAACTCGGTAGAACCTACAATAGGCGGAACAGATGCATCTGCCAATGCATCTTCAAGAGTCGGGTATGTTCTTTCAGCAACGCCAAGTGTGTACTTTAACTGTGGAGCATATGCTGCCATTTCATACTTCATTGCAAGTTCCTCTACGTCTGCTTCTGTTGCTGCTCCAACCGCTGGCCTTACTTTCCAAAATCCAGTCTTTACTCCCTTGCTTATTTCACCGTGTCGCTCTTTTAATAACTGTGCTTTCTCTTCTTGCCCTGGTTCTTCCTCTCTTGCTTTGGCTGCTATGATTTGTTTACCAACTTCAGCGGCCAACCTTTTTATTTCCTCTGGTTTTATCGGTTCTGCATCTGCGACAATTGCATAAGGTCGGCCAGCTTGCGAAGCAACAATAGCATCTTCAACTGGTATACCTGGATGTGCTACCCAAGGTTCTTGATCATCCTCCATCCATCTGCCAGGTTCTCCAGTAATTCGCTTCCAAAAACCAAATCTTTCATTGTCAGCTTCTCCTTCAGCAACAGGGTAGGGAACTGCTTTTGCCCCTGCTGGCGTTATTAATGTTTTTTCACCATTAATATCATCACCTTGTCCGTTGGCTACGAAACCTCCTCCTTCAACAATAAGTTTGTGCTCTTCGCCATCGCCGATGAGGCTTACTCTCGCACTAAATCCCCGACGTCCGGAAGCAGCAAGACCTGTGTAAATACCCAATCTATCTCTATCCACAGTACCTCCTCTCGTTGGTTCTCCTACTGGGAGAGTATTCTTGGGAATAACAGTTACTCTGTGTTGTTCAGATCCCGATGTATCAAGGCTTGCTCCGCTGGGGGGATCTATTATTTGCGCGTCAATTACTGTGGGTTTATCTTGTTGTTTATCTGATTGAGGGATTCCTCCCGTTTCAGTTGCCATAGGGATTGTTAAAAAGGGTTTATAGTAAGTAATGATGATACCACAGATAGATTGGCATTGCAAGTCCACAACGCATCAGTTTTTGTTGCTATATGAGCTTAAAATGGAATCGGTATGAGAAAAAACATCAAAAAATGAGGTATTCTCTTTAGCCTTTTGCTTGTGGAGTATCGCCTGTAGTATATGCAGAATACGGTTGCTCTGCGTCTGGACCATGACTTTGGACGTACAGATTGGCTCCTGTCGAATTTCCATCTCTATCGTTGATTGGCACTTGCATTGTTTCACCAGGGGAAAGATCTGCTTGCGCTGAACCTCTTCGTGCTACATCACTTCCTGAATCAGATCGTATAAGAGCTTCTGTTTGTCCTATACCATCACCATTTGGATCTCGGAAGGGGTTATCAGATACTCTTCCAACTAATCCACCAGAATCGGTTTGACATATAATCTCAGTACTGCCCATACCCTGGAAATTGCAGTCTGTACGTTCTAGGCCATCTGGACCTGGAACGATTGGACCAACGATTGAAGTATCTGCTTTTTCAGGTGTGGATGCATCAGCATGAGCATTCGCACCTTTGAGTTCGTTGAGCCCATAAATAGCTCCGCCAATAACCCCTGCTGAAACTACAATTGATGCTACAAGGGATCGAGAGTCACCATTGTTATCTCTGACATTCTGCCAACCATGACCAATTCGTCCTTGATGCTTTTCTCCATCATCATCTGTATGTCCGAAAGTATCATCTACAGCTTTCCCTAAGACGTTAACTGTTTTATCATAACCTCTTTCAACTGCTCCTTCATGTCTTTCTCCCGTATCATCTGTGTAACCAAATACATGCTGTAAGTCTTTTCTACCATCAGCAGCTATTTCGCGTACTGTACCTTTGAATGCTTCCGTTGCTTTTGCTCGTCCTTCGGCTGTTCTTAAGTTTGCGGTATCTATTGCTAGTTGTTTCATGTCCGTAGCAGCTGCTATTGTTTCGTCCACAATCCGAGATCCAGCAACAGCTTCAATTCTGCCTGCACCTTTTTCTCCAACTTTTAACACAGCAGATCCAGTTGTGCCTACACCTTTTACAAATGCTCCTCCTACAACAATTTCACCTGCACGTACTGTTTTTGGAAATGGTCCTTTATATGGTACGTTATTAATAGCCGCAATCGCCTTGTCGTATTCTTCGCCAAACATTGGATCTGGAGCATGTTCTTTTGGAGCGGATTGAGGAATGTTTGTATGACCTGGTGGTGGGTTATCAGCGAGATCCCATACTTGACCCTGGAATCTTGATTCTTTTGGACCTGTCACGACAGGAAGGCTGTTTTTACCCTTAGAGATGTCTGTATCGAGAGAGGTTCCTGGCCTGAAGGTATCAACACCAGGGGCACGGACTGGCCCTGGTTTATCATTGTTACTTGGTATACTGTATTCTGGTGCTGGCATATTTTGAAACAAAAATAACACACATTAGTTTGATGCGCATTTAAAGCATTATAACGCAACATTGCGCGTTGTCAAGACCTAGTTGCAAAATTATAAGGTCTTAACTATACTATCAGCAATACGAGATTATGGCTGTAGAAATTAATCATCCCGATCCTATTGATAAGAGCATTGCAACAGGAATAACGAGGCCAGGTGGCGGAAGTTTAGATACTTCTGGACCGGGAGGTCTTCCTACTGCCCCAAAGGGTGATATAGGATTTATCTCTCCTCACCTCGATGCTATAGAGGCTGCAGATGCGCAATATGATGCGGATTCCGCCGATCTTGGACCGCTTGGGAAAATGGCATATTCTGCACATACTTCAAGTATGCTTGGGCAAGCATATAGTATTGATGCAAATGGTAATGCTCATCCTCAAGCTTTTGGAGCAGAAAATGCAGCCAATGTAGACAAATGGACAGCTCGAATGGATAAAGTAGATCGTGGTATCGAAGCTTTAGGTACGGTCGCAAAAACACTTTTTACTTCAGGTAAATCGTCGCAACGAGAATAGTGGTATTAATAATTATATGGCAGCAGAAACAGATGGTCCAAGACCAGAAATAGTTAATCCAACAGTGCCAAAAGGTGTTGATCGCCCTGATGGTAGAACGCTTGGTGTGCCTGAGACTAGGGGATTACCAACAGTAAGCAAAGATATCTCTGTTGGAAGCACTACCATTTCCATGACCGCAGTCCCACAATTATTCGAACAAGGAACTGATGTACCTGCCTTTTCTAAATCTCTTCCTGTACAATTGTCCGAGGGTGAAGTTGCCGTTCTTGGAGGAACACGAGAAAGAGACACCAGTCCTTCTGTAACAGAAGCTCCAGAACCTAAGCATATTCTGTTATTCCCAACTGGTGATGTCCATGACAAAGTAAACGCTCCCATTTCAGAGTCAGCTAATCCATGTGAAGAAACGCAATTAGAAAGAGAAGTAAATCAAGGTGGGACAAGAGGTCTTTCTGAAGAAGAACTAGTAGAACATGGTATAAGAGTTCGAGAATCAGTTGAGAGCATTGACGATACAGGTCAGCTTGCTGACAGTGATAGGGATACAATTACTAATGCGCTGGTAACTTTATCCGAAAGACTCGGTGAACAAGTTTCTCCGCGCGAAGTAATATCCTTGGTTGCTACAGTATTGGATATAAATATGGCTACCGATGAGAATTCCACTCTTGATGTCGATGAATCAAAGCTATTACATCGTTTTACAGCGTTGACTCCGAGACAACAAGAAATTGCATGGCTTCGGTATAATGATGGTTTACGCGGACAAGCTCTTGCCGATAAAGTTGGGGTTACTAAACAGGCGATAAGTCAGGTTACACAAAAACTACCAGATATATTGTCAAGAGATATCTCAAATAAACGCCTAAAAATAGCAGCAGCAATTGGAGAAGGTAGTGAACAGACACGAGGTGTAGGTCAGCGTCTCCGCGAAATATCCACAAGCGTTAGTGCATTACTCGATAGTGGTGTAACGGATAGTCTAGAATTAATTAAACAAAGTGGTGCAATGCCTGATCAGGTTAGAAAAGCTGTCTTACGACTTGGAAGAAAAAGTGAAGTTCAAACAAATAGGACAAGAGCTTACGAGATTAGATCTTCTATCTATAAAGCCTTACAAAGTGGAGGCGTCGATACTGCAACAATCGCTCAGCAGTTTGGTATCCATGAACTTACTGCCAAAAATCACATCAACACTGTACGATTTGGATGGAAACCCAAAGAGCAACATGCATACGAATAGTCTAATAAATTGTTTTTTATATCTTTATAGTTTATAATTCCTCAATGGCTGTAGAACTAGGATCAAGAACTCCAGATAAAGCAATGACTGCAATTGGCCGTCCAGGAGGACGAACACTTGACGATGTACCCCCAACAACGACGCTCCCAGTAGTGGGAAAAGATATAGTACCTAAAAATATAGTGGCTGATCTTCGAGCAGCATATGGTCCAGAGGCAAGTATGGATTTATTCAATCCTACTGACAGCAATCGTAAGGAAACCAAGGTTACTAAACCAGCTAGTCGTACTAGTGCAACCAGAACAGTACTCGTAGAAGGAAGGGGAGAAGTTCCAACTGCTGATGTATCAACTCATGCATTCATGAGTGAATCACCAGGAGGCGAGCAGCAATTACTAGCTTCGGCAACAGAAGCTAGAAGTGTCGCGAAAGCTGATCCATCAAAAACATTGACATCAATGCGAGCTTCAACTTTGGCACGGGGGGTTGCCGCACCACCACCTAAATATGAAGGATGTCTGGTTTATACAGATCCAGCTAGTGGTATAAGCGACAAAGAGGGTTGGGCTCTCGTGAATAAAGGATATATTGATCCAACATCCGGAAGAATTTTCCGCCCATCAGGTTGGGAGTGGAAAGAACCACAAGGGTTTCTCTACTGGGGTGGTAAAGCGAATGGATGGTTCTAATACTAAATAAATCTTAGAATGAGGGGTGCTTTTTCATTACCTTTTCTTATAATCCCCACATGGCAGCAGAAGTTCCTAGTGGAAGACCTGATCTTCCACCACCTCAAAAGCATGATACAGTACAGCGGCCAGGTGGAGAATCATTTGATCCGGTACGGACTGCCGGGTTACACATTGTTCGCCTTCCATCGCTTTGATGATGTCCAGGGAAAACTTGTTACATCAATTGGTCAACTAGGAAAATCGCTTCATAGTTCTGAGGGAATGTCACTTAGGATAGACGATGTTGCAATTATGTTTGCATGTGTTTTCGCAGAAATTATTTACTATAGTTTCTGACTATTAGACTTAAATTGCCATCTATATGGAGTTTGGAAAAGGCCCTATAGCTTTCAATTTAGATTCATTTGCAGTATAATCTTCCAATGCCAGCAGAAATCTCGAAACTAGAAATATTTAAAGGATCAGATAAGATAGAGAGGCCGCAAGGTGCTTCACTTGATCCATGTGGAGGGATAAATAGACTTCCTATAGT
>JACDET010000023.1:0-10431 GCA_013816255.1 Candidatus Levyibacteriota bacterium | reverse complement strand
CCTATAGTAAGTTCAGAAAAAAATCTTCCTAATTTCCCTATACAAAGTGATCTGCAGGAGGAGATTCCTGCAATACCTGTTGCTGTAGTACAGGATCTTTCAGTAAAAGATATAGATAACCCCACCTCGGATTCGAGACTAGATACTACAGACCCAAATAGGCGTCATACGACGGCAATAGCATCTCTTCCAGAACGTATATCCAACGATGGTACTGATAGAATAGACCAGGTTGCTGCTCACCAACATGATAAAGATAGTCGCGAAGAGACTCTTGAGCGAAGGTGGAGTTTTTTACATGACTTTTTGTCACATAACCCCCGGTATGCTCCAGACAGTCCGATTGCTACGTATATGCAGGAACGACTTGATTACATTACAGAGGGAAGAAAAGCTGAACTGATAGTTGTTCATAGCGATACGCCGGATGCATTTTCTACGCCTGGCTATGCTGTCGTATCAGATGCATTTATTGGACTGGCAGAATATACAGAAGAGCTTGATGCTGTTTTTGGGGGTCACGAATTTGAACACTTGCTTGGTGAACACGCACATGATCATGCAAGTGCAGCGTCGCCTGTAGCTGAAATTGGAAGTAAAAGAAGACATGAGATTGAGGCGGACTTTCGTCCGATGGAAAGACTCGACGCAAAAGGTATAAATCCGGCAGGTATGACCTCTATGTTCAAAAAGCTTGAAGCTTGGCAAAAAGACCATATCGGCGCAACAACTATAGGAGATGTCGTGCATGGTTCTCTCCTGGATAGACGGTTAAATCTCGAAGAAGCAGCTCGGCTTATTGATATACGCAACCTGTCTGACAAGTTTACACCCTTACCGATTACACCAGATCAGTGGGGAGAGTACGAAGATACTGCAACACTTATCGAGCGTTTTGATGACCTACCAGTGATTGAAAAGAGGATCGTAGTGCAACGCGAATGTCATGATATCGTCGGAGAAAGTCAAACTATCTCGTATCTCACTGGAATAAGAAGAGCCGAACGAGTCATCGGGATGCAAACAACTGTCTTGCAAGAAGCCGATCCTACACTTACGGAACAAGAAGCTGCAGACCTTGCAGTCATCGTTATTGCCCATGGATACGGTCAAGCTGATGCGATGAAGGATTTATTGGATAATGGGGGAATTTCTTTTGACGAATGGACTGCGAAATTTGATACAGATGATAAAGTTCGAGAACTCTTCACGCTATTCCAGAGAGATAGTCTTAATTCACTTGGTATAAATGTTGTGCGGAATCCATTTCTTGTAGGTGATACCGCTGAAAAAGTCTTTGGTGCGTATTTAAAATCACAAGAACGTGTTGACATACCTGGCTACGTAGCACTCGTTAAAGAGAGTGTAATAGCCGATGTATTGGCTCCTCGAGCACATGATGATGATGATGATTTTGTCAATGCCTCACTGTACTATCAACCTATTATAAAAGAGCTACAAGCGAGAGGTATCGATGGAGAGGATAGTTTGATTGCCCTTGGAGATGCATTGGTGGATGCCCCTTTTGGTGTATTCCCTACAGTGGATAGTCAAAGCGGCGTTATGATATATCATATTGATGAATTAAATATAGATACTGTTTCAAGTAAAGGCGAAACATATCGACCATACAATGATGTATTTAAGCAAATATTTGAAAAGCGAGTTGAGCAACTATCGACGATTACCAACCCCGTCGACGTTCTTGATTACGTCGCTGAAAAATTCCCTTATCTAAAAGGTATTGAAGATTTAACGCAAGTTACCAATCATACGCTTCGTAGTAAACTCATGCATGTGCAAAATGAGGTGCCTGTTTCAGGAATCCTCGGGGTATTGCGAGATCGTTTTGGAGACAATGCTGAAGCTATGCCATCGCCTGCATTATTGTCCTTTATTGCAGACATATATCTCAATAAGCCTATTTCAGATAAATATGCAGGAAAAGTACCGAGTATTGCTGTGCCAGATCTGCCTGACAGATTTTTACTGTGGGCTATATGTGCAACCCCTGAGCGATATGTTGCAATGATTAATAGTGATTTAGAGTACTTAAACGGACAAACAGCTTTGCATGTCAAAGGAGTAAAACAACTTGTTCAAACTGCGATTGATGCTCCACGCTTGGCAAGAGATATGGGTATGGATGTTCCATGGGATGTGAATTTGCAAGATATATTGGAAGCAGAAAATTTGAGAGATCTGCTAACAGAAGCGTATAAAGAAGCATTAATGAGGGGCAAAAGTCCAGCGGTGCTCATTGAAATGGTCAAGATAGTCCCCGGTATAAAGCTTGAAAAGAATGATTGGGACAAAATAGCTACTGTAATTTTCAAGAATAATGAAAAAGTGCATAGTGTGGATGGTCTTGAAAGACTCTTTGCATTGGGCTTAACTTCAGAAAATACGCAGGTTGTACTACAAGTCCCCAGCAGAGCGGCCGAAGCTATTATAAAGGAGCTTGATTTTGATAAGGGCATGGCTTTCATATTTGAGAAATATGGTGATTTGCCTCGACATATTTTTGCAGATGCACTTGCGCACCTGATAGAACACAAAGCAAATTCTGCTGAACATTTCGAAAGATTGGAAGCAGCATTACAAGATACACTATCCGGATTCCTAGGTAACGATACGCTGGTAGGAGAGGCAGCCGTCATTGATACATTTGTTTTGGATGATTACAGAGCGTATGAAACAGATGACGGATTTGAAACTATTCAATTTCATGGTCAGGGTATGGAGCCGAGTAGGCTACTTGATGCTATTCTTCAGTCTGGCAGATCAGATGAGCTATTAAAGGAGTATCTTTTTGAACGTTGGTGGCATGTCTCTCGAGTCGGTGATGGCGATCGAGAGGTAGCAAGTCATTTTAAAGTCGAAACAGCACTTGCAACACACCGCTATCCTGGTAAAGAGGCAAGATTTGAATACTGGTCAAGAGAAGTACCAGGAGATTATGTAACACTCGCCAAGACGGTAGCAGATACATATCTCGCGACAGATCCAATGAAGTATGCACTCCTTCGAAAAACAATGACTGGTCAGGGAGGTGTATTATCGACTGATGAGGGAAGGCAACATTTCGTCGACAGTTTTGTTTCAGGCAAAGTTAATTTATCCGGTGATGAAGGTGCAGATATGGTTAAGACACTTCTTAGTGCGCTTGTCGCAGTCGGAGATCAAGAGGAGTTATACCAACACCTTAACCCGCTCTTAATAGATATGGTTTTGAATCTTCCACAAGAAGAGTATCCATTGAGAGATCTTGCAATCAAGATGGGAGAAGCAATGCTTCAAGATATACAAGAAAGAGGTTTGATCCAGAATCCTACAGGAAGGGATAAAGTTGGCTTACAACGAAAGATGTATAAATTAATGACAGGAGGAGCTACTGGCACTGAGACTGAAATGGTAACTGATAATTCGACCAAACTACTCGCACTCTTTAAAGATAAAGGTGAAAGAAATGAAGGAGGCGCTCTTTCTCCATGGGAGTTAGGAATAACCGTAGGAGAAAAGTCAGCGGCTGTGGGAGCACGTATGCTACAGCTTGCAGGGCAGTTTTTTGAGATACCCGAGGAGCATGAAGAACGAGTTCGAGAGGCTACAGATAGTACTCGGGGTCAAACACGACTGCAGATGTATCGTGTTATGAGAAGAGAAGCCGAAATTGCTCCCCCGATAGCAGACCTGATGGGGCATATTGCTGAGATAGGTCCTCGAATTGGAGGAGGCTCCTTGATGAGTGTCAATAAAGTATATATGGATGATGGAACTGTCGAGGCAGTTGCTGTACGAAACCCAAATGTCGAATATAATTTAGCAAAAATAGTAAGTCTTGCGCAACGAACTATTGCTCATGCGCAAGAGTTGGAGCCGGAAAATAGAAATTATCAATTGTTGGGTGTCCTCTTGGGTGATGTCCAGGAGTGGGTCCATAACGAACTTTACGATCCTGATTTTGAAGAAAAAGATGCTGAATTTCGTTTACGTCATGATAGCGCGACAAGCCAGTTCGATAAAGGTACTAACCGCTATAGCATATTGGTACCAGAGTCAAAGCCTACTGGCACGCGTTGGGTACGAAGAGATGCATTTGTTGAAGGAACAAATCTGTCAAAGTTACAAATCGTTGACACAGGTGCAACCGATGTGATGGCTGGGGTGATCTCTCGGGATGATTTTCAAGATGCAGTTTCTTTGCTAGCGAAAGATGCGTTAGCGCAATTAGAAGCCGGTTTGGTGCATCCTGACTTCCATAAAGGAAACTTCAGAATCACAGAAGATAATACACAAGTTGCTGTTTTTGATCGATATAACCTCCTACGGCTTGAGGATGATGATCAACAGTTATTGTATGGTATGGTTGGTTCTCTTGCAGAAGGGGATGTCACAGGTGCACAAGGGCGGATTGTTGACTATCTTTTTGGACTCGATGCAAATCAAGGAATTGTCGGAGACAAAGAAGCAGTTATTGAAGCTTTGCAATCAGCCGGAAATGGTGACGCTCCTGATGCTGTTTTGATGGACAGCATCTTACTATTGAAACAGCATGGAGTAAAAGTTCCTTTGAAGATATCACTTATTGGAAGAAATCTGCAAGCAATCACACAAATGGCTAATCAGGCTGGATTCAATGGACTTATAGGCGCATTAATGCATAGATAAATTTCTTCAGAGGACATATAGAGCAGAAGAGTCTTATAGTTTTGCATTAAAATACTATATTGTATATAATTCATCAATGGCAGCAGAAATACAAGGCTCACAGCCAGACATAATTTATCCAACACGTGACATCCAACCTCCGGGTGGTAGATCGTTAGATGGTCCAGTGCAAAATGCAGGGTTACCTATTGTTAGAAAGGAACCAATAATCGGATTTAATAAAGAAACTCCTAAACTGTTTACTACTTTACAGGCAGCTGTTACAGATAATCTTAGGACCAGCGCAGTGCAAATGAGTGGTAGAGATGAAACCGGTTCACAAGTTGATCCACGCAATGATCTAAGTACTCTTCAAGAGAGACCAAGATATGAAGATACATTTCCTCATGAGCCGCATATCGAAGCAAGAGAAGAAGTCGTAGCGGCTTTCGAAAAACATGGTAGATTAGCTGATGTTGATTGTGGTTTTTCTGTTGAGCAAAGTATTGGCAGTATATGTGATGTAAAGAATTCTTCTCAAATACCTTCAAGCCATGCTACTCCGCCACTAACGCCAAATAGTCCCACTGATGAGAAGCCGGAAGAAGAATCAACAGCTATTGTTTCTAAAGATAATTCTTCTATTGCAGTATCGGATACCCACACAGAGAATGAGCCGGATGGTGATATAAAAAGAGTTCAGGCAACAGGTGGGGCGGCACAAATTCTTTATAAAGGTACAGTTGGAACGTATCTCCCTCATAGTAGCGTTGAGATTCCTATAGACCCGTCTGAAGATAGTGTTATTCAGGAGAAAACTGGAGAAAGGGATTTCTATAATAATGGAGTCGATCATAGTACTCCATTAGATGGTTGTAAACAGCATTCCCCAAATAATGAGACAACAATTGATGCAGCTGATACATCAGTTCCAAAGGTGAAAGAAAGGGTTTCTTCAAAAAATATCGATTTTGGTGCTATTAATGTGTCGGTTTTTGATAGTAGGAGAACAACTGCTACAGCAAGACCAGAACTAGAGACTGAGTCAATAGGTCATACACTACCTTCAAATGCAGCTACTGTAAATCATATCAAAGTAAACGCTCCACCAGGTGATATTGAACCACTTGAGGCTTACCTCAAAGCCTTTAGACAACAACATGATCTTAGTCTAAGTGATATGGCAGATTTACTTGGTTCTTATTTCGGCTATTACGGTCAAATCGAAAGAGGAATTATTGCAAGACCAGGCACTGCATTTACTGCGCGTGCTGTAGAGTCATTGAGACCATTTATGTCAGAAGGGGATGACAATGCAGCAGCAATATCCAGTATACTTACGCAACTATCCAGTGTGCACAGAGGTTCTGCGACTGATCAAGTAAAACTTGAAATTAGAGCAACTATTCCATGGAATGGAATTATTGAATTTAAAGGAGGAGAGGTACATGATATGCGTTCTGTTGACCAAAGATGGTATGGGCTATTTGATCAGGAGGATATGACAAAAGGTGACGCATTGAGAAGTATTCGTTTGGGGGAATATTTATCTCGCAAGGAGTTTGCAACAGAATCTGGAATCCCTCTCGTAACACTAGGACGTTTAGAGACACAAGATAAAACCCCTGAACCTGGAACAGTAAAAAGAATTATAGAAGCATCACTATTACCTACTGAAGGTGGAGCAGCGCAACGTCTAAGGCTACTAATAAACAATATGGGTGTCATGACAGATGAAGATTTCCGAAATGCGTCTCGTGGAGAAGTACTGCGATACTTACGAATACTTGAAGGGATGACATTAGTGGAAAAAGCAGCGCAGTTAGGTTACCTTTCTCAAACAAGAGTGATAATAGCTGAAAAAGATGGAACATTAACAAAAGATAATCAAGATAAAATACAACAAAACTGGTTAAATACTCCAGAAGATGCAATACTTATCCAAAAGATTCTAGAACCCGATGCAGAGTTGGATGAT
This sequence comes from Candidatus Levyibacteriota bacterium, assembly GCA_013816255.1. Taxonomy (GTDB): domain Bacteria; phylum Patescibacteriota; class Microgenomatia; order Levybacterales; family UBA12049; genus JACDET01. The sequence continues at coordinate 3,803 of JACDET010000023.1, read as the reverse complement.
GATGTTATTAAAGCTTTACAAAAAAGTAGATTCTTGTTTAAGCCAGCAAATGCTCTGACATATGATATTCCAGGAAGAGAAGTGCCGGATTGGGTGCAGGCAGATTTACCTATAGGAAAAATTCTAAGAGTATTAAGGACTGGAACAGGTATGTCATTGCGGGACGTAGAAAGAGAGCTGATTAACAGTAAATTATCACCGCCTCAAATAAGTGAAGCTGAAAACGGCCATCGACCACTGGCTGATTTTAGAATTGCATCATTATTACGCGTGTACGGATATGATATTCACCACCCGGTTACTCAATATATTATAAAGAAAACAAACAGTGAAAGAAAAACTACACCTTCATAAACTTTTCATCTTTGAATATATGAATCGTCTTAGTGTATACTTAAGCTCATGAAGATCATTGTTACGCATGCTTCTCCTGATTGGGATGCTATTACTTCGACTTGGCTTCTGAAAAAATATCTTTCTGGTTGGCAGGAGGCTGAGGTTCGGTTTGTTCCAGCTGGAAATAGATTGTCGGGACAGCCTGATCCACGAGATACCAAACACAAAGGTGAGAATCCGATTGAGAAGATAGGGGAGGATGACGTGATTCATGTCGATACCGGGATGCTTCCCCTTGACCACCATCAGGTACAGGATGTGAATGTCTCGGCAGCTTCACTTGTGTGGGATTATGTGCGGGAGCAGATCGCACATGCTGGACATTTGACGCCTGAACATGATGAAGCAGTCTCACGGGTTGTGAAGATTGTTGTCGATACAGACCATTTTAAAGAAGTGTATTGGCCTGATGCGGCGGCCGATAGATATGAATTTGGATTCTTAGGAATACTTGAGGGACTGAAATTCATCAAACCAGGACGTGATTTAGAGTTTCTCGAATTTGGAATCCTTTGTCTTAATGCGTTGACAGCACAATTTGAAAACCGCATTTGGGCAGAGCGCGAGATTAAGGAAAAGGGGATTAAGTTTGATACACGCTTTGGACCGGGAATCGGATTTGAAACGATTAACGATACTGTCCTTAAGCTCTCACAAAAAATGGGTTATGTCGTCGTCGTCCGCAAAGATCCACGCAAAGGCTATATCCGTATCAAAACCCTTCCAAGTACAGAGAAAGTAAAGGGTGCAGACCTGACGCTCGCGTATGAACAACTGCGCAAAATAGATCCAGATGCCACCTGGTTTCTCCACATCTCCAAAAAAATGCTCCTCAACGGCTCACCAAAGAATCCAAAGATGCGGCCAACCAAGCTTTCGTTGAAAGAGATTATTAAGGTGGTAGAAAGGGTTTAGGGTAAAGGGGTAAGGGGAAAATCCCTTTGGTTTTACTTTACCCTTTACGCTTTCCCCTTTACCCTAAACTTATGACTGATTGTCTTTTTTGCAAAACTATAGCAGGCGACATCCCTGCACTCAAAGTCTATGAAGATGGAGTTACACTGTCTTTTATGGAACTGACTCCTTCAGCTCCGGGGCATGTGATGGTTATTCTCAAAAAGCATGGGAATAATATTTTGGAATATACGCCAAATGAGTTGGGACAGCTTATGGGAAGCGTGCAGGAGGTTTCCAAGAAGATTGAATCAGCGTTATCTCCAGACTCGATTACTATTGGTATTAATCACAAAGAACGTCGCGGTGTTCCTCATCTGCATGTGCATCTGATTCCACGCTGGGAGAATGATCGCGGTCATGTGATTCAAGGCGTGGTAAAGAATGCATCCAAAGAAACGAGAGAATTCCTCGCTGAAAAAATCCGCAATGCATAACTGTTTATACCGTCGTGATTTACATAATGGGAGTTTTAGAGTAAAATAGAGACTTACCGACAGTTCGCTGTTGATTAATAATTAAGGGGGTGTTTTATTATGGTTTTTGTAAAAAAGTTACCAGGACAATCAGATGATCAAGTTATAAGAAGCTTTTCTAAAAAAGTGATGGATGCAGGTATTGTGCAAGAGGCAAAACGACGCAAGTTCTACCTCAAACCGTCCCTTGCCAAAAAGCTTCGAAAGAAGTTGAAGCAAGAAGAAGCTGCTCGTGTAAAGCTGTTTTAATACTGTCATTGCGATGAATCCACGATAGTGGTTGACGAAGCAATCCCTATTAGTAGAGATTGCTTCACTACGCTCACAATGACATATAATTATGAACACACCAAAGGTTTTAATTTATGTTGAAAGCCGGTATAAAGTGAATCGAAAGCGGGTTAAAGCATCCGTTCAATTTGTATTGGAAGAACAGAGCGTGCAGAGTGCGATTGAAGTTTCAATTGCTGTTGTGGGAGACCGCAAGATGCGTGCTTTGAATAAGAAATACCGAGATAAGGATAAGACCGCAAATATTCTCTCTTTTCCACTTGGGGAAGGTGAACAAACACAGCTTCCGCAAGATGTCACCCGTTTGGGGGATATTGTCATTTCATATCCTGAAGTGATCCGCGAATCAGTCGAGCAGGAGCTTTTGGTTGACGAACGCATCGACGAACTCGTCCAACATGGCATGATGCACCTACTCGGGATGCACCATGAGTAGAGTAAGTCTTTTTCAGAACACTCGGAATACTCAGATTTCCAGAAGTTCAGGTAGTCTGAATATCTGATAATCAGAAATACTGATGAACTGAGTTTTCTGAGTTTTCTAAAATATGGTTTTTTATCGTAAGTACCGCCCACAAACAATTGATGATCTTGATAGCGCTGCCGTACGGGAGACGTTGACTTCAGTATTGAAAAAAGATGTCCCACACGCTTTTCTCTTCACCGGTCCCAAAGGTTTGGGCAAAACTTCAACTGCACGTATTCTCGCCAAAGCTGTTAATTGCACAACGAGGGAAAAGGGGAAAGGGGAAAGGGGAAAGACTAGCGTTGAACCTTGTAATGTTTGTGACCAATGTATAGCTATTACCAGTGGAACGAGTATTGATATTCTTGAGATTGATGCTGCATCTAATCGTGGCATTGATGAGATCCGTGATCTGAAAGAGAAAATCCGCTTATCTCCAATTTCAGCGCTCAAAAAAGTATATATCATTGATGAAGTCCACATGTTGACGACTGAAGCCTTTAATGCGCTCCTGAAGACGCTTGAAGAGCCACCAGAGCATGCGATGTTCATCCTCTGTACTACTGAAGTTCAGAAAGTTCCTTCGACGATTTTATCCAGATGTTTTCATATTTCGTTTAATTTAGCAACGCCTGAGGAACTTGTGCGGTCTTTTAATAGAATCATTATCAGTGAAAAAGCAGAAGTCGAGATCGAAGCACTTAGTATGATCGCGAAATTAGCTGATGGGGGATTTCGGGACGGCGCAAAGATGCTTGAGGAAATTATTACATTAGCCGGTGGTAAGAAAGTGACGAAAGAATTTATTGAAGAGAAGTTCAAAGTTTCAAGTATCATTTTTCACGTTGCCGCGATGTTTGATGTATTCAAATCTAAAGATACGCAAAAAGGATTACAGATTATTGCAGACTTAGCAGCACAAGGTGTTGATATGAAACACTTTATCCAAAAGCTCATGGAAGGATTACATGAGCAGATGATTGCACAAGTGACGACAAAACCTAAACTATCTGATACAGATCTAACGCTCTCTGAGATTAAAGAGCTATTTGTCCTTCTTTCCCGCGCATATGGTGAGATGAAATATGCAGTGTTGCCGCAGCTTCCGTTGGAATTAGTTGTTTTAGAATGGACTAACGTCGATACCCCTCACCCCGACCCTCTCCCGCAAGGGGAGAGGGAGAGTTCTTGGACAGACTCCTAGTGCTGGAACAGGAATT
>JACDET010000076.1 GCA_013816255.1 Candidatus Levyibacteriota bacterium | reverse complement strand
CAGCACCCAATTCGAGAAAGAGGTCAAGTGTTTTGTCTAGTACATGGTCGATGCGCGCATCTGACTTGTCAATTTTGTTGACAACGACAATAATCTTGATTTTCTTCTCAAGAGCTTTTTTCAACACAAATCGAGTCTGCGGCATAGGACCTTCTTTGGCATCGACAAGTAATAAGCATCCATCAGCCATTGTCAATACACGTTCAACTTCTCCACCAAAGTCTGCATGTCCAGGAGTATCAATAATGTTAATTTTGGTTGCACCAGCTGAAGGATTTGCAGGATCGGTCCACATGACTGAGGCGTTTTTAGAGAAAATAGTAATGCCTCGTTCGCGTTCGAGGTCATTACTATCCATGATCAGATCACTACCATCAGTTTCTTTGTTGATTTTTGTATGTGACTGACGCAAAAGGGCATCAACCAAAGTAGTCTTACCATGGTCAACGTGCGCGATGATTCCGATGTTACGAATATTATTCATAGGTCAAAAATAAAATAAACCCCGCTCAGCGGGGTCTAGCTGTATTAATAATATCATTTTATAGTGAAAATAGCAATAAGAAGATAACCTATAGTCAATGTTTCTGTAACGAAATATATCAATATATAGCATTACAGTGAAGCAATATTTAAATTTTATTCTTCGAGCGACTGCAAGGAGTCGAGAAGCGTCATAAGTTCTCGACATAGTTTACCCTGAGCATAGTCGAAGGGCTCGAACAATAACGTATTTAATACATTAAAAAAGTGTAAAGCCGTGACTTTTTGCCGCGTTTATTATTTTTGCACCATTACATATATCCTGTATATCTCCATGAATTTCCATTGTGACTAGTCCATTATACTTTTCTTCGCGTAACGTCTTAAGAAATGCTGTAATCGGGAGGTCTCCTTCACCAATTGGCATATGTTTGTAGCGCATTGGCCGTATTGAACTATTGAAGATGTGGTGTCTATAATCACTTAAATGAATATTGATAATTCTTTCTTTATATTTTTTAAAGAATTCGATGATATCACCACCGGAATGTGCCAAATGTACCGTATCAAGCGTAATATTAAAATCTGTTTTGTAGACAAGCTCTGAAAACTTCACATCATGCCAGCGGTGCTCATAAAAAAGCGATCCGATATGCTTTTCCATATTTTCAAACGTTACTTTGATATTATATCTATTCTCAAGCCTATGGAGCGCATCAATATACACTGGATCATATATTTGTTTTTGCGCGGAATTCATATGCAATACTACAAGTTTGGCCGATAATGTACTCGCAATCGCAAAAAGACGAGTAATTTCAGGAACTCGAGTACTTGAAAAAAATCGCAGTGTCTGGTGCACGCTTAACACGGGTAAATCATGTTTCTTCAGAAGGGCAAGCAGTTCTTCAAGATCTGCGTCAGTTGTTTCATAATATTGTGAAAGACAAACTTCAACACCATCCAAACCACCTTTCTTTAATGCACGTAGTCCTTCATCCGCTGAGAGACCATAAAAAATATCATTCTTTACAATCTTGTGGAACATTTTACGTCGTGCTGGCAATATATCGCTAAGAAAGAGGCTGACCGAAGTTTTCATAAAGTATCATCTATTATAAGGTAATTGCAAAACAAATTCCACAAATCCCCGCTCTTCAAGCTAGTAAGAACCTGGTTCTGATTAGGTAGACAAACGGGGATTGTAGGTTTGTTGACAAGAAACGTAAAGAAGAGTAGAGTTAAAAGTAATTTATGGCACAAAAACGTAACTCACCATTTGGTAAATATTTTAATAAACTCGAAGCAATTGATAAAGATCAGAAAAATGATGCAGAGTTTGGTTCTATTCTCATCTTGAGCCTCGTTGAAGAGCTTGGTGAAATGGCGCGAGCATACTTAGCCAAACACGGCCGCAAACCAACCAATCTTGCCGCACAACAGGACGAAACGTACCAACAAGAATTAGGTGATATTTTAGTATCAATCATCCGGTTTGCTCGTATAAAGAACATTAACTTAGACCAGCGGATCATGTATACTATACGTAAGATTGAACGGAGAAAGAATTCTCCCAAACAAACCAAACAACTCAAATGAGCGACACAAACTTCATCTCTCCATCATCATTAGACGGTGTTTTCACCATTAACCGCCCAACATTTGCTGACGATAGAGGATTCTTCCGTGAATCAGTTCGTGTTAAAGGATTAGAGGAAGAGATAACTAAACCATTCATCATCGTCCAAGCAAATCATGCTAGGTCGAGTAAAAACGCGCTTCGTGGTATCCATATTGCACCGTGGAATAAGTTAATCTACGTAACCCGCGGCATTGTCCAGGCGG
>JACDET010000075.1 GCA_013816255.1 Candidatus Levyibacteriota bacterium | reverse complement strand
CATCCTTTATGAAGATTATTCTATCAGTCTGCTCTGCCAGCTCGGGATTGTGAGTAACCATTACAATTGTCCTTCTATATTTTCTTGAAAGATTCTTGAGCAGATCAAAGACTTCTGCTCCTGTCTTTGTGTCAAGATTTCCGGTTGGTTCGTCTGCAAGTATTAGGGTTGGATTATTCATTAGAGCTCTTGCTATAGCCACCCTTTGTTGTTGTCCACCACTTAGATTCGAAGCTTTTAACTTTGCTTTATCTTTAATTCCTAGCGCTTGCAGCAAGGCAAGCGACTTTCGATTTCGATCTGATCTATTAATCCCTGAGACCATAGCAGGAAGCTCTACATTTTTCTGGACACTCATTCTATGAACTAAATTGTAAGATTGAAATATAAAACCAATAAGCCTGTTGCGCATGTAAGCAATCTCGTTATCTTTTAATGACGATATATTTACTCCCCCTATTGAGACTGTTCCATTTGTAGGTCTATCTAATGCGCCAATAATATTAAGAAGAGTAGATTTGCCACTTCCTGATGGGCCAACTATTGATACAAACTCTCCCTTCTTTACCTCAAAGCTGATGTGTCTTAAGGCTACTAGTTTTTCGACCTTTGAAACAAATACCTTTGAAATATTACTTACTTTTAGTGCTATCTGGTTTTTGTTTTGACTCTCATTTTCATTCATGATATTCAACCCGTTATATCCAGCTGACCTGTTTCAGAAGGAAGGACTATGTTGTTAAGTAACTCCTCGCAATTACCGGCGCTATCATCACCTTCGGACACATTGGAATCTATAACTATATCTATACCATCACCACAATCAAAATAGTCTGCGCCAGGTCCTCCCTGAAGAACGTCGTCGCCTTCTCCACCATATAGCTTATCATTTCCATTATCCCCAGAAAGCATATCATCGTCAAGGCCCCCAGTGAGTATGTCATCCCCCATCTCGCCATATATCAGATCACTGCCTTGACCACCTTGAATTATATCGTTACCATTTCCTCCGTATAACTTGTCAGGATCCTCGTCTCCTTGAATTACGTCGGCGCCTCCATCGCCTCTAATAGAATCAGAACCTTGAAGCCCCAGGATTAGATCATTGCTGTGAGTCCCAGTAATTAGATCATCTCCCGACGACCCTAGCTTGGTAGTAACTTGACTAGCCCCCGCAGGCAGGTTTGTTGAATTGATGCCAAGATCTTGAGTTTCGTTTGTACGCGAGTTCAGTCTCTGTGCCAAGGCAGCCGAATTAAAAAAATGTGTATTAAATAAGAGGAGAAATGACAAGAATGTTGCAGAACCAACAAGAACGATTCGCCGGTTTATAGATTGATTGTCGAATGCATGCTCATGCTTCTTACAATTCATATAATTTACCCCTAGTATCAAAGAAAATGTCTTACATATAACTCTTCCACTGCAGTTCGGTGCTATAAAGGACATATTTGTTTATATTATGGTATTTGTTTAATACGATCAGTTGCACAAAGGCGTACTTGACCCTCACGATATAAAAATCCTCCAAATTTTGAGTAATGAAGGAAGAAGGTCATACAGAAGTATTAGTCTTGAGATCGGTCTTAGTTCAAAAAGCGTCAAAACGAGAATCGACAATATGATTTCCACCGGCGTAATAGAGAAGTTTATCGTAATAATCTCGCCTTCCGTTTTAGGATATAGAAAAGAATGTTTCATTATCGTGAGGAAGCGTCGGGATAAACAAAATGTCCTCGATAACCTTAGGCTACTAGGAGAAGTAATGTTAGAAGTTGAATCTCTAGGTGGCGTGTCGGCATTCAAGTTAATAATTCAAGAAGGCTCGGAGCACAAGATCCAATTTCTCGCTGATGCACTCAAACCAGCAATAGTGGAGACCATGCTCATCACAAACTCCTACAAGACTGACGCGCGACTATCTACCACAGACCTGGCTCTAGTCAAGTGTCTCATTTCAAATCCCCGACTAGAAAGCTCAGAAATCGCCTCAAAGCTTGCGATATCAACGAAAACAATAACACGAAGACTTCATATAATGCAAAATGATCACACGCTAAAATTCAGTATACTTTTGAATCCTTCGTCCCTGCGCGGATACATCCTTTTTGGTATCACTGTGAATATTAAGGAAGCGTCGTACCAAAAAATACTGGCCAAAATTTATTCTGATTTTCAAGAATACTTCTTGCTGCTTCCTCCAACATTGCCTCAAGACACAATTACTGTACTATTCCTTAGCAAAGACGTTTTCACTGCAGATAAAATCCTTGAAACTATTGAGTCATACAAGGGAGTTATACAAGCCGAAGTTTTCCTACCCACAAAAAT
>JACDET010000059.1 GCA_013816255.1 Candidatus Levyibacteriota bacterium | reverse complement strand
GTTAGATGGTATCTATAAACAAATTTCTGAGGTATTGGCAAAAGGATCTGTAGCAGGTTCTGTCTTTAATGACACAAACAGTAATGGTCAACTTGATGCAAATGAACAAGGTATGCCTGGTTGGATTATACAGCTTTACTCATCGGCCACGACACCACAAACCATCACAACCGACAGCACAGGAAGTTATACATTCCCGAACCTCTGTGACGACACATATACCGTGCGGCAAGTACTGCAATCAGGATGGAAGCAAACGTATCCTGTGACTCCAAAAGATTATGCCGTGAGCCTAACAAACGGTAACGCTGTAACCGACAAAATCTTTGGAAACAGCAAAGGCACCCGGTGTTCTGATGGTATTGATAATGATGGTAATGGATTTATCGATGCAAAAGACTCCACATGCCATACAGATGGTAACCCTGACAATCCATCTTCGTATGATCCCAACAAAGATGGAGAACGCGGAAGCAACACATGTTCTGATTCCAAAGACAATAATGGCAATGGCAAAAAAGACGGCGCAGACCCGATCTGCCATGTAGATGGTGATCTTACCAAACCATACGATCCTGATCTACCAGAAGGAGCAAATAAACCTGATTTGATTATAAGCACAGCAAGTATTAGCTATAACAATACAACCGGTAGTGGATTTATCTGTTCTACTGGAACAGGTGTTATCGCTACAGTTAAAAACCAGGGCAAAAGTGTTGTGACCAGTCCATTTATTGTCAAAGCCAATGACACATCAGCGTCAGTCAGCGCAAGTATTGAGGTAGGTGCAAGCATAAATGTCTTCATTCCTACATCACCGTCAAATGGAGTACAAACAACAATACTTGCTGATGCGAACAATCAAATTGACGAAAGCAACGAATCCAACAATCAATTCTCACAACAGATTGCCGTACCAACGCAGCCATTGGAATGTATACCCACACCGACACCAGTTACATCAGCTAAAGCTAGTTTGGCCTTAAACCTATTACTCCATGGTATCGGTTCCAGTGGTGATAATGCCAATCCTACAGCAAATTCTCTAAGTAACAAAAATCCGTTGACAAAAGAACGGACAGCAATAGTTTCTCTTTTTGATGTCAATAATAATCTCGTTGCTACAGCTGAAGGAAAAATAACATATAGTAGCGCAAGTGGAAGCTTTCAAGGGATAGCGACAACTTCTGCGACAATACCGACCGGCAAATATGCAATCAAAGTGAGAACAAAGAATCATTTGACGAGACTTGTCACAGGTATTCAAACACTTACCAGCAATCAAACAACAACATTACCGGCGGTTGAAGTTGTTGCTGGTGATGCGAAAGAGGATAACCGGCTAGATATTATGGACTACAATCTCCTTCTAGATTGCTATAGTGATCTTGAAGCTTCAACTGCATGTTCTCCTGAGAAGAAGCTCACTACTGATTTTAACGACGATGGCAGTGTCAACCAAATAGATTATAACTTGTTTCTCCGTGAGATATCTACACAACCAGGAGAATAAAATATACTTATTGACAGTTATCTATACAACTGAGAGAATAATTATATACTAGAGTTATGAAATATAAAAAACAGATAATTATAGCTTCACTTCTTGTCTTACTTATTGCAATACCTGCAACGCTTTTGTTAATGCAAAAACCACAAGAGACTCGCTCACGTGCAGGAGCTTCTACAACGCTATCGTACACCCCTAATGCATCAGATGCCCAGCCATTACAAAAAGCGGTTGGCGACTCTGTGGCTTTTGATGTAATGGTATCTCCTGGAACCAATCTTCCCTCACTTGTCAAACTTGAGATGCAGTATGATCCATCGCTTTTTGAACCAGCCATAAATCCATTTACAGTCAATGCCTCAGCCTTTCCTACAATTATTGAAGGCCCTGTGATTCTCAATGACCGCATACTTATTTCAGTGTCCATTGGATCAGATCCGACCAAAGCTATTCAGCAGCTAACCAAAGTGGGTACTCTCAATCTTTTGACAAAAGCTCCAACAAATGGTGCGCCTACAGAAGTTAGTTTTGGTACTAAATCGCAGGTACTTTCGCTTGCGCAAACTGATAACGCCAACGATAATGTCCTCTCAACGACTACACCTTCATATGTGAATATAATGCCCGCAATCCCTCCCACAATAGAGACATCAGCAACGCCATCACTATCACCTACCATAGAAATTACTCCAACGGTAACACTCGTTCCAACACAATTACCTACCAATGCACCAACAGTAACCACAGCGCCGACTCCATCACCGACCATAGAACTAACAGGCAGTCCAACAATAATACCAACCGTGCTGCCAACAGAGATGATCAATCCAACCGAAATACCAATTCCAACACCGACATTCACGGTTTTAGCTACAAAATTAGCACTTAACATCTTTATACACGGTATTGGAAATAGTGGAGATAATGCTAACCCTTTGGATTTTGCATTTAGTAATAAGTTGCCTCAGAATCCGGCCCGTGAGGTAACCGTTCTTATTTATGATAACCGAAATCAACTATCTATCACCAAGACTGGCATTATTACGTATGATACAAATAGTGGCAGCTTCAAAGGCTTAATTGACATAGGAAATACACTTGCGCTGGGAGATTATACCGTTAAAATCAAAGAAAGTACGCATCTACGACGATTAGTTCCAGGTATCCAAAAAATAAACCCTCAAGCTACAAACGTGATACCTGACGAAACACTAATCGCTGGGGATATAAATGACGATAATAAAATAAATATTATAGACTATAATACCATTGTTGACTGCTACAGTGATCTCTTACCTGCAGCGAGTTGCACAGATGCAAATAAAGTAAAGACTGATTTGGATGATAATGGACAAGTAAACCAATTTGACTACAACCTCTTCCTTCGTGAAATATCCGTCCAAACAGGAAACTAAAAGTATTTGGTATAATAAAGAACTGAATACTCATTATGTCCAAGACTTCCTACACACTCATAATTCTTCTCGGAATCACGGTTATTCTTTTTCTTTTTTTCAACTATTCTCACACAGAGAACACAAAGCTCCCCTCTTTGAATCAAAATGCTAAAAGTGCGACATCTGTTGCGAAAACTACGCTTTCACTTTCTCCAGCATCGCAAACACTCGTAGCTGGAGAGACATCCCGTATAGGTCTCTTTATTGCTATGCAAGACATGACCCCGACAACATTGCAAGTTGAAATTGATTATGATCCATCAGTGCTAACTCCTATAAAGATCAGTCCAGGAACTTTTTTTGCACAACCCGTTGAACTTATTAACACGATTAATCCACGCAACGGACGGATCTCTTATGCACTCAAGTGCTCCTCTGAGGTTGGAGTAAAAGATGACCCAACCTGTACAATCAATGCTGGTGAAAGTGTCGCAACGATTGACTTTACTGTCAGTCCTTTTGCAGCAAAAAGAGAATCATCATTCAATGTCTTACCAAAAACGTTAATTGAATCCAAAGAGACATCCGAAGTAATTCTACAAACCCATAATGCAAAAGTATTCATCCAAGGAGCTGTGATTTTGCAAGCATCACCATCAGCAGTAGTAACACCATGAGATTTAGAAATTGAAGATTTTCCTTATTGAATGTGGGTAACAAATGTTACAGCAGGTTTTTTGCCTTCAAAGCTCACATGATAAAGAGGTAAACCTTTGGCCAAATTATGCAGCGTTGCTTGGAGTTGCACATCTGATTCTTCCTTCATGTCTTCGAAAGTCACTTCAGGTACATTCATTTCGCGAACTAACTTTTTCATAAATGCTTCATCCCGGGTTTTGTCATAAATAAAGTACATTGATTCGCGGGCTGCGTCCATTGCGTTCACTGTATATGTATCACTCTCGATGAGGAGCACGCCTTGCTCTTTATGCTCGCCATCAAGATTAACCATATCGACATCCGAACTTATCTCAGATAGATTTCGGGCATAGGCAATTACCTTTTTGACGTCTTCATTATGCACATCATAGCGCTCGCGGATCAACTGTGAAGATGCTTTCGCGAGATGACCACAACCGATGAGATTTTGATGCATTTTGTGATTTACTTCTTCATGTTCTGGATCGACATGATGGTCAGTGTGCATACAAAATGAACCATGGAGCTTCTGGCATATGACTTTATAGACAGCATTGAGGCATTGTTCCGGTGTCATACCTAAATTCTTTTTCTTATTAATCGCCAAAAGTGCCATGACATAGCCACAATCACCACCAGCACGGGCTAACATACCACTTGCTGTATGGGGTGGATATCTCCCATCCACACATTTGCGTCCTTCTTGTGCAAGTACAGTGTTCTTTTGAATATACGCTGTTGTTCCAGTAACATCAGCTGGGATAATTCTATCTTCAACATGCAGAAGCTTACGCAGTCTTGGCTGTTTGATATGTATTCTATTGATAAGTGGTAATTCTTCTTTGAGTTGTCGTAAAGTTGTCATACATTCTCCTTTTTCTTGTACTTTTTCCTGACATTATGATTTTGACAAAAAAATAGGCTTTTGTATAGCCTATTACAGAAAATATCAATTTAACTGACTGTCTTTATAATCATAATGCAATCTAAATTTATCATTTCTTACCCGATTATAACATACAGGTAGAACTCGTCAAGCAGATGTATTCGTCAAAATGTGTCAACAAAAATAATAGATCAGTTGCATATTGTATGTTTTGTATTACTTTGATATACTCTCGTCTAGTATGGCAAACACTGAACGTCCAAACGCAGACGGCACATCATTCCCACCGCTTACTGAAGAATATCGTTTCGATATGATTGAGGCGAATAGGATTGAGGATGAAACTGAGGAAAGTAGAGGCAAAGTAGCTGAAAAAGAATCATTTCAGCTTGGAAGAGAGCTATTAGCTGCAGGTCATCCAATTGATGGCGAACGTAATGGCACCGAAAAACGAGTTATTGGTGGTCAGACTATTTCAACAGAAATTCAGAGATATCGCACTGAGCCTTTTGAACATAATGGCATTAATTATTACCTTGAAGGGTATGTAAATATCCATACAGGACAACGAGGATGGAAAACGCCTAGACCGGACCTTGATTTTACAATAAGACGCCAGCTTGCAGCTGCACCATTTGAAGGGGATCCAATTCGCAACGGTTTCATACGTCGTCTAGATGCTATATCCGGTCAATCTGCTAGTAGCTTCTCTGCTGATGGACGCACGATAACCGGAAAAGCCATTGGTGATACTGATAAAAGATTAGCTGTACGTAGACTGTTAGGTAAATTTGAAGAGCAACAAGCTCTTCAACCCACTCGAGGCAAAAAAATCAGACCCTAAGGTATATCATCCTGATCGCGGCCCTTGGATCCCCAGGTGATAGATTCTCCTTTAAGATAGGTTATGACCGTAATAATAGCTGTAAAAAGGAGAAATCTTGGGAGGAAATTAAGAAGTGTATCACTTGCAGAATGTGATATCGCGTCTATTTGAAGAAAAGAGTGAATGAGTAAGCCAATATACGAAAAGAAGACAACCCAACCCTCCCAAGAATGTGGATGCCATCCATATCCCGATTTATTAGCCTTAAACCAATAGTGCTCACTCATCTTTATTTAGTATAGCATACAGTGCGTATTGAAATTTATCTTGAAGCGAGCTTGCGGGATGCATCGACAACTTCACCTTCAATGAAATCCCGTTTTGCATAGTCTTGGAGAATATGCAGGTTTTTCAGATTGGCTTTGTGGAAAAAATCAACTGCGTCACCAAGAACAGGCACCAAACCGATAAAGAAATTAATTGCTACATTTCCTATCATTTCAGCAAGCTTAGGCACCGGCAATTGCATCTTCACACCTATCCATACAATATATAATGATAATCCAGTCGTAATGATATCTCCAGCACCAGGAATAAGTCCCAATAGACCATTCAGCCCAAACCTCCGGCCAAAGAAATTAAACGAATTATCAAGTGCGTTTGCCAACAAACTAGCAGTTTTCAAATGCTTTTCCATAGTAAATATTTTATCATGAAAAGGTTTAATGCGGAGTAATATGTTTGTAATAATATAGAGAAGGAGGTTGCGCGGGGTGGGTGCTAATAGAATCGAACTATTGACCTCTTTCTTATCAGGAAAGCGTTCTAGCCACTGAACTAAGCACCCATTTTAAATTTCCAAGGATACATGTAATTATACACCATTTGTGGGTAATTTTGCACTGAGGAATAGCATGTGGGATTTTTAGGTTTTAATGATGTATTGATCAAAATGCCATGCGCATTTTTCTTCCATATATTTTCTGCGCTTTGGCTCTTACTATTTGCGTCATTAACTCTCTTGATTTTTTTGTTTTCGCCCAAAAGATATCTGCCACAAATGCAAAGGCTCCAACAGATGCATCCATCGTTCCCACTGCTTCTTTTTTCCCTTGCGGAAAGAATTCACTTTCTTTGGCTAACCAGCTACCTTCTACATATGTCATAATTTATCTCCTTGTTACAAATGCTGCAATAAATGCAAAAACCGCTAAAGCCGCTACCACCATAACCGCTGTCGCCTCAGCAACTCCTTTTGCATTTTCCACTGATCGTTCACGCTCAGCCATATCATTTCCTGTTTTTTCTTCTCTTCTCAGCTATCATTTTGAGTCCTTGCCCCGTTACAATTGCAACTGCACCACCGGGAATTAAAAAACTAGCTGCAAATTCAGATTTAGCAGCAAGTGCAATTACTCCAATTACACCAGCAATTATTCCCCCATTTCTTATGATTTCCCCAGCTGTCTCAGCTCCACTCTGCCCATTTTCTTGTTTTGCCATAGTTTACCTTTTATGCCGCCTTTCCTTCAGACACACTCACTACTCTATTAGCTGCTCTTCGTCTTTCTAATGCTTTGATATCCACAAC
>JACDET010000022.1 GCA_013816255.1 Candidatus Levyibacteriota bacterium | reverse complement strand
GCTCAGATGAGTGTGCATAGCCGATGTCGCGGTCACCGTAACGGGACAAACCGTAGCCTTGCACACTATGATTGTATGCTTTGGAACGGTCAATCCAAACAAGTTCATATTCTTTTTTTGCAGTTTCTATGGCGCGCTTAAGCCATCTGCGCTTTGAAATTTGATAGAAACGCTGTTGCACCGCGCCTTTTGCATACCGATATGGATTATTGGGGTTAAGCCGCTTGAGGTAAGTGTCCATAATCATTGAGGATAAAAATGGTGGTTGTGACCGCCCCATTGAGGCTGGCGCGCTAAAGTTCGGGACAATATGGAATGTATCAAAGAGGTAGAGGAAGTTCTCGACCATATCATTCATCAACCATTCTCGTTTGGTTCCCATAAGTCCGCGGAACATAAAAAAACTGTCCCAGTAATAAATATAGGTAAACTTATTATCGTTTGGCACGAAATAGTAATGGGGGAGTTTGATGGATGTCGGGTTAATATCTTTGTTCTTTACGGCGTTCTTGTACACCAAAGGCATTCTATCTGCGTACGGGATCTTGTCAGCATACGGCAATTCATAGGGTAAATTAGTTACTTTATACTCTAGTAGCATTCGTGAAGGTTTGTAAATGATGTTTTTCCAGTAATTATCAATATAGGTGAGGCAATCTTTATAATTTTCATTCCACATACTACCTATGTTAACAAACAGGAGATATTGTGCAAGACCGGATGTTGCAATGTATTACATGAGTAGTCGAAGGGCACCATATAAACTACTATCTTTCATTGTGTGAAAAGTAACGCTTTCATTTGAGATTCCGAGTTCAATTAAGCCTTGCTGAAGTGTTTTTTGATATTTATATCCGTAATGAAAAAGGCTTCCTTCTGCTGTGACTACAAACTTTTCCGGACTATCTTTAAATGTATAAAGGCCTGCAATTTGTGCTGCGACGTATTTGGCTGAGCGGTCGAAAAGTTCTCTCGCTAACTCCCCTGCTGTTTCACTGTTTGTAGAAGCTAATTCAGCAAGTTCTTCAGCTTTGGTAACACGTACTTCAATAGCATTTTTCTTCGCTAAAAGATTAAAATGCAATGGTAAGTAATACCCAGACACGAGTTTTTCAAACCTATGAATACCTGGATTCACAGACTGTTTATCAATTGACTCAAGTTCTTGGTTGGTTTCGTATGCATTTGCGTTTCCAGCTTCAAGATTTATCACATACACACCATTCTCGTCTTCGCCTTTAATACCAATGTTCAGGCCCGTTCCCAGAATTAACCCTGCATCATCTTGCGCCAAACATACTGCGTCATTCGCCACAGATACGGTTGCGTATGCGGTGTGCTTACGTATATACCTATCAAGGACGATCTCCCCTATTTTATGCCCCAGTAAGCCGTGGAGACTATGTGCTTTTATCGCTTTAATAAATGTACCATCAGGTTGTCCTTTCTCTCCTTTAAAGTATGACAACGGAAACCCAAGATTGAGGGCGATACCATCAACTTTGGTAGTCAAGTGCATATCGAGAAGGGACGTAAATGCTTCTGCTGAGTTAAGCGTTGGTAATTTCCCTTTCTCTCGTAAAAGTATCGTCTTCTCCCCGTTTTCACGTATCTCAACTACTGCAAAATCATAATTTGTTCCACCCAATACAACTACTTGAATAGTACCTGCTGTAATAATCGGCTTCTGTGGTAAATACGTTTTTACAAATAATAATTGCGTCTTCTCCCCTTTTGCGGATTCTTGGAGTTCATTATAAAACAGCTCACTCACTTTTGTGAAATCAGGTTTGAGCATGAATTTATATGGCAGATTGTTCATGGTTATATGGATCTCTTTTTAGTGTACCAGATGTCCCTTGCCAATCATATTGCTGTGTCGTAGAATAATAGTTAGCGTTTATGTTTTAGCGTCTAGCGTTTAGTTTCATAATTACTCTATTGCCACTTTATGGATACAACAATTGCCAAACAGATAAATGATTTTCTTGAATATCTAGAAATAGAAAAGAATTGTTCAAAGCTTACAATCCGAGATTACCGTCATTACTTGGATGTTTTTGCAAAATGGCACTCTTCTACTCTCTCCCGTCCAACACTTGAAAAACTGACGCTTGCTGAGATACGAAAATATAGAGTGTATTTAGCGAATAAGGTTGATCCGAGGGGCAATACTTTAAAAAAAGTCACGCAAAATTATTATGTGATTGCACTTCGGTCATTTCTCAGATTTCTTATAAAGAATGATATCACGACACTTGAGCCTTCAAAGATTGATTTACCCAAAACAGAAAGCCGTAGTTTAAAATTTCTGGAGCGTGAACAGGTTGAACGTTTGGTCACAATGCCTGATACGACCAAAGAGGATGGTGTGCGTGATCGTGCAATTCTGGAATTACTTTTCTCAACAGGTTTGCGTGTGTCAGAGTTAGTGAGTCTGAATCATGGACAAATTAATATTGAACGGCGTGAGTTTGGTGTTATCGGGAAAGGCCGGAAAGCACGAATTGTTTTTATCTCAGACCGTGCTGCTGATTGGGTGGCCAGGTACATTAACATGCGGATTGATGTATTCAAGCCCTTATTTATCCGTTATTCAGGTGAAGTTGTCGAAGCTGATGAAGGTGAGAAAATGCGTTTGACTGTACGGAGCATTGAACGGATTGTGAAGAAATATGTCGAACAAGCCCGCCTCCCCGTCGATGCAACTGTCCACACAATGCGGCATAGTTTTGCGACCGATTTACTCATCAACGGCGCTGATCTGAGGTCCGTTCAGGAGATGCTCGGGCATAAGAATATCGCAACGACACAGATATATACACACATCACGAATAAGCAGCTCCGCGATGTCCATAAGGCTTTTCATAGTGGGAATAAAGAGTAGTTTACTTCTAATAATTGCTATGGTGGTATAATTCCGATATGAACAATATGATTGTGCTTGTGGGTCCGATTTGTGCAGGAAAGGGAGAATCGGTTAAGTTCTTGGAGGGTAAGGGTTATAAACCTTTCATTTTCTCGGATAGTCTAAAGAAAGCTTTTCATTCCACTACATTTGAACGTGATTTCCCAAATACCGAATATCCTGTTAGCCGGGGTACAATTTATGAAACTGTAACTACAGCAAGATTAATATCCCCAACTGTTGATGTTTTTGCACGAGTAGTTGTGGATGAAATAAATAATCTGCAAGAAAGAGAGCGATTACAGTTTGTCTTTGATGGTTTACGACATCCAGAAGAAGTTACGTACGTTAAAGAACATCTAGGAGCAATGGTTATCGGATTAACTGCTGCTGACGAGGTACGAGAAAGCAGGTATAAAACAAGACAAAAAGAGATGGATACAGCTGGTAAAGACACTTTCCGTGAGGTTGATTTACGAGACAGAGGTATTGGTCAGCCAGCCTATGGAACTCGGGTAGATGACTGCATGGAACTTGCAGATATTATTGTCACCAATAACGGAACTCTCGCCGATTTACATTTTGGACTTGACAATGCATTGTTACATCTTGGTCTTGAAGGTCAATCACGACAAACAGAAGGACAACCTTGGTTTGATAGATTCCGTAGGTTATGAATGGTTGGAAAGATAGAATGTGCTTGTCAGATAGCATTCTACTGCCATTCGGCTGGCGTCATAGTGTGGTTGTGGTAGATCATTTGGGTCGCACCAGAACCAGGATTCGCATTTGTCGGGTTCCATTAGTTTGAGTTCTCCTGAGAATTCTTTGGACACAAGCATGACAGAAATCGAGTGTTTCCCTTCTTCTTTAAAAGTATCAATGTTGTTGGTGATTGCGAAAACTTTGGGATTTCTGATATCGAGGTTTGTTTCTTCTTTAGCTTCGCGGATTGCAGCGTCTTCAAACGTCTCCCCCATTTCCAACCCCCCACCAAAGATTGAATATTTGGGTGCAGGCTGTACTTTTCGTTTGCCAACGAGGATTTTCCCTTCACCATTGATCAAGAGTATCCCTATACCAACCACAGGTTGCGTCCAAACACGTGCCATGAGAGTATTATACTTGATTAGTCGTTACTTCAAAACCCGTCATCCTGGCTTGTCCAGGATCAGTCAAACTGATTCTGGATGCGCTTTGCTTACCAGAATGACGATAGGATTTTTGAATGATATATTTATAATTCGAATTTCTTTTCTCCGGCTTCTATTCTTGGGGTAATTCTGTTTTCGACGGGAGCGAGGGGGCAAACCCAAAGTGGGTTATATGCACAGGATGGATTGTACGCGTAGTTAAAGTCTAGAATGATAGTGTTTTTGCCATTTCTTGTACTTTCTAGAAAGCTGCTTCCTTTGATAGTGTCAAATAAGTATCTGCCTGCCCCATAGCTTATATCTGGACTTGTCCCGTCGTGGAATGGCAGGAAGAGTCCACCACCATAGACATCAATCCAATAAATCGATAATGTTGCCGGTTGCCCTGCAATAGCGAATGTTACTTGAGCAATACTTGTCATAGTCATTGCTTCATACGGATTTTTGGGAACCGTTACAGCCCGTGGAGGGATTTCAATTACTTCGGCCTCAAATACCAGATCTTTGCTATATGGGAAATATGATAGACCTTTGAATTTTGTTCGTTGATCATTATCAAGCGCTGACTGTGGATGGCTTGCGAACAGTTCATCTTTCTCTTCCCGGAACTCTTTGAGAATTGCGGCATGACTTGCGCCTTGTTGCAAGAGTGAATTGCGTTTTTTATACATCAAAAAAACACGTTGACGATAATCATAGAGGTCGAAATAATCTTGTGCAGCAGCCATTATAAGGTTTCGTATGAGAGTGAAACTGAAGTTGAGACTTTATTTTCTCCTGGGTTGAGTTCAGTTGCTGGGACAGCGTTCCCGATCATTGCATCTTTTTCCATTGTCGCTTGCATTCTCACCGGTGGTTGATAGCCTTGGGAATTTTCTTGCACATCTACTAATCGCCCGAGTCTTATTCCTGATGTTCTGGCGATACTCTCAGCTTTTGCTTTGGCCTTTTCAATTGCTTCTTTTCTTGCTTGTTCTTCTAGCTCTACTCTTTTTTCATCGTCAATAACAAATTGTACATTGCCGACATTTGTGGCTCCCGCTTTGGTTGCAATATCGATTGCCTGGTTGGCTTTATCAACAGGTTTTATTTTTACTTGTACGTCAGCGTTTACAATATATCCATTGATCCGCTGCGTTCCACCTGTGTAGTCATAATTTGGGTTTACAGAGTAGTTAACTGTCTTTATGTCCTTTGTATCAATGCCAAGATTTTTGAGTTCTGTGGTGATCTGATTGATGACTTCATTGACTTGCGTTTGTGCTGTCTCAACTGATGCAGCTGTTTTACTCACTCCCATACTTACCATAGCAGTATCAGGGATTGCTGTTACTTCACCTGTTCCCTCAACAGTGAAAAGTGAATCTTTGACAGTTGAGATGCTATTGACGGTAAACGGAATTGGGCCGAGGAGTTTGGTGTACGCAATAACTGCAATGAAGATAAAAAGGACTGTAATTAAAGGAGTGCGTACTTCTTTCCACATAGGTATGTATTTAGTGTAAAACTTAATTGAGGAGTTTGTCAATCGGTTTTTTGAGGTTATTCCCATCGGAATGTCTTCGCGGCGAGGATGTACATGATAGCGCCCCATGCTATGAGGCCTATGATGTATGGGATTGTTTGTGAGATGTCCCCTCCTTCGGTTGTCACTTTTCTGACAGCCATGTTGAAATAGGATAATGGTAAGTTGTTTGCGATTGGTTGGAGCCAGTTTGGGAGATTATCGGTTGGAAAGAATGTTCCTGAAAGAAGGAACTGCGGCAAGCTGACTAAGTTAACGAGTGGACCAGCTGCGTTCTCATCGTTGGCAAGTCCTGCCATAAAGTATCCAAACCCTAGGAATGCAATAAGCCCGATCGTCGAAAGGAGCATCAGTTCAAAGAAGGTTATCCAACCATGCGGGAGATAAAATTGGAAAACGACAACTCCCAGAATAAGGATAACAAGCGTTTGCAGTAACGCCACGATTAATCTACTTCCACCTTGGGCGAGTAAAATGGTTAAGGCTTTAGTAGGTGTTGCGAACATACGTTTTAAAATTAAAGCTTTCTTGAGATAGATTAGTCCAAAGACTGTACCGAAAAGCGCTGTTGAAAGGAGTGAGAAACCGATTTGTCCAGGCAATGCAAAATCAATATACCGTATCTCCCGGCCGGATATTTCACTTTGTGTGACTCGCACTGGTGGGTTTTCTACTCCTGAAAGCCTGAGGTTTGTCTGATCTGCAATTCCTCGTACAAAAGAAGTAACGCCGGCGGCTTCTTGTGGATTAGCTTGGGAGGTGATGACGTTGATTGTGTATTGTGGAGGCTGGCTTTCCAAAGTTTCCACTTCAAGAATTCCTGATAATTTGCCTTGTTTGATTTTATTCTCGAGTTCAGCTTTGGGTGCTTCTTGTATTTTTGCAAAGTCTTGTTCTTTGATAGCTTGGGTTATCGGATTGTCTCTGTTACTTTCAATGGGAATTCCAATATTGATTGGAGGTGTAGAATTTCCAATTAAACCAAATATACTGATGAACACAACCGGGAAGAGAAATCCAAAGGCAAACGTGGCGGGATTTCTTGTCTGCGCCAAAAAGAAATACTTCATCATTGTGAAGAATGCTCTGAGTTGATTTGGTTTTTTGTATTGATTTTCCATATGGTTTAGTTTGTCATTGCGAACGAATGTGAAGCAATCTTTATTAGTAGAGATTGCCGCGCCACTTCGTGGTCTCGCAATGACATTAAGCTTCTCTTAACTGTCTCCCTGTTAAGTTGAGAAAAACGTCTTCGAGATTTGCGGGTTCTGGTTTCATTTCTTTTTTGAAACCTTTTTTTAACAGGTCTTTGATAAATGTCGCGGGTGTTCCTATCTTCATTATTTTTCCATGATCCATAATTGCCAACCTATCGCATAATTGTTCTGCTTCGTCCATATAGTGTGTTGTGAGGACTATTGTCACACCGGATTTCTTTACTTTTCGTACCATTTCCCATAAATGCATACGGGCTTGCGGGTCAAGTCCTGTCGTCGGTTCATCGAGAAAGATTACTTTTGGCGTGTTTATAAGCGTTGATGCTATTGAAAAACGCTGTTGCTGTCCTCCTGATAACTGTTTGACATAACTTTTTGCTTTGTCTTCAAGCGCTACTTCTTTGAGCATTTTCATTGGGTCAATTTGGACATCATACATGGCCGCAAACATATCCAGAAGTTCTACGAGATTTAGTTCTGGATAGAACGCACTTGATTGAAGTTGGACACCGATACGGCGCTTTACTTCCCACGGGTGCTCTTTGACATTGATTCCATCGATGAGTACTTCCCCGCTGGTTAATTCTTTGAGGGTTTCCATGATTTCAAGCGTGGTTGTCTTCCCTGCTCCATTTGGTCCGAGGATACCGAAAACCTCGCCTTCTTTGACAGCAAAAGAGATACCGTCGACGGCTGTAAAGTCTTTATATTTTTTGACGAGATCAGTAACTGAGATGATGTTGGACATGGATATTATTTACCTATTGAGAAGTTTCGTCCACTGGCATTGGGGACATGAGTTGGAAGTAATTTCCGTCAGGATCTGCAAAGGTTGCTATTTGTCCTTCGTCCTCTTCAGACATGGAATATGGTTCTTTAATGATGTGCGCTCCTAATTGTTTGATCCGCTCGAATTCACCTTTGACATCTTCAGTTTCGAAGTTGAACATCATTCGGGCTGAATCATGATTCTTACCGTGAACATCACTATGAGGACCAACTGTTATATAGCCTTCCCCTACCTTAAATGTAGTATACCCTTCACCTTCCCATAAAGGTTTGGTATCAAAGACGTGTTTGTAGAATACAGCGAGTGCTTCAGGTTTTTCGGAAAATATGAGGAGTGAATTAAATTTCAACATTAGTATATTATAGTCAATAATTAATTTTTTTGTGTAAGGAAGATTAGGTAAGTACTATTGAAAGTATATCAGCAATATCATCTACAATAAAATCAGGTTTAGCTTCACTAATATGCTTGCCGCTAGACCCATATGTAACGCCGATTGTTTTTGTGCCAGCTCGTCTACCTGCCTCAATGTCATAAATAGTATCTCCTATTGTAATAGCGCTTGAAGGAGCAGTTTTTAAGTTTTCAAGAGCTAAAAGTATCGGTCGAGGATGTGGCTTTAATTCTTGTGGACTAACATGCTCTTTTGAAATAACAGTATCGATAAACGGCATTATGCCAGTAACACTGAGTGTTTCTTCTGAATTTCTTATAGACCTTGTCGTGACAGCAGCTACTTTTAATTTGTGTTCCTTTATTTTTTGAAGAGTGTGAAGTGTATTGGGAAATGGAATTGCTAAATGCAAATTCTTCGCTTGAAAAACTCTATGAGTTTCAGATAGTTCCACAGTATTTAGCTGTGGTGCTATCTCTTCATAGGTTGTCTCTAGGCTACGTCCCATAAACAGTTTCAAGTCTGCTTCTGTAATTGCTGGGAGATTGTAGGTTTTTAATGTGTGTACATATGCTTGAAAGATAAATTGTTCAGTATCAAGGAGTGTATGATCGATGTCAAAGATAACGGCTTGGAATTTACTTTGCATTTTTCTTCGCCTCCATGTATTTTTTACCATGACCATGTTCAGTATTGATTGGAATATTCCTTTTACACATTGGGCAATCAGATGCATCATATAAAATAACAGGTAATTCTGATAGCGAAGAATAGCTTGCACCAATAATTTCGTCAGTAATGGATTTAGGATTAGGATTAATATTGGTCATTGAACATGCTTTTACGACATTGCCTCCTGCTTTTTTAACAGCCTCTACTACTTTTCTGACCGATCCACCTGTAGTGACATTGTCTTCGACGATCAAGACATTCTTGCCTTTGACATACTTATCGTAACCTCGCGTAAACATTTGTTGGCTATCTGGAGTTTTTTCAGTATAAATGCCTAAGATATCCTTATTTTTTAATTGAGATAGATGGTAGGCAGTCCATTGTGACAAGATAATCCCACCCATTGCTGGTGCTACAACTACATCAATTGAAAGTTCTTTACACTTTTCAGCAAATAATTTGCCCATTTCGGACGCATATATTGGATGTGCGAAGAGTGCCATTTTATCGATATATCTCGGTGCATGTTTGCCTGATGTAAAAACAAAATGGCTATCACTAAAGATTGAACCAGATTTTTCTAATAATTTTACTACTTCGTCTTGCATATTATGTGTGAGCTGGATTCCCGTCTTCGCGGGAATGACACTCTTTTAACGATATTTATTAATCTCTTCTTTTAACTTTACTGTTTCTTCTCTTGCGCGTTCTGCGAAGTCTTTTCCATTTGAGGCAAAGATGATGCCTCTTGACGAGTTGATGATGAGGCCTGCGAGTTCTGCGTTGAGGCCTGCTGACAAAAAGGCTTCGATGTCTCCACCTTGTGCTCCGACTCCTGGAACGAGAAAGGTCATGTTGCCGACAATTTTGCGGATTTCTGATAACTGTTCGGGATATGTTGCTCCCATGAACATCATGGCATTTGGATTCTTCCCGTGTTGTTTGATGAGCTCTTCAGCAACGACTTCATAGAGTGCCAACCCGTCCTCCATGAGCATTTCTTGGAACTCTTTCGCTCCTGCATTGGATGAATGGCAGCCGACGATAATGCCTTTACCTTTTCTTGCAAAGAACGCATCGAGTGATTCAATTCCCATGTATGGCATGACAGTAATTGCATCAGCGTCGAGGTAATCGAAAACATACTGTGCATAGCCTTCATTGGTATTGCCAATATCGCCTCTTTTGGCATCGATGATAACGGGAATTTCGGGATAGGTTGCATGGATGTACTCACAGGTCATTTTGAGCTCCTTGACTCCCCTATCTCCGCGTGCTTCGTAAAAAGCAGGGTTTGGTTTATAGACACAGACGAGATCTTGTGTGGCATCAATGATAGCTTTATTGAATTCGAATTGTGGGTTCTCAAGCTTCTTTATATGCTCAGGAAGTTTGCTTAGTTCTGGATCGAGGCCGACACAGACGAGTGAGTTGTTTTGTTTGATTGCGTTGTTGAGTTGGTCGTTAAAGTTCATAGGTTAATTCCAGTTCCTTTTCTATAGCTTGTTGCTGTTCTGCTGAAAGTTTCTTTCCTACAATACCAAGGAGTTCGTTTCTGGTCAAGATGTGATGTGTCTCATACGTGCTTTTGGCTGGGTTTCTGATAAATCCGACAAAGATTCTGATATCTTTTACTTTGGGAAATGTGTCTTTGACTAGATCACCGACGTTCTTTGCTGTACCGTCTCCGCCAGTCATGACATCATCGAGGATGGCGACTGGTAGATCCCATGCATAATTCCCCGTCATTTGTGTTGCAGTCCCCTTCTCGACTGCTGTTAATGTTTTGGATTTGAAAATGATTTGGGCTTTGTTCTGAAGATATGCCAATGATCCGACCATCTGCGCACTTATCTTGGAATCGACATTGCAGAGGACAAATGGGCGGTCGTTATATACTTCATACAGTAGTTCACCCATGATATCTATGAAAGCTCTGTATGCTTTAGGTGAGGAAGCAAGCTTGCTGTGATCCAAGAACATATACGACTTCTTACCACTGCGTAAGGTGAATGGCTCTTCGTTGATTGAGCGTACGATAAAAGCATTTGTGTCGAGGAGGCCTTGAATATAGTTTTGTTTGAGTTGCTGAAATGTCATTTATAACTTTCCCTTCTATGCTTTATTCTAAGAATGACGATATTCTTTCCATCCATATCGAAGATAATTCTATAGTCCCCGATACGCCAACGGTATGAACCTATTGAAGCGTCTATGAGTTTTTTGCCATATGTCATAGGTTCTCTGGCAAAGGTTTGTAATTTCTTTCCAAGCCTTTTGCGGACTACTATGTCAAGCTTCTTGATATCTGAGACTGCGGTTCTGGTATAGATGAGCGTATGTGGCATTACAAGTCACCAAATACTTGGTCATGAGTTAACACATTGCCTTCCTCATATTCTTGACGAGCTTTTTTAATTGCATTTTTATAGTCTTTACTCGCTAAAGCAAGTAAGTCTTCGAAGAGATCGATATTTACGAGTGCTGACGTAACTTTACCTTTTTTTGCCACAAGAAGATAGTCTTTCTTATTTGTTATCTCCTTAAGACTATCTGCTAGATTATTGCGTAAAACTGTGGTACTAATAACATTCATAGTAATCTATTTGTACATTATAGATGTACGTTTGTCAATGATTTATAAAAAACTATGAGTGTTCAAGTTTGGTAACTCTTTTTTGCAGGTCTGTAATGTCGCCTGTTACGTTCTTCATCTGTGCTGCCGCGATTTCTCGTTCTTGTTGGCGAAATTCTAAATTTTTCAATAGTGGGTCAATAGCAGTAAGTACTCTGTTTGTAAAGGTTGCCATTGCTTCATAAATTTCTTCGCGCATTAGTTTGAATTGATATGCGTTTTCCTGGCGGAATGCTTCAAAACTTTTATCAAGTCTGGTACTCAATTCATCTTTTGTAGGATAATCTTTCAAGGTTTCTTTTAATATTTTTTCGGTTACTGGCTGATTAGCTGCTGATTGCTGTTTCATGAAGTTTAGTATAGGAAAGTATTTATAGGGAGTCAATAAGACAATACATATCAAAATAGATAATTACCTATTTATATAATACTTTTGATCTCCTGTGCGAGGAAAGGATTCCACATGGCACCTGTTGCGGACATGACTGCATCTGAGCCGGCTTCTCGGAAGTTCGTATAATCTTGTGGGACAATGACTCCTCCGACGCCGATGATAGCAAAATCGAGATCATCTGCTTCTCGTAAACGCTTGAGTCTCTCGACCATTTCCAAACCAGCCCATTTGATTGGTGCTCCGCAAACTCCGCTTATTGCTCTCCCCTCGCCCGGCAAGGCTTGGTTGCCTTCTTTGTCTATGATTTTGGACGGAATTGTATTGATTGCGGATATGCCTTGTACTAATTTTCCAACTGCATTGATAAGTTTTAACAATTGCTCTTGCTCTTTAAAATAGGCGATCTTAATAATAAGTGGTGTGTCCCCTATTTCGTTTTTGATTGCCGATACTACATGTTGTGTCCGTTCTAAATCAAAACACAAGAGATGTGCTGTCCCTTCATTGGGACAACTGAGATTTACTTCAAGCACTTTTGCACCTGTTTCTTTAACTAGTCTTGCAGCGTCAGCAAAGTCTTTTATGTATGCTTTGATGTCACCATCAGCATTGGTAGTTCCTTGAAAACTACCGATTACTATTTGGCCGGGTTTTGCATACGCAACAGCTTCTTTCATATCCTTTTGCCAGAAATCAGGGTCAAAGGATGGGACACCAAACGAGTTGGTGATCGCAATTGGCGCTTCATAGTGATGGTCCGCGATAAGGCCAAGAGCTCCTTTCTCCGGTGTGAGATCTCCGACGACTTTGACTGCCAAGACATTGGGCCATGGAGCGCACGCGTATTTGCGAGTACGGACTGTTTTATACACAGGCAAATCGAATCCTTTGTCTAGTGCTGCTTTGACAAACCGTCCATTGATCAACGGACCGGCCGGGATTCCAAAGGGGGTCGCGACTTTGTGTCCGAGGAAGTCGTAGGTTGTTATGCTTTCTTGTGTTAAAACCTCGCCATCAGTAAATGCCCCAAATGGTCCTTTATTGAAATTTTCTTCATACGATTTTTCTGGATCATAAAAGGGTATATTATTTTGTTGTATTTTCATATATTATAAATGTATGCATGCGCAAATGTATCCTTGACTAAAAAGTCTGGCAAGCATATTTCAGAATCTTTCTGCTGCATGGTTTGGTCTTGCCTTTATAACACCAAACTTTACACCTATAGCTTCTTTAGAAGGATTATTCTTATTGCTTCTTTATATATTTTTTGGTATGGTATTTCTAACAATGGCTACTAAGTTTGAGTCGTTACTTATACACTATGACTAATTTCAATTTTATCAATTTTTCAGCGAATCTCCTAATAGCGGGGGCACTTTTCCTTATTGCAGTACTTCTGATGTTGATATTTTTTAAACTCACCAGTAATAAAGACTCACGCCACAAGACCTCTAAATAATTGTTAATTTATTCTCTTCGTGATAAAATTTCTTCATGGCAACAATAGAACACGAACAATTACAGGCTGAGGAAAAGTACAGAGAAGTCAAAAAAGAGTTGGCTGCTTTGAAAGCCGCGATAGAAAAGCAAGAACAAGCGCAAGTCCAAGTGGCTAGTAAGCCTGAACATAACGATCATGAAGCGACAGAGTTATTTATTGAGAAGAAAGATGCGAAGAAGAAAAAAGTCCTCGAACACGAAAAAGAACCACAACACTTAGACGTTTCTCCCGGAGCACACATTGTTGTAGAACTCTAACCAGTTTCCCCAGTTGTTTTACGTTTCTCTAAAATCTATAATGGATAAAGAGAAAATGATAAAGAAAGATCCCTCAATTAATTTAAAAGATCAGATTCTTAAAGAAAAAGAGAAAATTGCAAATACTGATCCTTCGTACCATCAGTGGAATTTTAAGAAACTCATTATTGATTCTATTAAGAAAAATGGCGGTTGGGTCAATGCACATGCACATGCTGACCGAGCGTTTACCGTTAATCCTGATACTTTGGACATCTATAAAAAACATTCTCTTGTCGAAAAATGGGATTTAGTTGATGTCGTCAAAGATGCTTCGGTTGATGAATATTATAGGCGAGCTTCTATGGCATGTGAAGTACTCATTGAGCAAGGAGTAACCGCTTTAGGAACGTTTGTCGATGTTGATCCTATATGCGAAGATAGAGCTCTCAAAGGTGTTCTTAAAGCGCGTGAGCATTACAAAGATCAGATTACAATAAAGACGATTAATCAAGTACTGAAAGGTGTAATAGATAAAGATGCTCGTAAATGGTTTGACATTGGTGCGGAGCAGGTTGATATCATTGGAGGACTTCCAAAGCGCGATGAACTTGACCATGGGAAAGGTGAAGAGCATATTAATCTCCTTTTAGAAACTGCAAAAAAGTATAACAAGATGGTGCATGTGCATGTGGATCAATTCAGTACTGTTACAGATAAAGAAACAGAACAATTAGCTGATAAAACCATAGAATATGGTATGCAAGGGAAAGTTGTCGCTATCCATGGTATATCGCTTGGTTCTCATCCAAAAGAATATCGGGATATGGTATATAAAAAAATGAGGAAAGCAGATTTGATGATGATTTGTTGTCCAATTGCTTGGATTGATACGAAAAGGTCAGAAACTTTGCAGCCAATGCATAATTCAATAACTCCCGTTGATGAATTAGTCCCAGCAGGGATTACCGTCGCTTTAGGAACTGATAATATCTGTGATTACATGGTGCCATTCTGTGATGGAGATATGTGGCAAGAATTATTACTCCTTGCTACAGGAAACAGGTTTTTAGAGATTGATGAACTTGTAAAGATTGCTACTACGAACGGAAGAAAAACATTAGGTATAATATAAGAAAACAGTTATGAAGCAAGGATGGGTTAATGGTATTGTATCGCAAATCCTTTGGGGTACTGCGGGATTTACCATAAAACTTATTGATACAGCATTACCCAGCAGCTTGCTCGTTTCTTTACGCCATGGGATTGGCGCACTAACACTTGCAACACTAATAGTAAAAAGCAAAACTTCTTTTAAGAATTTACCAATAGGACATCTCGTATTACTTGGTATCTTTGCAGCCTGTCTTCCTGATCTTTTGCTTGTTGAAGCGATCCGAAATGCTGGAGTAATTGTTGCCAGTATGGTGGCACGGGTGGAAATTCCCTTGGGAGTTATTTTTGCTCATGTGCTGCTTAAAGAGAAAGTTACGAAGCATGCCTATCTTGCGGCAATTATTTCTCTTATTGGCGTATGGTTTATATCTTATAAACCGGGCCAGATTATAACGCTCGATAATACCTTTTATTTCGGAGTTCTCTGTGCTTTAGGAGCTGCAATACTTTGGGGAATTTCTAGTGTCTATGCCAAATATATTTTGACGAAAAAAACAGACCCACTTGCTTTAAGTTTTGTCCGTTTATCAATTGGTTCAATTTTTGCTTTGGCTATAACAATACTATTTATTCATGATCCGTTTATTTCTCTCCAACAACTTCAGATGACAGACTGGTTATTGCTTCTCTATTTAGGAATATTTGTGTCGGGTTTAGCTTATTTATTCTTCTATCGTTCTCTTGCTATCTTAGATGCACATAAGGCGATTATTCTCCTTGGAGTATCTATCATGGTAACGTTATTTTTAGGATTGTTTTTGGGAGAGATAATTCAATTCATCCAGTGGATTGGAATTGCACTCATTATTAGTAGTTTATTTCTTATTAGAAATCCTGGTAGTGTAAAATAATACAATGAATGATCAATTAATAAAACAACTTACGCAGAGACAAAGAGATAATTGATGATATATTCAGACTATTTAATTTTCCCAACCTTCCTCTAATACATTGGTCAGACAATGCGTGCCGCCTCCTGATTTCATGAATTCTCCCATTTCTACTTCGATTGATGTGTAGCCTAAGTTTTGGAGTTTGTGTTTAAATGTCGGATTGCCGCTTTGATGGACTACATGGTGATCTGTGACGACGCTGTTGGCGGCAAAGCCATTGGCTTCGTCATCTGTGAACTCCAAAAGGTTGGGGACTAATTTTTTGAGCACTTCCCTACTCTTTTTTGAAAATGCTGGTGGATAATAAAATGCTGTGGTTTCGTTGAGTGGTAGGAAGCCGACATCGAGATGATAAAACGCAGGATCAATGATCTGTAATGGCACGACTTCGATGTTAAAGATTTTGCTGATTGCTTGGCAGGTTCGTTGGTCAGCTCTATATCCTACGCCGATCAGTAATTTGTCGTGCCAGAAATAGCTATCGCCATTGCCTTCAAAATATGTATTCTCTGGAAGATTTTTAATAGTGTATCCACGTTCTTCGAACCACTGCCTGTAGTATTTGGTTTCACCTTTGCGTTCGTCACACCAGAACCGGCTGAGGATGACTGTTTTGCCTAAAGCAATTCCCTGGTCTGTCGCAAAGACCATATCAGGCACACCCTTTTGCTGTTTGATCACTTCCACTTTTATATCCTGGCTCTGGTATGCTTTGATAAGATTTTTCCATTCCACCATTGCTTCTGCACCATCAATAGTTCCGGGTTTCATCCAGGGATTAATCGCGTAATCGAGAGTATCGAAGTACGTAGGTTCGCACATCAGGACTTTTTTGATGAGTTTGTGTTTCATAGTTAAGAATTGGTACCTAATGTCATTCCGAACTTGTTTCGGAATCTCCAATTAATGGGGATCCTGAAACAAGTTCAGGATGACAATATTGGCTGGGTTGCCACTCCTCGCAATGACAATTATACTCTTGCTGCCTGAAGTTTGTTTACAAATTCCTGGGCAACGGGGACGCTGGTTATGAGGTGGGTGTTGTGTTCAATTGCTTTCTGGCGGATTATCTTCCCATCGGTTTGTGTCTTTTCCCGCTCCATAGGGACGTTGATGATCAAATCAAACCGCTCCACATTCATCAAATCTCCCAGGTTTGGTTTTAAGTGTGGTTCTGAAATCTTGTGGACTGCGATTGCTTCGATGTCATTGGTTTTGAGGAATTTATGAGTTTTGTAGGTCGCGTAGATTTTGTATCCCATGTCATGGAGTTTTTTGACGGTTGGGAGAAGTTTTACTTTGTTGGACCGTTTACCGACTGAAATGAGAACTGTTTTCTCTGATCGTTGCGCGAGTTTCATAGGAAGTGTATAGAATTCGATAAAGCCTGCAGAAGCGTTTTGATTGAGACCTTGGGACACCATGAAAGTCGCGAGTTTTTCATCAAAAATTGTGTTTGGCGTTTCAAGAGCCATGACCTGCGCGACACCTTTAAAAAGTTGGACGGTTACTTTGCCTGTGACTTTTTGATTGACGGTATCTATGAACGCGTTAAGGTCATTCATCAATGGTTCATACCAAAGCGCTCCGTAACAAAGATATGCCCATTTTGCGTCAACTGTCGCTTTGAATTCGTTCTCGGTCCGGGTACAGACATAATGTTCGAGCTTCTCATGGGCGGTAATAATAATCTCCGCCGCTGGTGCCTCGAAAACGTCCCGGATTTTCATACCGATGACCCGGTCTTCGATGTGGATGTTGGTCCCCACGCCATGGTTTGCTCCTATTTTATTTAAATCCATGATGAGTGCTGATAATTTCATCTGTTTGCCATTGAGGGCGACAGGAATTCCTTTGACAAATTCGAGTGTTACCATTTCTGGGGTGTTTGGCGCTTTCTCGGGAAGGTTATTCATAATCAGGATCTTTTCCAAAGGAGGAATCTTTGCTGGATCCTCGATCTCGCCACCTTCGGCAGATGACCCCCACATGTTCTCATCATACGAATATGGTTTATCAACTGTATGTGGCACAGGTATCCCATGTTCTTTGGCGTACTCGATTTCTTCAAGTCTTCCCATACTCCACTCACGGATTGGGGCGATGATTTTGATGTCAGGGTTGAGGGCAAGTGCTGAACCTTCGATGCGGATTTGATCATTGCCACGACCTGTGCAACCGTGAGCAATCGCGTCAGCGCCTTCGGCAGCTGCTATTTTGACTGCCCATTTGGCAAGAAGCGGTCGTCCTATAGCTGTTGCCAATCGGTAGCGGTGTTGATAATTTGCGTTTGCTTTAATGCCTTTAGAGATATATTCATTGGCGAATTCATCTTTGGCATCGATAACGTATGTTTTGATTGCGCCGAGTTTGATAGCTTTTTGCTTGATTGCTTCAAGATCGTCAACGACTTGTCCGATGTCAATGGTGAGTGCTATCACTTCTGCTCTGTATTCTTCTTGAATCCATTTAAGGAGTACTGAGGTGTCTAAACCGCCGGAATAAAGTAATACCACCTTCTTCACTTCGCCTTTTTTGCCTTCATATGATGCTACTTTGTGGTATGTATTGTTTTTATCCATTAGTGTTATTTTCAAAGAAAAATGATACTTATTGTTGTGTAAAGAGATTTATTTTTCCTTTATTCTCATCATTTTATAGAAAAAACGATATGCTTGTCAACAGGGCAAAAGGATGAAATGACGATTGTGATAAAATCAGCATATGAATAGACAATCAACAAATACTGTCGTCTTGGTGTCTCCCGATCATTTTGGATTTAATCCTGAGACGGCCCAGACAAATCCTTTTATGCATACGCCGCAATCTCTGCATAAAAATACACAAGAGATCCGGGATAGTGCTGTTAAGGAATTTAAGAATGTGGTAGCAGTTCTGAAAAAGCATGATGTACGGGTTCTGATCTTGCCGAATCGGAAGGATGTCGTGACACCTGATGCGGTTTTCCCCAATAACTGGTTCTCCCATCATAGTGAGGGACAGGTAGTGGTTTATCCAATGTTGACTGCCAATAGACGTTTGGAGCGACAGAAAGATGCTTTGGTTACACTACTTACGCATGCAAATATTCCAGTCTCTGAAGTCATTGATTTAACCAGCGATGAAGAGAACGGTTTGGTGCTTGAGGCAACGGGGAGCATGGTTTTGGACCGGGTCAATAAAGTTGCTTTTGCTATGGCATCATCACGGACTAATGAGGTGGAATTTAAGAAGTGGTGTACGCTTATGGGATATGAAGGAGTGTATATTATTACGCCTAAATATCACCGGCAAGAAGTGTATCATACGAATTTACTTATGAGTATCGGGACATCATTTGCTGTTGTGTGTCTTGAAGTGATTGAAGATGACCAAGTGCGTCGGCAAGTAAAAGATCTTATTGAGGAACTGGGGAAAGAATATATTGAAATCTCTTTGGATCAAGTCTATAATTTCTGCGGAAATATCCTTGAAGTGCAATCAACATCAGGTGAAAAAAAGATAGTTATGTCAGAAGGTGCACGGGATGCATTTACCAAAGAACAATTGGACCGGTTAGCTAAGCATGGAGAGATAGTTTCAATTGCTATTCCAACGATTGAAGAAGTTGGTGGTGGTGGAGTTAGATGTATGATTGCTGAGGTGTTTGCCAACAATAATGAGAGAAGATAACCAATATCCCTGTTCTTCTACCTAGTACGAACCTGGTTCTTGTTAGCTTGACGAGTAAGGTTTCTTGTTATTACTTATCGGATGAATACTTTAGAGGGAAATGGGAGGCGTTTTCGGTTTGGGATTTGGATTTGAAGTTGAGGTTGATGAAGAGGTCGGCTATGAATCCTGTGAAGAATGTTTGGAGTCCTCCGAGCATGAGCAGGATACTGAATTGTAATAATGGTCTATCCCCGATTGATTGTCCCCCGAACCAAATGATTGTCAAATAAGCAAAAATAGCAGCACCAACAATCAGCATTAATCCCCCAATAAAGCCGAAAAAATGTAACGGGCGTTTGCCAAACTTTAGAAGAAAGATGATGGTGAACAGATCTGGGAGGTTTCTAAATACTTTTGAGAAACCATATTTAGAATAACCGAATTTGCGGGTATCATGTTCGACGACGACTTCTTGCACCAAATAGCCTTGCTGTTGTAAAAGAAGTGGGATAAATCTGTAGAGGCCTCCGTAAATGTGGATGCTTTTGGCAGCGTCTTTGGTGAAAAGTTTGAAGCCACAATCAATGTCATGGAGCTGAAGTTTGAAAAGCATATGATTGAGCCAGTTGAAGAATTTGGAAATGATAACCATCTTTGATTTATCTTTACGTTCTTTGCGCCAACCGACAACGACGTCAGCTCCTGATTCTTTTTGGTAGGTGATGAATTTATGAAGCTCTGAAGGTTTGTCTTGCAAATCAGCATCCATTGTAAAGATGAGGTCCCCCTGTGCTTTAGCAAACCCAAGCATGAGTGCGTCTGCTTTTTGGCGGTTGCCTTTGAAAGAATAGACTTTAATGTGTTTGTCTTTTTTGGCAAGTGCTTTCATGACAAGTAGCGTGTTGTCATTGGAGCCATCATCAATAAAGACAATCTCATAAGCTTTATCCAGGTGCGGAAGATATTTTATTGTTTCGTCATAAAATGCCTGGAGACTCTCTTCTTCATTATATGCGGGAACGATTATACTTACCATAGTCAGCAGATTATACCATAGAGTGCTTTATGCATGAGATTGTCTAAAGAATTCAATGATTTTTTGAAGTCCATCTTTAAGGGTTACTTTGGGTTCCCAATCTAATAACTTTTTGGCTTTTGCTATGTCGGCTTTTCTTTTCAGTGGATCGTCAAGGGGTAAATCTTCGCTGAAAATAATTTCACTTGAGGAATTGGTTAATTTCTTAATAATTTCTGCGTATTCGAGGACAGTATGTTCACCAGCGGACCCAATGTTCACAACTTCACCTTTTGTCTTTGGGTAAAACATCAACCGCATTATTCCTTCGACTGTATCATCAACGTAACAAAGCGATCTCGTCTGCTTTCCATCACCAAAAATCGTGATTTGTTCGTTTGCTAGGGCTTGAACGATAAAATTTACAATCATTCGCTTGTCTACTTCCTGCATATTGGGTCCATACGTATTAAAGATTCTGACGATGCGTGTATCCAAGTCTTTATCCCTTTCATAATATGCTGTCAGCGTCTCTCCAAAGCGCTTTGCCTCATCATAAACAGATCGTGGACCAGTGGTCGAAACGTTCCCACGATATGTTTCTTTTTGCGGATGCTCTAGTGGATCTCCATATGCTTCAGATGTAGAGGCAAAGAGAAATTTTGCTTTATGCTTCTGCGCAAGTTTGAGAAGCTCGTGCGTCCCAACGGTATTGACCATCATTGTTTCCATGGGTAATGCGTGATAACTCAAAGGGCTATGGTGGTTTGGGGATGCGGGTGACGCGAGATGGAAAATTGCATCGATTTCAAAGATATTATGCTTTGTTTCGTCAAGTGGTTGTATCACATCGTGTTTAATGTATTTAAAATGAGGATTATCTTTGAGTGGATTTATGTTTGATTCTGAACTCGTGAGTAATGTATCAATACAGTAAACTGTATGGCCTTCTTCAAGTAGTCTTCGGCAGAGGTGTGAACCAATAAATCCTGCTCCACCTGTTACAAGTACGTTTAGCATAAAAATATAGTATCACAAACAGGTGATGCCAACAATATAAAACTAGATCTACTGTTGTGTTTGCTTTTCAGCTGCAGTGATGAGGTTATCAAGAAGCATTGCGACGTTGACTGGGCCAACGCCGTGTGGAGTTGGTGTGTAGTATGATGCAACTGCTTCGACATCCTGTGCTTGATAATCTCCATGAAGCTTACGGCCTTCGCCTTGTGTCATGCCGACTCCGAGCAGGATGACACCCTTTTTGAGATTTTTTGCCTGTATGATGTCTCTCTTTCCGACTGCTGAGATGAGTATATCGGCTTGTTTAAGAATCGATTCAGGATTGGGAGTCTTACTGTCGATGACTATTGGATTTATGCTGAGTTTTTGCAGGTAATGTATGATTGGCTGTCCCCCGGTTTCTCCTTTGCCGAGAAGAACGATTGATTGAGAGTTTAGCCACTCTAAAAATTTATTGTTCGAGCGTAGTCGAGAACTGACCGGGCTTCTCGACTCTCTTCGTTCGCTCGAAAAATAATATATCTCTTCTAAAATTCTGATAATCGCCAAAGGTAAAGGCAATGTATATGGAGAATCAGGATGGAAGCCATCTATGTCTTTTTGGGGATTTGTGAGTCGTTCAAGTTTATTCACATCGATTTGTGAAGGTAAAGGTCGTTGTATGAGAATGCCGTGAACTGTTTGGTCACCGTTTAATCTCTCAATCTCTTCAACGAGCTCCTCAGTCGTGACAGTGTCTACAAAACGTTTGATAGTTACCTTTGCTCCAACTTTGGCACCTGAGATTTCCTTTTGATTGACGTATGCTATCGAACCAGGATTATTCCCGACAAGAAGTACAACGAGCTGTGGTGTGATTCCATTTTTTTGTAAGTCCCCTACTCTATCTCGTAAATTTTTATAAATCTGTTCTGCAATTTCATGTCCGTTTATTTTCATACTCTCTATTATACCTGTCAGTATCGATTTTACCAAAATGCTAGAAGGTGGGAAATTACAAATGATGATAGTTATTTAGTGTAAACGATATCTTTTAGAAGCTGGATTCCCGTTTTCGCGGGAATGACAAGGAAGAGAGTTTTACACTGTGCGGTTACGGAAGAGGGCTACGACTAGGCCTATGATGATTGCAATAAGAATGATTCCTGGAAGACTTAAGCCAGTTATTGCAAGGACTCCGAGAACTGCGAGAATCCATAGGATTAATAAAACTCCTGCGACTTCTCTAAATGGTGACGGTAATATACTGACTGCTGTAGCTACAAGTGCAAGAACCAATAAATCGACAATGCTAATTGTCTGACCGTTGATTGCAAAAAGTGACGTGTCGGGAATACTTAATCCGTCAATTCTTAGGTATCCTAAGAACCAAAGAACGGCGAGAATGATGATAAGTGCTGCTAACATATATTTTGTTTTATCTAACAATTACTATAATAAAGCTCTACTGTAAATGCAATATGTGTTAAAGGTAAGAATTGTGTAAAGGGTTTAGGGTTTAGGGTTTAGGGTTTAGGGTTTAGGGAGTATTTTGGTATAATGTATCTAATGCTATTTTTGAAACATTTTAAATTCACAGCTCTGGCTCTTGTTTTGATTGTTGTCATGGTTATTGTTTATACCTACACGTCTAAATCACAGAACAAATACACAGTGAATTTAAGTTCGCAGACGGTTATCAAACAGATGGAGTCTCTCAATCGGATTGAGACTTCACAGTTTACGATTGAGAAAGTGATTGATGTTGGGACCTCAGGTAATAAGTTCAGTCAATTTCTTATCGGCGACCGGATTCTTCTCATTGCTCACGGACAAGTTATCGCGGGCTTTGATCTTTCCAAGGTAAAGCGTGATAACATCCAAGTCGATGGCAGTACACTTCGTCTCACGCTCCCCGCCCCTGAGATTCTGGTGACACGACTGGACAGTGAACAGACGCGTGTCTATGACCGTGATCAGGGTCTCTTAACCAAAGGTGATCGTGATCTTGAATCAGAAGCAAGACAAGAAGCAGAAGCGGTTATCAAAGACGCTGCATGTAAAGGTGGGATTTTGGACGAAGCTTCAAAGAATGCCCGCAATCAAATGACGACACAATTCAAGAGCCTTGGGTTTACGACCGTTGTGATAGACATTCCTCAAGGGTCATGCTAACTTGTATTTGAATCGATGCTCTCCAGCAAATAGAATTTAGGTTCCTATTCTGTTAAAATAACTTTATGATCATCACGAAGAGTATTCCTTTCTCAAAAGACGAAATGAAACCTCTTAAAGAACAATTTGATATTTATATTAAAACAGTAATCGATATTGAAAAAAATATATGTTCTGCAGGATGTGATCTTCATGCTGATTCTGAAAAAGTACTTTTAGAACAAGGGTCAGCGCAAGAAGATTTATGGGGTGGAGGGATTAATTTAGAAACGAAAGAAATTGATTATAATTCATTTATCAATATCCGCCCGAACCAAAATAATACAACTATTGAAATTCAAGATTTTGCGATCAAAGAAAAGTTTGAACAGTTAATGAAAGAGTATTTTAAAGAAATGTATGAATAATAAAATACTTTTAGAATCAATGGCACTTGACCTAAAACGAGTTGCTTTGGGATCACATAGTCATTCTACAAAAATGGCTGAGCGATTTTTACAGGAAGTTTTCAAAAGGAATGCAATGTTGGATACAACAGCGTTGTCATCCCCGCTTGTAAAAGTATTAGAAGTTATGAAAAAGCGATTACAAGCCGGTAAATCATCAAGGCTTGCAGATGACGCGCTTATGTATAGTACTCTTTTAATAAGCTTCTCAAAAAAACTTTAATTAAGAAAGTATTGGCATTTGTCATATATTTATTGAGTTCTAAAACTTTCAACGGCATCCCTCTAGAAACCGACAAGCAAGGCTCCCCAGTCAATAATCTTATAGTATTTATTTTTCTTTAAACCTCTGTTATAATCTCTGATACTATGAGTGAGCGATTTTTAATTCCATTTACAAGAACGCATGATACCCACACGGATGATAAGCCTATTAATATAATTTTTGGTATGACATTTGTAGCTTGTGGGGGAAATGAGCATAATCCTGCTGTTGTTACAGGATTAGGGGAAGAAGGAAGTAATGGCTTTGAATCAGCAGTTATTTTATTTGATAAAAATGAACATGGTGTTTATTTTCCTAATAAAATAAGTACATCTGGGACCACCTGGCGAGATATACTTGTTACACCAGGATTATCTCATCTTGACCGTGGTTTATCTGACCGATTAACTGTTGATGAAATATATCGTGGCGTTCTAAATGGTTTTTCTCCAAGGATGCTTGCAGTTGGAAGCCCACAATTTAAAAAATCCTTACAAGAAGAATCACAGCGTCCCCTAAAAACAGTTACAAAACTTGAAGGAAGATGGAGCAGCCCTAAATAACATTAATCTAAAACATCTCCATAGCTCAATGATATATATACCAGACTAATACTTATAGGAAATTCTTTGAGAATACATATTCCCTAACCGCGTTAAACAAAAGTGGGTTTGATAATACTGTTGAATGGAAAATTTATAGAAAACTATTTAGCAGGTTTTTCTGGGGTTTCTTTTATTTCTGTTGGGGTTTCTATGCAGGTTGCACTTGCTACTCCGTCTTTGGCGTGGGAGAAGCGCATGAGGATGACGCCTTGGGTGTCTCTTGAAAGTTTTGGAATTTGGTTGATTGGGAGCTTCACGATCTGGCCTTTTTTACTGGTGATGATGACTTCTTCACTTTTGGCAGGGATGACCTGTGCGACGGCGACTGTGCCGGTTCGTTCGGTAACTTTGGCGACTTTAACTCCTTGACCCCCACGACCTTGTAGTGGGAATTGGCCGATTGGAGTTTTCTTTCCGAGACCATTTTCCATAATAGCGAGGACATCAGGCGTATCACCTTTGGCGATAACGTCCATACCGATGACTTGATCCTTGGAATCAATCTTGATTCCTCGTACACCTGTTGTGGCGCGACCAAGTGGACGGACGGAATCTTCTGAGAACTTGATTGCTTTGCCGCCTTTGGTGATAATAAGTACTTCACTCTTCCCGTCAGTAATGTGACTCCAAACTAATTCGTCTCCTGCATCAAGCTTGATTGCGATCATGCCGTTGCGACGGATATTTTCAAACTCTTTAACGTGCGTTTTCTTCACCGTTCCGTTGCGAGTGGACAGGAAGACATAACCTTGTTTGACGGCTTTATTGTGGACGATGAATGATTCGACCTTTTCTCCGGCTTCGATGTTGAGTAAGTTTACAATAGCACTGCCTTTACTCGTTCGTGAACTTTCAGAGATCTCATATGCTCTGAGTGCATAGGCTTTTCCTTTGTTGGTGAAGAAAATAATATTGTCATGGGTTTGCGCTGAGCGGATGTGGAAGATACCGTCTTCGTCTTTGACATTCATACCGGTGATGCCTTTGCCACCACGGTGTTGTGTGTGGAATGTGTTCATCGATTGGCGTTTGATGTAGCCTGTGTTGGTCAACGTGATAACTGTTGGTTCATTTGGAATCAAATCCTCTTCTGAGAATTCTCCCACTTTACTCTTATAGACTTTGGTACGGCGAGGATCTGCATACTTTTCGCGGAGTTTGAGA
The DNA here is from genome assembly GCA_013816255.1 of Candidatus Levyibacteriota bacterium. Lineage (GTDB taxonomy): Bacteria > Patescibacteriota > Microgenomatia > Levybacterales > UBA12049 > JACDET01. The sequence continues at coordinate 1,098 of JACDET010000022.1, read as the reverse complement.
AGTTCGGTCTTTATCACATCCAAGATCTTTTGTCCGTGTGCGAGTAAGTCCTCGAGGTAGTCAATTGTTTCCTGAATCATCTTGAGTTCGTCTTCAATCTTTTGGCGTTCAAGTGCTGCTAGGCGTCGAAGCTGCATATCAAGAATTGCGGTTGATTGGAGTTCGCTCAATTTGAACTTTGCCATCAAGTTCTGTTTGGCATCTTCCTGGTCTTTTGATCCTCGGATGGTGGCGATCACGGCATCGATATGATCGACAGCGATCTTCAAACCTTCCAAGATATGCAGTCTTGCCTTGGCTTGACGAAGTTCGAATTCTGATCTCCTTGTAATGACGTTGTAGCGGTGCTTGAGGTATTCTTCGAGAATAAGTTTCAAGTTTAAGGTTTGTGGCGTTCCATTGACAAGTGCCACCATGTTAACTGGGAATGTTGTTTGTAGGGAGGTTTGTTTAAAGAGATTATTCAAAACTTTCTTTGGAGTCGCATCACGTTTGAGTTCTACATAGATACGAAGTCCTCGTCGATCAGACTCATCACGAAGATCTGAGATACCATCAAGCTTCTTCTCTTTGGCAAGATCAGCAATTTTGGCAATAAGCAGTGCTTTATTAACCTGATACGGAAGTTCAGTGATCGTGATAGCTGATTTGCCGTTACCGATTTCTTCAATCTCTGCCTTACCACGGATGACGATCTTTCCGCGTCCTGTGACATAGGCACTTTTGATTTCAGTGATGTCATAAATCGATCCGGCTGTTGGGAAATCAGGTCCTTTAACATATTCGAGAAGTTCATCAATCGTTACATCACTTCTGAGTCCCGGTCCGCGCTCTTCAAGCGATGTCGTTTCTGCAGCGCCAGTGACAATGACTGGTGCTTCTCCATCAGTTTTACGCTCAAGTTCTCCATCAGCAAGATTTTGTACAGCATTTGCAAGTTCTGCTGCCGCTTCAGGACCTGTTTTGGTTTTGGCGATCATGTAAATGATTGCATCGATAACTTCTCCCAAGTTGTGAGGTGGAATCTTGGTTGCCATACCGACAGCAATACCTTCTGATCCCATGAGAAGGAGATTTGGAAGCTTGGCTGGTAAGTAA
>JACDET010000074.1:1092-2520 GCA_013816255.1 Candidatus Levyibacteriota bacterium | reverse complement strand
ACCACATGTAATGGCTAAAGATATCATTCTGAAAATTATTGGAGATATAGGGACGGACGGCGCAAATTACCGAGCGATGCAATTCTCTGGAGAGACAACAAAGCAACTGATAATGGATGAGCGACTAACGCTCACAAATATGACTACTGAGGCTGGGGCCAAGAACGGCATTATCGATGCCGACTCTATGACCGAATCATATTTGAGGGAAAAAACGCATGAACCCTTTTCTGCATTGAAAGGCGATCTAGATGCTTCTTATGCAGAGAAGCTCACTTACGAAATTGATCGACTCGAACCAACTGTAGCAAAACCTTACTCTCCTGGAAATATTTCACCTGCCAGAGAATTACAAGGGACGGAGATAGACAAAGCATATATTGGTTCATGTACTGGCGCGAAACTGCATGATCTGAGGGCTGCTGGTAAGATTATGAAAGGAAAGAAAGTAAAAGTAAGGACTGAGGTCGTACCCGCAGCCCAGTCAATATATCTAAATGCGATGAACGAAGGACTAATTGGTATTTTTCTCGAGTCTGGGGCTGTCGTTGGTCCGCCAACCTGCGGTGCTTGTTGTGGGGCCCATATGGGCGTTTTGGCCAAAAACGAGGTATGCATAAGTACCACGAACAGGAACTTTCCTGGCAGAATGGGAGACGTGGAGTCAAAAACCTATCTGGCATCTCCGCTTGTCGTGGCAGCATCGGCCCTTACTGGTATGATTACTGATCCGAGGGATATCTAGTAATGGACAAGTTGCAAGGCACTGTTCACAAATATGGTAAAGATAATATAGATACGGATGTAATTCTTCCTGGTCCTTACTTGAAAATTCATGATCACGTCGAACTAGCCACGCATGCAATGGAAGGACTCGATCCTGGGTTCCCCAAGAAAGTGTCTCAAGGTGATTTTTTGTTGACAGGAGCAAACTTTGGGTGCGGCTCCAGCAGGGAACATGCCCCTATTGCACTCTCGTCTGCAGGTATTACGGCTGTTCTTGCACCGTCTTTTGCACGTATTTTCTATCGAAATGCTGTTGATGGAGGATACCTCTTGCCTGTCGAGATTGAGAGATCTGCAGTCGAGAAGATCTCGGACAAAAACACATTAGAAATTGATGTAGACAAAAATGCAATTCTTGACGTCACTACTGGCGAATCGTTTGCAATGAAGCCGTTCCCATCATTAATTAAAAAAATCATTGAGTGCGGCGGCATATTGCACTACAGACCTGAACAATAGTATGGTATACTAAAAAGGACTAGAATTCAAGGGAGAACTAAAACAAACCGTTGTGGGAATTATTTCTGGCGGAAACAATGAGTCCCACAACAGCCATGACGACATACAGCGTGTTAGTGTCGGTAGACAACAAAGGCTTTAAGGTTTTTTAACCTAAAATGTAAAAAATTAAGAGGTTTTATC
>JACDET010000074.1:0-1082 GCA_013816255.1 Candidatus Levyibacteriota bacterium | reverse complement strand
GTCGTACCAGTAGTCTGTACTTGCTTTTTCAATCCATAATTCCATAACACAGAGTCCATCCACGCTCTTGTCACACCAACCATGATCTAGGCCATCCGAAGAGAGAAAAGACAAAATAGATAAAATATTGAATAATGCCGGGATATATCATTATAAGAATGATGCTGAAAGAGAGAAGACTGTTGCTAGCTGGGATAATACCGGCCTGAGCATAGAGGAAATTAAAAAAGAACATACAGTAACAGAAGAGGAAAAAGAGCGTATTAAACAAACAGATAACTATAAACAATTTAGCAAAGAAGCAATTATGAAAAGGGTAAAATCTTACAACAATGATGCGGGAGTGCTCTAATAATGACCAAAACTAAATCAAAGACTATACAACAGCAAAAACAACAATTTAGTAAAGAATCTAAGCATCCAAAAGATAAACTACCTCTACAGATAGACCTGAACATAATCCATAATCCAAATCCGGCAATCAAAACTGCATATGTGAACTCAGGCGCTAGTGACCAATTCTACCCTTTTCAGCAAACTTCGGAATTTCTTAATGAAAAACGAATTTTTACTTACGCAGCAAAAACCAAAAATAATCCTGAGGGTCAGAAAATTTCTCATAAGATCGTTTCTCTCTATAGGATCAGGAAAGATGATAAAGAGTATTGCTACTTTTATGAGCATCTTCTCGTGCGGGATAGACTTGAAAATACGTACGATTGAACAATTGGAAAATATTCCCTACCAATATTCAACAGAGTACGGAATGCTACCCGACGCATCAGATTCTAATAAGTTTGAAGAAGGCATCAGAAGTACAACAATTTCGCAGGGCACTAAAAACAGTTGGAAAGTATTTGGAAGCATCAATCGCCTACCAAATGTCTGTTTCTTAAGGGGGTAGCCATGGTTCCAGTGACGTCCTCGGTATTGCCACCGATATAGCTGGAACCGTCATATCTTACGCGCCTCGTATTTGAACCGTCAATCTTGTCAACATTCCGTATTTCTATATTAATTGCAGCGGGCCCAGTATATTCAATCATAATTCTGTCTCCACTTTGAATGGTATAGGTATTAGT
>JACDET010000073.1 GCA_013816255.1 Candidatus Levyibacteriota bacterium | reverse complement strand
AACGTTATTCTTATATTAAATAAAATTATATATTTATCGATGTTCGTCGAACTAAATCGTCCGGTCGCAATATCACAAGCTTCCAGCCCTTCTCACATTACGGGGTTTTACCATAAAATGTTAGATCCTCAATCCCTTCTTAACACAGGCTCAATTGGTGCGGGTATATCTCTGAGTCAAGGTGTCACAACCACCGTCAAAATTTATGATAATGTTGACAGGACCACCTACGGAATTTCAATTAATGGAAAATTGGTCAGCGATGCAGTGGTTTCGAACAAAGTGTTAGATGAATACATAAAACTTGCAAATAAGTCATTGCATATTTCAGTAAGTCATGAAACTCGCATTCCAATAGGATATGGTCTTGGCACGAGTGGTGCCGGCGCCCTAAGCCTTTCATATGCACTTAACGATGCTCTCTGTACAGAGCTTTCTCTAGATCAAGCAGCTCAGATTGCTCATTGTTCTGAAATATACTGCAATACAGGCCTAGGTACGGTGATATCTGAATTTACAGGTGGGCTTGAATTACGAACTCGAGCTGGTGCGCCCGGAATAGGAACGGCTGAAAAAATTCCTTTAGAAAATAAATCGGTTATTGCATCATGTTTGGCGCCGATGTATACTGCCAATTGCTTAAAGACTCAAAACGATGTCTTTACAATAAAAGCTTTAGATTTTTTAAAACGACTTTCGATATCCAGATCAGTTGATGATTTTCTTCGATTATCCCACAAGTTTGCAGTTAATATGGGAGCTATTAATGCAAAATGCGAAGGTCTAGCCGAATTATTGAAAAGTAAAGGTTATGATTGCAGCGTGGCATTGTTTGGCGAAACTATATTCACAGTTGTTTCAGATAACGAAATCGAAAACGTATTGCAAATACTCAAAGATCAATCTGGACACTGTATTGTTTCGAACGTGGATAATTTTGGCGCCAAACTGTTAAAAAATAAATGAATTGACAAACAGAATACCTTCAAAACATCCAAGATACTTGTCTCTCAGGACAAGAGAAAAGCTGGTTGACGGGTTAAAAAGGGGATTGGTAGTTACTCACGGACTTATTGCTCATGGAAGAGGTGAAGCGTTTGATTATCTTTTAGGAGAACACACAAGTCAGAACGCACTGTGTGCGGAAAAAGTTGCTTCTTGTTTGTTATTGATCTCCAAGACTCCTGTCATATCAGTAAACGGAAACGCAGCTGCGCTCTGTAGCAAAGAGATTGTAAAATTGAGCAAACTTACTAACGCATCTATAGAGGTTAACTTATTTCACCAGAACCAGAAGAGATCTGAGGTCATTGCCAAAACGTTGATCAATGATGGAGCAAACGAAGTTTTGGGAGTAAACTCAAAATCGAAATTTGCTATGAAAGAACTCTCAAGTGGTCGGAGATTCGTGGATAAAAGTGGAATTTTGAATGCCGATACTGTATTGCTTGCAATCGAAGATGGAGACAGAACGGAAGTGCTTACTTCTCTTGGCAAGACTGTGATTTCTGTTGATTTAAATCCGCTATCCAGAACTGCGCAATCATCGCATGTTACCATAGTAGATAATATAATCCGGGCCATTCCAAATATGATCTATTTTGCAACAAAGTTTGCAAAGAAAGAAATATCAGAATTGTCGACACTCGTGTCGGGATTTGATAATAAGTGGAATTTAGTACAATCAACCAAATTAATTAGGCATGGATTGTAAAATGTCGTCAAATGACAAGATAGGCATCAGTAATCAAGCACATATTTTGACGAAACTTACGGTTAACGATATATTAAGGAAAAAAAATGAAGGGCGTCGGATAGCGATGATTACAGCCTACGACTATTGTATGTCAAGGATTTGTGACTCTGCAGACATTGACATCATTTTGGTTGGAGACAGTGCTGCCACTGTCATGCTAGGCTACAAAAACACAAGAAAGATAACTATGGAAGAGATGTTGGTTTTCTGCAGGGCAGTAATTAATGGAACAAAAAGAGCTCTTATTGTTGGAGATATGCCTTTTGGATCTTATCAAACTGGAATGGACAATGCTGTTATAAATGCAGTCAGGTTTATGCGTACTGGCTGTGATGCTGTAAAACTCGAAGGAGGTGTTGAGGTTGTATCAATAGTTAAAAGATTGACAGAAATGGGGATTCCTGTAATGGGTCACATAGGTTTGAGACCTCAGACAACCCCATTAACTCGCGGATTTGATTCACATGGAGCAACGGTAGAGGAAGCAGTCAAACTTATAGAAGAATCCAAAGCTTTGGAAGAAGCTGGAGCATTTGCAATAGTTCTCGAAAAAGTAACAAGTGAGGTAGCTGAAATCATTACAAGTCGAAGTCACATTCCAATAATAGGTATAGGTTCAGGACCAATGATCGATGGACAGGTTTTAGTGCTGCATGATTTGCTCGGGCTCTACAATGAATTCAACCCCAAGTTTATCAAGAGATATTTAGACCTATCGAAATTGATTGGCCAGGCCATTACACAATACTGTTCTGAAGTCAGAGAGGGAATTTTTC
>JACDET010000072.1 GCA_013816255.1 Candidatus Levyibacteriota bacterium | reverse complement strand
AGGGTCCCCACAGTAAGATGCTTTCAAACGAATTATCTCAAGTTAGAAGAACAATCAAAACCGTTTCGCAACTCAAATTGTCCCTTGAGCAGGTCCATATGAGGCTTGAATCAACCATAAACTTGGGTGATGCTATGGCAGCATTGAAACCTGCGGTAGGTACCTTATCTACAGTAAAAACAGGGTTGAGTGGTGTGATGCCAAATGTTGATACAGAATTAGGGGAAATAAACGACATATTTGGTGATATAATGATGAATGCAAATACAGCGGGTGAAGTAGGGTTTGCATTAAATCCAGGAGCCGGTGAAGACGTTGACAATATTCTTTCAGAAGCAAGTGCTATTGCAGAACAGAGAGTGACTGATAACTTTCCGGATGTGCCACTTGGATCATTCGGCAGCGGATCATTCAACAACTCTAGGTCTTCAATTGGGGAACATTCGCAATAGATTCCCTCATTGGGATGCAATGATCGGAGCTTTACGAAAAGTTTCTGCAATACGAACAGTTTTTCATACTCCTTTTTCTTCTGGATAGTCCCCTAAAATTATCTACATGACAATTTTCGATAGCAATCACACATGAGACGGTTCCAAATACAAGATCTAGGTAAGCATATTGATACTCTCAGCAAGTTTAGAAAAATTGGGCAAGAAAAATGACCGCTGATAAGTGAGTCTCAAAATAGTTTAATGAAGGCAGCTGAAAGCGAGAATTAAAGGGCCTAAGGCATGATTAATTGGGCAGTAAATAATTTAATGGTGAGGCCGATATCAGGATGGGGGAGCAAAACGGATTCACAAGAACACAATGAAAATAGCGGACTTGTAAGCGGCGTCATAGTACTTTCGACCTTTCCATCTGAGGACCTTGCAAAAAAAGTCGCACAGGGATTGTTAGAAAGAAAATTATGCGCTTGTGTGAACATTATGAAGGTAAGTTCGATGTACAGTTGGAAGGGAAAAATAGATGACGAACAAGAATTTCTTTGCTTCTTCAAAACTACGACTATTAAATTAAGACAACTCAAGGAAGAGATCAGGAAGGTGCATCCGTATGAGGTTCCTGAAATAGTTGAACTTGAAATGAAATCTGCGTCCAGCGATTACTTGAGTTGGTTGGTCGACGCCACATTGTCTTCACCATAAACTTCCAATATATTCTTGTAAGTTATCGTAGGTTTTCCCTTTCTTTACCTTATAGCAAATCTTAACAGGGCAACAATTCCCCCCAGAGAAGATATCCTGAGGCCAATATCAGTGGAGGAGTCCATTCCATAAGCTTTCGCTCCCAAAGCCTCTGTCGTGTTCAGTAGAAGTACAATCTCCTCCTCGGTGGAATTCTGAAAAACTGTGTCCGAGTACAAAAGATATTGTATTGCTTTCAGCTTGCTTGCTTGATTTACCTCCTTCATCCCTATCGCAAATTTTGGTTCCCCTTTACTCACAAGATAAAATACTTGATCGAGGACAGTGGAGACTGTACCAAGCTTGGTATCCTTCATTACTTCCCTTAAAGAATCGGATCGAAGTGAGACATGAATGCCATCCTCCCCTGCAACATCGATCCCCTCTATAATTTTAGTTCTTACTTTGTTGCTACCACTATTCTCCATCTGAGTAACGAAAAAATTATGAAATCTCCGTTTCGTTTCTCCTGGTCCAAACATGATCACATTCTGATTTGTTATATTGCTTGTCAAAATGGTTTGGACGGCGGCCACAACTTCTCCAAAGAATGTTTCGATGTTTGGATTGAGCTTTTTTGAGCCACTATATCTCTTGCCACTCTGACCAGAATATATATTTGGCAAAATCTTCAGATGAGTTCCTGTTACTGATGCTACAGCTGCCTCTTGTGTGTCAATCGCAACTAGAATGAATGTTGAATTTTCGATTGACTTATTGATTATCTCGAGTTCCGAATCCTTCCAGAGTCTGTTCTTATCGAGCGTTACCATGTCTCCGACTGATATAGCTACAGAATGATGCTGTCCTTTGGGCACTAGATCATTATCTGTGTTAATTATGACGCCTCCGACTCTTAATCTGCCAACGGAACCATCAAAACTAACAGTCTGAACTTTTATCAAAATTCTAACTCTGATGCGTTCTCCTTTGTCGGGTCTTGAATATTCCTTGACTTGCTTAATAACACGAGTGGTATCGGCAATTAACGTATCTTCAATGTCAATTATTCTTCTAAGCGTGAAAAGATCGTCAGGGTCTTGAGGAATTATTATCTGGGCTTTACCTGAAGAACCTTTGACCTCTCTAATAATCATGGAAATTCTTCAATAATCAATAGGAGATTGGATTAAAATATTCACTCAATTTCATTCATTTACTCGTTCACCGTTTAAATCAACATTGGCTCATTCGGGTAATTCTTATCCAGCTGTCTCAACCTTCTTACTGCCATCTCCATCCGTACTCGTTGTCTCATCTTTTTTAACCTGGGACGATTTCAAATAATCCTCAGTCCACTCCTGAGTAATTACACCGGATTCTACAAGATTAACTAGCGCGTTAGGTGACGCGTTTCCGCTCACTTTTCCCGTTTTTCTTCTAGTTTGTCGCCATCTCAATTGCGTATT
>JACDET010000058.1 GCA_013816255.1 Candidatus Levyibacteriota bacterium | reverse complement strand
CTTATGGGTTGGACGCATCCGGAGGAGAAAGAGATATTTTCTCTCAAAGAATTTATATCCGTGTTTGATTTGAAAGACATGCGTCAAGTTGGTCCGATCTTTGATCTCACGAAACTAACCTGGCTCAATGGAGAATATATCCGAGCGATGGATACAAATGCATTAATAATTGTGTTAAAAAAGTATTATGCCACAGATGCTGAGACTCGTAACAACCTTGAGCAAATTGACGAAAAGACTTTTGCGTCTATCATGTCACTCGCTCAGTCGCGTATTACTACTTTGAAAGAATTTTATCCACTCATAACACACTTTTTGCCACAGGCCAAATTTCATATCAATGATGATTTGGAGAAAAAAGTTGGTCTTGCATTGCAAGATGGGTTTGGTTCACTGACAAATTGGGATAAAGATGCGATTATGGATGTACTACGGACTGTTTTGAAAGAACATAGCATCAGAATGCCTTTTATGTATACAATAGTAACAGGCCAAGAGCGCGGCTTACCTTTACCGGAATCTCTAGAGATTCTCGGAAAAGAGACTGTGCTCCGTAAGCTTAAGGACTCCCTGCAATCATGAAAAGCTCATTAGCACGGTTCATTTCTTTTATTTTCAATCCAATCATCTTACTTATCTTCGTTCCGCTTTTTTTATTGTACAAAGTTGATGATGATCTCACCTACGCACTGACGTGGACTGCATACACGTTTTTCTTTTTACTCGCAATGACACTCTTTATTAAATATATGGTGAGTCGAGGAGTCTTTACCAATATGGACGTCTCAAAAAGAGAACAGCGTCCATTACTGTTTGGGATGAGTATGGTTTTGATAACATTTTATTTGGGAGGACTCTTCCTCTTAGATGGGCCGAGAATTCTCATTATTATTACAATCGGTATTATGATTGGTATTATCCTTTCAAGTATCATCAATACCAGGCTCAAGGCAAGTATGCATGTAGCAACTATCTCAGCGCTGATTTTTGCTTTGGCTATCGTTTATAATGGATATTATCTGCTTTCACTTTTCCTTATTCCATTAGTTGCGTGGGCGAGACTCAAAATCAAAAGACATACACTTCCCGAAACCGTTGTTGGTGGATTACTGGGTATTTTGTTATCATTATGTATATACGGTCTTGTAAAGACTTTTGCATAAATCATTATGAGCGTTAAAAAGTTTTTTAAATCATTTCACTACGCGTTTGAAGGCATTCATTATGTTTTTCGCAATGATCAAAATCTTCTTGCGCATTTTGTTGTGGGAAGTGTGGTCATCATATCGAGTCTGGCTCTGAAGGTCACTCCGTTTGAAATGGGTATTTTGGGTCTCACGATTATGATGGTAATATCAGCTGAAATGGTCAATTCAGCAATCGAGAAAATGGTAGATCTCATCACCAAAGAACACAGAGCCGAAGCCAAAATCGCCAAAGATGTCGCAGCCGGCATGGTACTCCTCACAGCCCTAGCCGCAGCCATAATTGGCGGCCTCATCTTTCTCCCATACGTCCTCAAATTATTCTAGATACTAGTAATAATCTTATAGTAATTGATTATCTTTTAATATTGTGGTAAAATTTTGGTTCATTATATGGAAAGAAACGAATCAATACATCCAGATGTTCTAGCAAAGATGGCGGCATGGGACAGCAAAACAGGAAGAACTAGCCGGGATACTAGCTTGGGACCTCAGACTTTTGTCCACAGAAAGAAGATAGGTTATGCTTTGTCAAAACGTCCCAAGGGCGAAAGTGTCGATGTTACGAAGCGTGAGCCTGGAGAGCCAATGACATATGAGCATAGAATAAAAATGGGTGAAGCGATACGCCGTTCTCTTCGTTATAAACATCGTTAGCTTTTTGTACGTTTATTTAGTAAAATAGCTTCATTGTGCAATATTGCTGGATCGTCTAATGGTAGGACAACGGACTCTGAATCCGTTTATCTAGGTTCGAATCCTGGTCCAGCAGCATTACGGGATTTTGAGAGTACGCAGACTCTAATTGGACTGTCCTATCAATCCCTTCGACAGGTTCTAACGTATCGTGAATCTTCTTTGCCTCTTTTGCTGCCTCTATCATAGGAATAAGCGTTTCTTCAAGGTCTATCGTGAGTTTTTTGTCCATTAAGATGAGGTTCGAACCAAGTCGTGAAAGGATGTGCCGTTTCTTTTCTAAGCCTCCGGTATTGAATTCTTCTGCTGCATCTCTGGCAAAGTCAAATAAGTCATCTGCTTGCTTGTGCCACTTAGTAGCTCTATCATCAATTCCATCGAGAAGTTCCTTCAATCTATCCCTCTCTTTTTCAAGCTTTGGCTTCTTTTCAACAAGCTCTTCACGAGTGATTTCCTTTGATGCCCGCATATCAATAAGCTCGCTTATCTGAGCAAGACATGCCTTGTAAGCCTTCTGTTGACTGGAAAGAATATTATTGGTGAATTCCGCTTCATTTTTATTTACTCTTTTCACTTGTTTTAATCCCCAGTCGTGAAGTTCCGGTGGTATTTTGATACGTAGTACTTTTTCTAAAATTTCTGTCTTAAGGTCTGCTTCTTCGATTGAGCCTTGTGTGCAATTAGGATTGATACGTTTCGTGCAGTGATAATAAGTATATCGGTGGACATTACCGTTTTTCTGTCTTTTAATTTTCTCTTCGCAGGTAATCATTGCTCGACACTCACCGCAACGCATGAGCCCAGTAAATGCGAATACATGCGTCTTAGGTTTTGGTTTACCTTTCCTTCCAAGAATAATTTGCAGGAAATCAAATTGTTCGTCTGTAACCATTGGCTTATGGACGGCTTTATGCCAGTTGCCACTATCCAACGGATATTCAAACGTCTCAGCATATACAGGATTTGTAAGCATCCGATACCAGGTACTTCTTGCTAGTTTTTTCCCTCTTTTTGTCTTAAATTTCCACTCACTGGTTGCAATATGTAAGACTTGAAGAACAGTATATTTTTGTGACAGAACCATTTCAAACATCTTTTGTACCAAGTCAAAACGGTCTGTATCGACTTCAACTGTTTTATTGCCTCTTTCAGCGTACTTGTTATTTATGTAGCCTGTTGGCGCTTCTGCTGGATAAATACCTAGCTCTGCTTTTGCTTTAAGTCCACGTTTAACGTTTATCCCTTTATTGTCGTTGTCTAACTTTGCAGTTGAGCAGAGAAGCGATAATAAGAACTTATCGTTTGGTGTATTTCGAAATACCTGTGACGGGGTAACAATCTCTTGCAACTTACCCGTATCAAACATATAGATAAGTCTTCCGGTGTCAACAGAATTACGAGAAAGCCTATCTGCATTCCATACGACTATTCCTTGCGCTTTACCTTTTTCTATTTCATCAAGTAACTCATTAAAAACAGGTCTACCTGGTGCTTTTGCAGAATGGGATTCTTGTTTAGCGTCAGTAATTATTAGCCCATTTCGTTTTACAATTTCCTGCAGCTCGTTCTTTTGTGAGTCAATAGAAAGAACTTGTCTGTCTTCAGATTCACTGCTTTTTCTTGCGTAAATAAAGTATTCAATAGTTTTATTATCATTCATATTCAAAAGGCCGTCCTGGTTGTACTCAGTTCCTTACGGTTCTGTCCAAGACGGCCATTAAAAAACCGTAAGAGGTCTGAGTACTTTTTCATTATTGTCTTCATAAGTTAAAAAGTCAATTGGATTATTCTCCTTCTATCATTCCTTTAAAGCGCTGCTTCTTGTATTGTAGGTTTAAACAATTTCTACACCCAACGGTAAGATTAACTGGATCTCTATAAATCGTTCCAATTCTCCTGTTACAAATCGGGCACGAAAACCAATAGCGTATTCCGTTAAAACGTGTGCTCGAAGTAAGTAAGTTCAATTTAAGACCCATACTTTCAATCTGAGATTGTAATATTTGATGCTTAGTTTCTTTATTTACACGACGAACAATATCATCAATTTGTATTTTTTGACAATTTTCAACTAAGTTATTTTTTCCTAAATCGTATGGCTTTATCATTTGTTATTAGACTGGACTACTTGGTTTTGTCCTATGACTGCTGTTTGGGTTTTTATATTTACCTCAAGCATTGGTTGTTTACTCATTTTTAGTGTTTGCAATGAATGTAGATAATGGCGATTTGCTCTATCCAATTCTTTACTTAATACAGCTAGATATTTTATTCCAAGATCACCAAACTCTCCATGTTCTAAGCGCACATTAATTCTATATTGTATTTCTAACGTCCTGATAAAGTTTACTGCTACTACCTCTGCGGTTGCTTTTTCACTAGGTGTTTCACACTGGAATTCATTTTGTAGATTTCGATTAAAGTCAATGCAAAATGTTCTGTATCTTTCAGGAATTACAGCTGACATAAGAACCCCTTTATCAAACTCAAAAAGCGTAAATGTTTTATATAGATTTGAGCCAGGAGATACATTTACATTATCATCTAGCTCATGATTATCGAATTCCTTTTTAAGGCTGTTCAAAACCATTTCAGGATCATTATCTGTTCCTAATTGGCTGAGGAGCTTTTTTATGTCTTCGACTGTATTAACAATAGATACTTTTTTTTCTTCTGTTGGCTTTGTTATTGCTTCTTTAACCTCTGTATTAGTATCCATAGTTATTCATTTGGTGATGGAACAAAGAACTCAAACACTCCCATATTCACTCCCTTCTCTCGAGCTGTAAACCATTTCTCATAGACTTCAGTGTATTCTTGGGAACTTTTATCTTTTCCCTGTAATGCTTGCCTCAGAGCCTTTTCATCTTTAACTAATGCCTCAGTATCTTTTGTTTTATTTAATAAGCTCCCCTCTGGTTGTTGTGATGAAGTTTTTACTTCTTCAACCGTGGTCAATTCCTGTAATTCAGTGTCTTGACTAGGGTTTTCACTACGAAAACCGTTTGGTATACCAACTTTGTCAGAGTAAGTTTGTCCAAGGTTTTCTATCATCGAGAGTTTATAAACTGAAGTGTTCCCACCTTTTATTTTTACTGTTCCAATAATAATGACTACTCCTTGGATGACTAAATCAGATAAATACCTTTGTAGCGTTCTTCGAGAGGGTACTTTACCATATTCATCAGTATTCCATTTCTCATGAAGATCCGAGATTATTACGCCATCGGAATAATCGTCTAATGCCTTTTTGACCGCTTCGAGCTTTTCAGATCGTTTAACATCGGCTTTTGTTCCAATAGTTATATATTCATCATCCACATAGTCTATAACGACTTCTTTTGGTGATTCTTCAAAACGTGAGTACGTTTTTATTACTCGTTGCGTGCAGTGTGGGTCAGTACCATCAAGTCTTGAGAATTCAGCCATTATATCGACTCCTGCACCAAGTGCTCCTGATCCTCGGGATGCAGTTCCCTCGTCTCCGCCTGATTTTCGAAAATGATGTATAAGAAGTACAGCAATATTTTTATCCAGCAAATAATTTAGCGGAAGCAGGGCTGCCGATACACGTGCAGCATCGTTTTCATTATCTACTGACCAAAAAGCAGAGAGGGTATCAATAATAAAAGCATCAATCTTATTCTCTTCGCAAAAATTTGCCATCTGCTCGAGAAGAATAACCCATTCCTTATATCCCAGTTTTTGCCTGATTGGTCTTGATAATATCCAAACAGGGAAAGTAATATTGTGTTCATCTCGCCTCCGCGCCCATATAGTGCTTGACTCTTCTGAAAGGATAAGCACATTTGCCTTATGAGTATTTTGTCCTGCTAAGCTTCCTTCTTCCTGCATTATTTTTAATAAATTGGTAATGAGCGTTGTTTTCCCTGCTTTCCATAATGCTGAAAGTATGGTTAAGTGCTTTTTCGCTAAGTATCCCTCCCATATCCACTCAACTGGATTTTCATCGTGTGATAATTGCGATAACAACAGTGGCGTATAAGAAGTAGAACTAATTCCTGAATCTGGCGTTTCTCCAATATTGACCCTAGACAAGTCAGTGCCAACTGTAAAGGGGGTAGTATTCTGTCTAGGGTACTGAGAAGCTTCGCGAGACGCTATTGATTCAAAAACGCTTCTTACTTCATTAACTGAAAGAGGAGGGATATTTTTATCATTCCATGCCTCAACCAGTGGCCAGCAAAAAGATTCCCAATCGTTTTGAGGATATCGGACTAAGAGTGAGCCAATTAACGATGCTGCATCATTATTCCGCGAACCCTGAGATGAACCCTGTACTATCACACCGGCATTCTTTTTCTCCTTTATTTTCCCCAATACCCATATAGGTAAATCAGCAAGCTCTGTTTTTTCCGGTGAATTATTCCATTTATATGTAAAATCCTGTTCTCCTGTTTCTTTATTAAAATGTCTTGATGGAGGCAAAACAACAAATCCGCCATCTCCTCGGATATCAATATTATTAGCAACAACTTTTGCTGAATTTTGTATAGGGAATCCAGGGTGTTTAAAGAAGTACTGATAATGACCAGGACTCGTCTCAGAGGTCACTGTAGTAGGCAATGAGGGCACGTCACCGCCGTCTACATCAACAACTACTAAATTTGATACTATACCTGTAGGGCAAGCAACATCAGCATCTGGCCATTTTGTCCACCATTCTTCTATTTCTAGCTTTGTTGGCTTTTCTTTGGAATATTGTTGCCATGCTACGAGCGGTTTTTTACCCTGTGTTGGAATAACTGAAAAACCAATTGATAAATATATTAATGCGTAATCTTTATTATTCATTTTTCTACTTTTTATTTGTGCCATAAACTGCTATATATAAAGCAAAAAGATTATTGGCTCGGCGTTTTGCTTCCTCATCACTGAGTGCTATCTTGTATATCTTTTTGTACAATCTTTTAAACTCTTCAATCTCTTTTTTTGGTAAAGAATTATTTGCTTGCATATAGTCTGGCTTTGATGTTTTTCAACTGACTAAAATACGCAAGAGGAGATACTTTTAGTTCGTTTTTCCAAACTGTCTCAATAAATTGGTCGAGTTTTTCACTGCGTCTGAAAAGGAACTGAGCTTTATAGGAATTTGTGGTTTTATCAATTTTCTCCAGAGGGAAAAACAGAGAAATTGCTGTGGCCAATGCAAGATCAGTTGTCGAATAATAATCTTGTAATTTTAAATTCTCATTATTCATATTCATACAACGAGAATCAAAAATCCTTGTTGTATGAAGAATATAAAGGAGATAAAAGAAAGAAAAAATAGGGGTGAAAAAAGTGGGAGAAGTGAATACTACTAAAGATTATTTTTCAAGCCAAATCCAATTAATATCATGTTTTTTTATTGGAAAATATTCACCCTTGTTCACTTTTAGCATTTCTCGAATATAATTCACTGTATCTCTCATATCCTTATCTCCCTTAAAATAATGTCGTTTGTTGGGAATGTGTGGATTGCCTTTTGTTTTTATATCCTCCAAAGTAAAAGGAGTATTTTTACTATTATTCAAAAGGGTAAGAAGTGCTTTGGCTTTACCTTTAAATTGATATTCAGAACCTCTATATTC
>JACDET010000057.1 GCA_013816255.1 Candidatus Levyibacteriota bacterium | reverse complement strand
CAGCCCCACCGACACCAGTACCAACACCGTAAATGCTAACCAATTATGAAAACTAAACTAGATTCAATCGAGAAATCAATTCCTGAACAGGAGTTACAAAAATATAATCGTGAATCAGGAAAAAAAACACTGTATCTTGTTGGAATTCTTATTACGCTTGTCGTACTACTTACTCTATCGGCACTGTTCTTATTCCAGCTTGGATGATTACGTGGAGTCTGGTCGATCTAGATCTGATCTCGTAATAGCCCGTAAAGCAATACCACCAAAATCAGCTTCTTGCTCAGGAGTTAATGGGTTACTTAATCTACCAACACTTTCTCCTGGAGGAACAAAAACTGTTTTATAGCAGAGCCCCTGGCTGAGGACTTTGACTAAACGTTCATCGGCATCAAAGAGCTCATCTCCTGTCATCCCCAAATCTCTGAGTTTATTTTCTAACAATGCTTCCTCAATAACAGCAGGAGCAATAGGAGCGCTTCTCCAATCACGTAAAGCCTCTCGTCCTCTTCGTACAACGCCTCTAATACCTCTTCTATCACCTTCTACCATAATTATCAGGATATTATCATAGTTATTCTTGCTTAACAATAACGTAAACTGCAACCATTTTGAAAACTCCTGAATAGTTACTCTACTAACTTTTGGGATAGGTTTTGTAGTTTTTCTTGGAGCAGTTTGTATTGCGACTCTGGTGTGTCAAGATTAAATAGAAAACTTGTCACGACAAACCTATTTGCTCCGGCTGATGCTGCAATTGCGATCGTTTCATCATTGATTCCCCCATCCACTTCAATTGGCAGATATTCGTTCATCGCTCTTGCGGATTTTACTTTTTCCAACAATTGCTCTTCAAATCTCTGTCCTGAAAAACCTGCCTGAATATCCATAACGAGTAATGCATCCAAACTTTCAAGATTCACTTTAATTGCATCCAGTGGTGTTTGTTTATCAATTGCCAAGGCGACTTCACCGAGTAATTGTGCTTGCGCGACAAATGCTACTTGATCTGGCATTTTTTCTATATGTCCAATAAATCTATGAAACCCAGCATCGGCCCAAGGTTTGAGATGCTGTACCGGATCTTCGACCATCAAATGCACTTCAAAAACCAGACCTGAATCTCCCACCATTTGTCCCCGCATACCACTTGGTAATTCTTTTGTGAATTTTTTAAATAGTGTAGGATCAGCAAAAGTAGCATTTGGTGCAAATTTGCCATCACAAACATCTACATGAATTGTTTTGACAAATGGTTTGACTGATATAATCTTCTTTTCAATCTCAGACCACACTTTTTCTTCTGTTCCAGGACTTGGTATTATTTCGTACATACGATTTCGTCATTCTGGCTTGCCTGCCCGTCTTTGGAGGGCCCAGAATCAGTTATTTGTTTCCTCGATTTTCTTAATTTTCTCGATTCTGCGCAAATGCCTTTCTGCCGTTGCGCCAGGTGTCTCAAGCCACAATGTAATTGCAGTCATGATATCCGTTTCTTTGAGAAAGCGGAATCCGATAGAAAGCATATTGGCATCATTATGTTCGCGGGTAAGCTTGACGATAGCAAATGGATCAGTGCTCTTGTCTCCCTCAATATTGATTGCGTCAGGAGCAAGGGCTGGCGAGTAGAAAAGTGCACAACGGACTCCTAGAAATTTATTTGCAGCCATTGCTTCTCCTTGTCCAGAGCCACCAAAAATAATTCCTCTGTTATTATGTGGGTCTTTGGAAACTTCAGACGCTGCTTTTGCAATGAAATCAGGGTAATCATCATCAGGGTTATATTCGAGGGCGCCGCAATCTTGTGCATCATACCCTAATTCAAGAAGCATTTTATATACTTTGTCTTTAACCTCAAGTCCTGTGTGGTCTGTTGCAAGATAGACTTTCATCGTTCAGATTGATCCTAACACATTTTCAGATTACCTGCAATTACACACTACAGTACTATTCATTATCTTTTCGGAGTTGGAGTAGGGACATTTGGATTAACACTGCAGGAGGATCGACCTTTACATGCATCCTGTGCATATTCAACCCATACATTTGCCGGTTTGCATGCAGTTGGTCCGCCTGCTATTCCTTGTTTTCCATCATAGCAAGCATAGGATACAGTCTGAAATTTATTCCCTCCGCATGAATCAATGAGTCGTAACGAATTTACCCCTACTTTACAACTTATTGAGGGAAAGGGAGCTAAAGTAGGAGTAGGAACAGAAATCGTTGGTGTTGGAATTATAGGACTAACACTGCAAGAAGTGCGACCTTTGCATGCATCTTGTGCATATTGTTGCCACAAACTTGATGATTTGCATGAGGTTGGATCACCTAATTTTCCGCTAAAGCCATCATAACAAGTATACGTTGCATATCGGGTATTGCCGTTTCCGCAGTCAGTATTTGTACTAAAGCTATTCGTACCTACTTTGCACACTGATTGCGTTGGCGTAGGAGGCTGTGTAGGAGATTGCGTGGGAGCAGATCCTGGCCCGATGACAATATACGAAGGGTTTGTTGAAGAAAGAACGTTTTCATTTGCTCCATCATTATTTGACAAGGAAAGTACTTGCGTTTTATTTCCGAATGAGACAGCTGTTGGAGTTTCCCCTGTCATGCCTATTGCATTAAAAGTGATCGTTGCAACTTTGGAGGTGGTTATTATGGCTTTACTTGGATCTGCACCAATCGATACAGTTTGTGTAAGCGTTGCACTCCCATTGTCTGTACCAAGAATCGGTCCGTCAAGAATATCAGGAAAGGATGCAGTGTTAACAGAAATGGGATTAGACGAAAGTTGCAGCTTGGTTGAATCATATTTTATCACGTATTGGATGAAACTTACCAGATTGGTTCCAGGGTTTATCTCAAATGAAAGAGTAATAGTGTCACCGACTTTTTTCTGCATAGGACTTGAGGTAACTGGTGTAAATGATAATGTTGACGAGGCTGAGGCACGACTTCTGTTGTCTTGATTTTGCATCAAGAGCGGTATTGCAACTGTCACTCCCAAAAGCATCAGTCCTAAGCCTGCTAAACTTACTTTTTTAGAAATATGGAGATGCTTAAAAAGATTTTCGAACATATAATTTAAATAGATGCATATTTATATTGATTAATAAGCTGTACCATGTCAATGAGCAAACAATCTTTTATCTTGCAACTGTCACTTCTATTTAGCGCTGCACGAGACTTCCCGAGTGTCAACGCTCGAATCAAACCGTGTGCTATAATAATTGTATGCCCTACAAAAACCTCTTTTTATCTTTGTGCGCAATCTTATTGCTTGCATTTTTCTTCCCTTTTGCAGCACCTGCTTTCTCTCAAGTTGATACGTCAGACAGCAACTTGCAAAATATCACAAAAGAGCTTTCAGAGCTAAATGATTCACTCAATAAATCAGTCGCTGCTACCAAACCCTTGCAATCAGAACTGGACAGTATCCAAAAAAGAACAGCGTCTATCCGCGCCCGGGTTGCAGCTGTTGATGCAGATTCACAATTAAAACGAAAGCAAATTGATTCTGGATATAAAGACCTGGCTGCAAAAGAGCAATTGATTAACCAAACAATCCGTGACTTTTACGTCACAAGCTACTATGATTCCCCTATGTTAATCTTTTTCTCCCTTAATACAGCATCCGAAGTTACCCAAACCTTGGCATATCAGCGGGCCAAAACCAAACAAGATAAAGCCATGATAACCAATATCGCCATAACCATTTCTGCTCTTGAGAAGAAAAAGGTGCAGCTTGAAGAAGAAGAAAAGTTTCTTATAGCAGCACGCTCAACTCTCGCCTCGCAAAGCGTCAAACTTGATGAAGTTATCAAAGGCGCGCAAAACTATCAATCTGAACTTAATGGTAAGATAGCGACGCTCAATGCCAAACAGCAAGAAATCGTGAGCGCAAAAAGTGGTAGCTTCACGTTCAGTCTGACAGACGGTGAAGCAGCGGATGAATATCTGGCATCAGCCAAAGGATTTCGTGAATCAGCTCCAGGTGGCTCTTTCGCTATTTTTTCTTTCGGAGCATATACACATAGAAATGGTATGAGCCAATACGGAGCTAAGGCTCGTGCCGATGGAGGACAATCGGTTGAAGATATTCTCAAAGCATATTATCCTAACGCTACACTCAAAAAAGATTACGCAGTCATGGGATCGATCAATGTTGATGGTGTCGGATCTATTCCCTTTGAAGATCAATACCTGCAAGGAATTTATGAGATGCCTGGGACATGGAATGTGAACGCACTGAAAGCACAGGCAATTGCAGCCCGGACATTTGCAGTCCGCTACACAACCAACGGGCAGAAATCAATTTGCACAACAGAAGCATGCCAGGTCTTTAAAAATTCCCCAAAAGGAGGCGCATGGCAAACAGCTGTTAATGAAACAAAAGGTTGGGTACTTGTCGATAGCGGGGGCAATCCTGTTTCCACACAATATGCCTCCACGCATGGAGGATTTAGCAACACTGGCGGTTGGGACACAACTGATGGTAGCGGCGGACCGAATTTCATTGAAAAATCATACGAAAAAATAGGCGGATCACCATGGCTTTACAAGGCTTGGTGGAGAAAACACTATAGCAATAGTGGTGATACCTGTGGAAGATCCAGTCCGTGGCTCTCTGGGCAAGAAATGGCTGATATTGTCAACGCTGCCATTGCGATGAAAACACCAGGCATTGATACCGGTAGAATCACGCCAATTACGACAGCCTGCTGGGGTGGAAATCCGTACAGCATGGATGAACTCAGTAGCCTAGTTGCGGGCAAAGGAGGCATAAGTTCCGCAAATAGCGTATCAGTCTCTCAAGGCAATGGGAACACAAACAGTGTAACAATAAATGGAGTTACGATGAGTGGTACAGAATTCAAGCAAGCAGTAGCACTTCGCGCTCCAGGATTTGTCCGTATTCCACAAACAGGTTTCGCTTTTTTCAATATTGAGAAGAAATAATTAATACTATGCCAGATATTTTCACGCAACCCCACGACAAAAAAGATACTCCCGCTGACGAAAAACCACAACAGCCCCCTGTTGCACAAACGCCAAAAGAAATGCAATCTGTACCCCCAGAACAAGTAACACCACCTCCTGTTAACGCGGAAGAAAATGCTACACCAATAGTACAGCAACAGCCAGCAAATGAAGTAGCTCCTGAAAAAAAAGTACAACTTCCGAGCACAAAGGCATCTGATGTGGCCGCACGTGCAAAAATCCCATCATCTCCAGTCGGTTTCTTCGGACATTACAAACAAAACCCCAACGGTATTCATTTTGCAAATCAAGAAGATGATGAGCAAATACTTTTATTTTTGAGAAAGCATTTCATTACCAATCTGCCCTGGCTAATAATAACGGCATTTTTAATGGTGCTCCCTCTTTTTGTCTTTCTCCTCTTTAGTCTCTCTAATTTCACTCTCTTTTCTATACCGCCGCAATTAGTCATAATCCTTTTGGCATTCTACTTCCTTATTGTCCTCAACTACGCACTTTTGAATTTTATAACCTGGTTTTATGATGTCGGTATAGTGACGAAAAAGCGTTTGCTTGATTTAGATGCAGATAACATCCTCAAGCATCATCTGGCAGAGACAGAAATTGAAGATGTTGTTGATGTGTCGTATGCACAACAAGGTTTTTTTCAAAGCTTTTTTAATTACGGTAATGTCCATATTCAGACACAAGCAATCAAGGCAAATTTCGAATACATCGCATCTCCCAATCCCGCAACAGTATCAGATATTATTAGTGACCTGAAAGCTTTAAAACTAAATGGGGAGAAAAAACATGCTTGATATACTTAGTTTTTTTCAAACAGAAGGATTACTGCTTATTTTTAAGGTACTTATTTTGGTACTTATTTTTGTCTATATTATCTTTTCATTTATAGTCATCAACCGGGTAAAATCTTTGACTAGGACGATAAATCTCGCGGCAGCCAAAGCATCAGCAACCCTGCAATTCATATCAGTGCTCTTCTTCTTTATCGCTATCTCGCTTTTTATAGCCACAATTGTTATAGTATAAAGTAATGCCCGATCCTTCCTATCTTGTAAAACCAAGTCTCTCATTTGCCAAACTCGTGGCGACGCCGACTGATCTTGCATGGTCACAAGCGTACAATGCCGGAAACCTTTTTGTGTGCCTTTCACTGACCATGCCAGAGCCACAAAATGGTGTTTCGTTGCAAGCTGTTGGCCGTGACATATTTAACCTTCTGCAATCTGAATTCTTTGTCCTTGAGGACAAAACAGCCGAAAGTATTAAGAGCGCAATTAGACAAAGCATGACCAAACTGCCAGAAGGAGTACATGCGGATCTGACACTCGCAAATTTCAAAGAAGATATGCTCGCAGTCTTTATCGCAGGTAGTGGTAAGATCGTTATGAAGCGCGGTGAAAAAGTTGGTGTATTACTCGAAAGTGTGACTGAATATACTGAGGAGATTACCTATGCCTCAGGCATGTTACAAAATGCAGACACAATTGTTCTTGAAAGTGGCCAGTTTGCCAGGGGAATCGCCCATGAAAAGGTCGTTGAAGCATTAGAGTTAGAATTACCAAACGATGCCGTAGAATCGCTTTCCCCACAAATGCACGAACAAGAAAATGGAGCACAGGCTGCCATCATTATCAGATACAATCATTCGGCGCAACAACAATCGATTCAGGATGAACCGCATGTAACTGAACCTGTTGTTAGAGAACATGATGAAGAACCGATGGTTATACATGAAGCAAAAGATCCACTCCCAGAGCACGAAGATCGGGTGACAAATGAGCCCGAAGCGCGAGATGAATCTGTAAAAAAACCTTTTGCTATCAAGCTCCCAACGATGCCAGCACTTTCGACACTAACGCATGGATTGACGCACCGCCGAAAGCTTATCCTCAGCATTGCAATTATTTTACTCATTCTTTTGGGCGCAAGCGTTTTCTTGACAATTAAAAAGCAAAATGATGATAAACGCCAAGCGCTTTTTAAAGAAATTTATACATTTGCTCAAGAGCAATATCAAGCAGGCCAAGGACTCGAAAGTCTCAATCCAGATCTCAGCCGAGAAAATTATCTTAAAGCCCAAAGCAAGCTCAAAGAAGGTGAAGAGAAAATTGCCAAAGGAACTGAAGAGTATGAACAAATTGAAGCACTGCTTGTGAAAGTAACAAGCGCGTTAAAGGCAGATGCAAATGTTTCTGAAGAAACTGCATCACTTAAGGAAGCTGAAGCACCGGCTAATTCCCTTCTGGCAGTTGTAAAGGATAATCCACGTGCAAAAGGTTTTGGCCAAGACGCAAACGCAGTCTATAGCATTACCGCAGATGCAATAGCTTCTGTAGCAAAAAGTAATGGACAGAAAAAAGACGTTATTGAAAATGAAAAAGCCTGGGTATCAGCGCAAACAGTTGTTCCCTATCAAGGCAATCTCTATGTCCTCGATGCAAAAAATGGCGTCATAAAGTACACAGCAAATGAAGATGGGTTTACGAAGTCCAATTACTTTACAACTGATG
>JACDET010000056.1 GCA_013816255.1 Candidatus Levyibacteriota bacterium | reverse complement strand
GGTTATGACACGACAGGAACCTTCACTGATGACGGTAAAGAGATTACCTCGCTCCCCTTCTCACGACTCTTGGATGCAGGACTGTATTGTAATAATGCGAAAGTTACTGAGAATAAAGTATTAGGTGACCCAACTGAAGGCGCTCTTATCGTCAGCGCGGCCAAAGCCATGATGCAAAAAGGGACTGCTGAACGCGTCATGGAAATTCCATTTAGTAGCGAGCGCAAGATGATGTCGGTCGTGGTCAAGCAAGATGACAAATACATTATCTATACCAAAGGTGCGACAGAAGTGGTTCTGGAACAATCGTACCGGATAGCGCAAGCTGATAAAGAAGTTCCTTTGGTTACCAAAGATAAAAAGGATATTTTAAACATTAATCATACCCTCTCAACCAAAGCTCTGCGTAATTTGGGTTTTGCGTACAAGGTCATGTCTGCCGATGAATTTGAGAAGCTGAAAGCAGATGAAAAACAATTAGAAAAAGGTCTTACCTTTCTTGGTATTCAAGGCATGATTGATCCTCCCCGTATTGAAGTCAAACCGCTTATCGAACAATGCATCACGTCTGGAATCAGAGTCATTATGATTACCGGTGACCACCCTGAAACAGCCAAAGCAATTGCAGGAGAAATCGGAATCAAAAGTGAAGCGCTTTCAGGCGATGAACTCAGTAAAATGGATGACGCAGCATTATCTAAAGCTGTCGAAAAAATCAGTATATATGCACGGGTCAATCCAGATGTCAAACTCCGTATCGTTGCGGCACTCCAAAAGAATGGTCATATAGTCGCCATGACCGGTGACGGTGTCAATGATGCACCAGCACTTAAGAAAGCTGACATCGGTATTGCTATGGGAATTACGGGCACTGACGTCGCCAAGGAAGCCTCTGACATGGTGCTCTTGGATGATAAATTCTCAACCATTATTGCAGCCATTGAAGAAGGCCGCGGAATCTTTCATAATATCCGTAAATTCGTCGTCTATCTCCTCTCCTGTAATTTGGCGGAGGTATTTATTATCTTTTTCGGTGTTATTATCCTGCAAAACCTTGTCCTTACAGCCACAATGCTTTTATGGATCAA
Source organism: Candidatus Levyibacteriota bacterium (assembly GCA_013816255.1). GTDB lineage: Bacteria > Patescibacteriota > Microgenomatia > Levybacterales > UBA12049 > JACDET01. The sequence continues at coordinate 6,553 of JACDET010000056.1, read as the reverse complement.
TGTCGTTACAGACGGTATTCCAGCAGTCGCGCTCGGACTTGACCGTGCTGAAAAAGGTATCATGCACTATTCTCCTCGGGCGTTCCAAACTCAAATCATTAGCCGCAGGCTGTGGATTGAAATGTTCATCTTTGGCATCTTCCTGAGTGTCTTTGTTCTGGGAATATACATGATCAACCTGAAAGAAAGCATGAGAGACGCACAAAGTGCCGCATTCACAGCTTTGGTTGTCTTTGAGCTAGTCAGTATTTATCTCATCAGGTCAGGCTATAGAGTCGCGTTCTTTTCCAATAAATGGCTCCTGATCTCAATCCTTGTTACCCTTGGCCTGCAACTCATGATTCTCTATATACCGTTCTTAGCCAACATCTTTAGTGTCAATCCAATTGGACTTGATGATTGGATGTTCATAGGACTTGCAAGTCTTTGGCTCTACTTTGCCTTCAAACTCATACGGATCGCGCTTGATAAAATCCTACCGAAAGATTAGGTATTGCATTAACCTCATCAAATGCGCTAATGTGAATATAGGCAGGTTTTCATAAACCTAACATGGGACTCGAAGAATCAATTGCATCGAATTCAGTAAACCTCCTTATCGGGGCAACAGTCGTCTTGGCTGTGCTTGTCGGTATTTCGCTTCAAGAAAAATATCTCAATGAAAAGTTAAAGAAATTTCTTTTCTTGGCAATTGTTGTTGTGATTGCTGTTCCGACCCTTTACATGATTATCTCGACCGTCTATCTCAACACTATATCGGTAAGCAAAGGTCCAGTTCATTGGCATGCTGACGTTGAAGTTTGGGCGTGTGGCCAAGAAGTAGCATTGCAGGATCCGACTGGATTTCTTAGTAATAAGATTGGTACTGCAACACTCCATGAGCACAATGACAAGCGTATTCATCTAGAAGGTGTTGTTGTCCATCCAGAGGATGCAAGTTTGGGTAGGTTCTTTCAAGTCATTGGTGGCGAATTAATAAATGATTCTCTTATCGTTCCGACAAACAATGGACCAATTCCGTACACCAACGGCAGTATGTGTAACAATGGCTCAGAAGGTCAAGTGCAGGTATTTGTATACCAAACTGGTGAAGATCAATATTTCTCACAAAAAAAGCTTGAAAATCCAAATCAGTACTTGATTTCGCCTTATTCAGCGGTTCCTCAAGGAGATTGCGTTATTGTTGAATTCGACCAACCAAAAGATCGTACAGACAAACTCTGCCGAAGTTACAAAGTTGCCATGGAAATTGATAAATTGAAAGGAGAAAGACCATAATGGGTATCGACGTCCCTACACTCTCGATCGTTATAATATCAGCAGCAGTTGACTCTATTAATCCATGCGCAATTGGAGTACTGATTCTTATGGTTTCAGTTATCTTAAGCGGCAAAGACTCAATGAGACGGTTACTTCTCTTGGGAGGACTTTATATTGGAGCAATTTTCATTACATATCTCCTCGCTGGACTTGGACTGATTTATTTCCTCGCAGCCGTCCCGCTTTTTGTGGCTGAATACCTAGCGCTTATTGTAGGTACGTTTGTGATAGCAGCAGGTATCTTGGAAATCAAAGATTATTATTGGTATGGCAAAGGGTTCTCATTGCAGATTCCTCCAGTATTTGCGGCTATGATTCATAAATACTCACAAAATGTAACCGTACCAGGTGTAATCCTCCTCGGCTGCTTTATATCAGCTGTCGAATTACCATGTACGGGAGCCCCGTATCTTGCGATCATCACACTCCTTTCTCTTAACTTTGATATCTATGCATTTGGACTTTTGGTCCTCTACAATTTCATCTTCGTTCTTCCACTCATAGTTATCTTGCTCTTAGTTGCAGGTGGTATGAAAGTGAGTAAGATCAAAAAATGGAAGCAATCAAACAAAGGCTATATGCGCTTTGCCATCGGCTTCATGCTTATCGCACTTGGCTGGTTACTCATACTGATCGCTAACGGTACAATTAATTTGGGATAAACACAATGTCATTGCGAACGCAGTGAAGCAATCTATACTAATATAGATTGCCGCGTCGGCCTCTAGGCCTCCTCGCAATGACAAAATATAAATTATGAATCATATAGTCAAACGTAAAGGCCACACAGAACAATTTGATGAGCGCAAGCTTTATGCAAGCATCTATGCTTCTTGTATGGCACTTCGCATAACAGACGAAGAGGCCGAAACAATTGCGCAAATGGTGACAGATGAAGTTTTGGAGGAAATAAAAAGTAAAGAAGAGATCTCCTCAAGTGATTTGCAAAACGCTGCTACCAAAAGTCTTAAGAAATACCATCCAGACGCTTCATATCTGTATAAAACACATAAAGACTTGTCGTAATTCTCTGAAAACTCGGAAAACTCAGATGTTCAGAAACTCTGACTATCTGATATTCAGACGTTCTGAGTATTCCGAGTTTTCAGAAATATGTTATTCAAAAAGAAAAAATATGACTTTGATTTGATTGTGATCGGAAGTGGTTCTGGTGGTAGCGTCGCGGCGCATTATGCTGTATCTATGGGGAAAACTGTTGCTATCTTTGAAGAGTCTGCTGTCGGTGGTGAGTGTCCAAACTATGCGTGTGTTCCGACCAAAGCATTATTACACGCTGGACAAGTATACAAGACTGTGCAGGACGCAAAACTCTTTGGCACTGAAGTTGATACTGTCTCCCTGAACTATCAAGCAGTACGAAAGTGGAAAGATTTGGTCGTTGAGCGCACAGGCGCAAGTCATGGTGAAGCATCTTTCCAAAAAGAAGGCATCAAACTTATACGACATAAAGCACAATTTGTTTCTCCACACGAAGTTGAAGCTGATGGCAAAACCTATTCAGCAGCCAAAATTCTTCTTGCGACAGGATCACGCACCTTTATTCCTCCTGTACCAGGTCTTGAAGAATCAGGCTACATAACCTTTAAGCAAGCTATTGATCTTAAGCATCCGCCAAAATCTCTTTTGGTATATGGTGGTGGCGCGATTGGTTGTGAATTTGCACAAATCTTTGCAAGTTTTGGTACAAAAGTAACCATAGTTAACAGATCTGAACGACTCTTGAGTAAAGAAGATATTGAAGTCAGTGACTTGGTCGAAGCGCTATTTGAAAACCAAGGCATTGATGTGCTCACCAACACATCAGTTATGAAAGTTGCGAAAAAGGGTGAACACAAAGATGTGACATTCAAAAAGGGTGACCGAGAGTATTGTGTAGAATTTGAAGAAATATTGGTAGCGGTCGGTAAAGTGCCGGTATTGAGTTTTTCACCGGAAAAAGCAGGTCTGAAGATCAAAGATCACAAGCTGCAAGTGAATAAAACATTACAAACCAATGTCTCCCATATTTACGCAGCTGGTGACTTGGTAGGTCCGTTCCTTTTCACCCACACAAGTTCATTCCAAAGTTATATTGCAGCACAAAACCTCTTCTCAAGAGATCAAGTCAGACCTGATTATTCAGTTGTTCCGCGATGTGTTTTCTTAACCCCTGAAGTTGCATCTGTCGGCATTAGTGAAGTTGAAGCGAACGAAAAAGGCATCAAGATTAAAAAAGGCATCATGGCTTTGGGTATGCTTGGCCGTGCCAATACTGAAAATGAATTTGATGGCTTCGTTAAAGTCATCACAGACAAAAAAGGTGTCATCATCGGCGGCTCAATCGTAGCCCCAAGAGCCGGTGAGATGATCCATGAGATCGCACTTGCCATGAAATGCCGTGTAACAGCCGACGAACTCTCAGACATGATCCACGCGTATCCTACCTACTCTGAAGGAATAAAAATCGCCTGCAGCCTTGTTGAGTAACCTTCAAAATATATTTAAAACTTCCTACAGTTCAGCAATCAGCGCACAGCGTTAAAAAATCTTTGGAATGAAGCGTTAAAAAAGTTGTAAAACTTTTAGCGGAATGGAAAAGATTTTAGCGAAGCACTGCCTGCTGAAGAGCTTTGGTACTTTGTCGGCACAAAGTACAAGAAAGAATTATTTATTCAATTCTAAACTCTTCAAATACTCAATAAACGGTTCTTTTATCTCAGGATGTTCCATCGCAAAGGCAATAACTGTCTTTAAGTATTCGAGCTTGTTGCCTGTGTCATAGTATGTACCATTCTCAACTTCACATGCATACACTGGATAGCCAGTCTTAATGAGTTCATCAATAGCCTCAGGGAGATAAATTTCTCCACCAGTCCCCGGCTTTTGGTCCCGCAAAATACCAAAGATTTCAGGAGGTAGTATGTACGCACCGTGTGTTGCCAGATCTGAAGGCGCGTCTTCAGGGTTTGGTTTTTCAACAATCTTTTTGATCCTAAAGACATTTCCCTCAACACTCTCTACTTCAGCAATACCGTAGCGTTTCAAATCTTCTCTCTTTTTGATACGGACACCGGAGATGACAGCTCCCCCAAACTTCTCATGTACAGCCATCATTTGCGCAAGACGCGGAGGTTTACTGTAGATAAATTCATCTCCCCACAAAACAGCAAAGAATTCATTTTCGATTGCAGGTTCGGCCGAAAGCACAGGCGTACCATTACCATACATCCCTTTTTGACGGATATAAATGAAGTTGGCCATTTCAGAGATTGCGCGTGTTTGCTTGAGGAGTTCATCTTTATTACCTGCCTCAAGATTCTTAATCAAGTCAGCATTCGGAGCATCGAAATGATCCTCAATCGCCCGCTTCAGAGCACCGGTAACGATGATGACGTCGCGGATACCTGATTGGACTGCCTCTTCAACAACATACTGAATAACAGGTTTGTCGACAACAGGTAGCATTTCTTTGGGCATTGCTTTGGTTTGTGGAAGAAAGCGGGTGCCAAAACCAGCTGCGGGGATCACTGCTTTGCGGATTTTCTTTTGCGCCATAGGATGATTGTACTGTATATAAAATTGCTTGACAAGGGTTATAGCAATAACGAGACTATACGAAAAATTCTCATAGAGACACTACTTGACTCTTCTCTATGGGGTTGCTGGTAGAGTCAGTTCGTTTACTGATATCCCGAAAAATGCGAAGATCACATTGAGGAGAAAAAATAAAACAAGACAAAGTATTTGAAGAAGTATACCTCCTGCCGAAAAAAGTAATATTCTCTTGCCGCTCATGTGTATCTTTTTATAATTTTTAAGAATAAGCAAGGTAATACCAATAGGCACTCCCATGATAACCCAAAACGTGGCTATCAGTGTCGTGAATGTTACAATTCCGGTCAGGACTGCTGCTATAGTTTCCATAGTTCTATACTATATTGTTGAGATTCTTATTGTCAAGAAGAACTCCAGCAATAAATATTGTGAGATGAATTGCTTGACAAGGGTTATGGCAAAGAATACACTGAAGAGACTTATTCATGTGTGGAATATTCGGCTATATAGGTAACCAAACGAATGCTTCAGCGTTCGTCTTTGAAGGACTCAAAACCCTTGAATATCGAGGCTATGATTCTTGGGGAATTGCAGCAAAACTTAAAACTAAAAACCTAAAACGTAAAACACAATTTACTATTGAAAAACATATCGGAAAGATTGGTAATGGAGTTTTAAGTTCTAAGTTTTCAGTTTTAAGTTCACTCGCCATCGGTCACACACGCTGGGCAACCCATGGTGGGGTTACAATTGAAAATGCTCATCCTCATCTAGACTGCAATCAGCATATCGCAGTTGTCCATAATGGCATTATCGAAAACTTCCAAGAACTTAAAGAGTCGTTAGCTAGGAAAGGTCACACATTCACATCTGAAACAGATAGTGAAGTGATAGCGCATTTGATTGAGGACAATCTAAAAGATACAGGCTTTGCAACAGCAACAAGAAATGCTTTTAATATGCTTTCGGGCATGAATGCAATTGTCGTCGCTTACTCCCCCTCCAAAGAAATTGTAGCTGCCAAAACAGGTTCGCCGCTCGTTGTCGGAATAGGTAAAGATGAATACTTCATAGCATCTGACGCTTCAGGAATCGCTCCCCATACAAAAAAGGTAGTCTTTCTCGCTGACAATCAAATGGCAATCCTTGGAAAAAGTTTCAAACTTATTCAGCTTCCTGATGGACAAGAAATCAAACCTGAAATCACAAAACTTACTTGGGAATTCGAGAATGCTGTCAAAGGAGACTTCCCGCACTTCTTACTCAAAGAGATTTATGAACAGCCCAAAGTTATCGACAACATAGCTCTCACCTACAAAGAGCCTACACAACAGCTTGCTAAGCTTATTAAAAATGCGTATGGAACGTTTATGGTAGGTTGTGGTACAGCCTCCTACGCCGCATTGGCCGGAACGTACCTTTTTTCATCAATTGCCAAAAAGCATGTTAACTTTTCGATAGGTTCAGAGTTTGCATATCTTGAGGACTACCTAACAAACAAAACATTACTTATCCCAATCTCACAAAGTGGTGAAACAGTCGATGTAATAGAACCTGTCACAAACGCCCGCAAAAAAGGTGTCACAATCGCAGCATTGGTAAATGTTATTGGATCAACACTCTATAGGTTAGCAGATCACAAGATAGTTCTTGGAGCAGGCCAAGAGAAGTCAGTAGC
>JACDET010000071.1 GCA_013816255.1 Candidatus Levyibacteriota bacterium | reverse complement strand
CTCTTATAACCCCGCGATGTCGTCGCAGAATCATTACATGGGCCCTGGCTCGTACGACGTCATGTAATATGCCTACAAATTCTTCATTTGAAGCAGATCTTGTTACACATTCCATTTTTTGTCTAGATCTAAGGTTTTCCAGTCTGATAATGGTGTCCCTTATCTCTTTTGCTTTTTCATACTGGAGGTCCATCGAAGCTCGGGACATGTCACTTCGCAATTCCGCCATAAAATTATCTATGCTCCTCTTTTCAGAAAGAATATCTGAAAGCGCGGTAACGTTTCTCATATATTCTTTTTGAGTAACGTTATCCACACAGGGAGCATCACAATTTTTAATGAAATATTCTAGACAAGGCTTCTTTGGAAGCCTGTTGCATATTCTAATTTTAAATATTTTCCTCAGGAATCCGACGGTCAAGTATCTAGAACTTCCCTGTACAAAAGGTCCAAATATTTTTCCAGGAGGGCCTCTAAACTTTCCTTCTCTACTTCTTCTGGTGACCAGAAGTCTTGGGAATAATTCATCAGAAATCTTTAGGTAAGTATAACGCTGCTGATCCTTTAGCTCTATATTGTAAACAGGTCTGTATTGCTTTATCAAGTTAGATTCCAAAAGGAAGGCCTCCATCTCGTTGTCTGTGATCATGAAATCTATATCAAAGACATTTCGTAAAAGACGCGATGTCTTCCATTCAGTTATACCTTGGTTTTCGCCAAAATAAGAGAATATACGCTTTTTAAGATTTTTTGCCTTTCCGATATAGATAATTTTTCCCTCCTTGCTCTTCATCAAGTAGACTCCTGGCTCAGACGGGAAGCTCCTTGATTTTTCTTTAATAGTTATGGAATTTTGTTGGTATACCAATTTCATATCCCCTGAGCTTCTATCCATCCAAACATCTCATCCATCGTCCTACAAATAAATTAACGAGCCAATTCGCCATAATCTCTGCTTGATAATTTGTCCTTGGTAATGCAATTGAGAAGTTTTTGTTCCTTGACACAGTTGCGCTATTCTACTTCCAGTTCCCACTTTTGATCGTAGGAGCTAATCCCAGCTTTGGCTTTAGATACGTGGCCGTATGACTGTTCGTTTGTTTAGCAACAAACTCGGGTGTACCTGCAGTTACTATCTGTCCTCCATTATCGCCTCCTTCTGGTCCCAGGTCTATAATCCAGTCTGAAAAACCAACTACGTCAAGATTGTGTTCTATTAGTATGACTGTGTTACCCACATTTACTAGTTTGTCTAAGACAAGTAATAGCTTCTTGACATCTGAAAAATGGAGACCTGTTGTAGGTTCGTCAAGTATGTAGACTGTTCTTCCCGTATCCCTTCGGGAGAGTTCTGAGGCCAATTTTACCCTCTGGGCTTCTCCGCCTGATAGCGTTGTTGCAGGCTGACCAAGTTTTATGTATCCTAAACCAACATCATATAAAGTGCTCAACTTCTTTTCTATTGAGGGTATGCTTGAAAAGAACCGAAGCCCTTCTTCCACAGTCATATCAAGTATGTCTGCGATACTTTTGGACTTAAATGTCACTTGAAGAGTTTCAGAGTTGTATCGTTTTCCTTTGCACTCCTCGCAGGTTACGAAAACATCTGCAAGAAACTGCATTTCTATCCTCTTGACTCCTGCTCCTTCGCATGAATCACATCGTCCACCCACAACATTAAAGGAGAATCTTCCAGGCTTATACCCCATCTCTTTAGCTTTTACAGTCCTAGCAAAGATCTCTCTTATGGGACCAAAAGCATTCACATAAGTTGCCGCGTTGGATCGGGGTGTGCGGCCAATAGGTGACTGGTCAATCCCTACTACCTTGTCCACTTGTTCAAGGCCTGTTATGCAATCATGTGCTCCAGCTCTCTCCTTTGAGCCATAGAAATGGCTTGACAGAGCCTTAAACAATATATCATTTACCAAAGTGGATTTGCCTGACCCCGAAACGCCACTCACGGTGGTAAGGCAGCCAAGAGGAAAACTCACGTCTAGTGATTTGAGATTATTTTCTCTGGCCTTCTTTACGGTAATCCACCATTTTGCGCCCCTTCTCTTTGTATTCTTCTTCTCGTCATATACCCTGTCCTCACCTCTCAAAAATGAGCCAGTTATAGAATTTTTGTTCGCAACTACTTCGTCTAGCAGTCCGCTTACTACAACCTTGCCACCGTGAATTCCAGCTCCGGCGCCCACATCTACTATCCAATCAGCATTTCGAATGATCTCTTCATCATGTTCTACAACGATCAAACTATTGCCAAGATCCCGTAGTTTCTTCAGTGTTTTGATTAGTCTACTGTTATCTCTCTGGTGAAGACCTATTGTCGGTTCGTCGAGGACATAGAGTACTCCTGTAAGGTTAGATCCTATTTGGGTTGCAAGACGAATTCTCTGAGACTCTCCTCCTGAAAGCGTTGACGCCATTCTGTTTAAAGTCAGATAATTGAGACCCACATTTTGCAAAAACTCAAGTCTAGATATTATCTCCTTGAGTATGTTTGTTGCGATGTACCTTTCGGTATCGGAGAGCTCAAGATTAACAAAGAATTGATAGCAGCTATCAATAGGGAAGTCACACACTTCCATAATAGACTTGTCACCTATCTTGACAGCCAGCACCTCTGGTCGGAGCCGTCTACCCTTGCAC
>JACDET010000021.1:22142-30238 GCA_013816255.1 Candidatus Levyibacteriota bacterium | reverse complement strand
GTCATAACCTGTGCCTGAAACCTCATATAAATGATTTGCATAATAAAGAGTCGTTACTGTCATCTCACCTTTTGTGAGTGTGCCGGTTTTGTCAGAACAGATAGTGTCAGTTGATCCAAGGGTTTCAACAGAGTTTAATTTCCGTACCAAAGCATTCTTCTTCAGCATTCTTTGTGTGCCAAGTGCAAGGGAGATTGTGACTACGGCCGGTAATCCTTCAGGGATAGCAGCGACAGCGAGTGCGACCGATGCAATAAACGAGTGAATAACCCGTTGCATTAAGGGTTGGCTCGCGAAATCTTGTGCGAAAAACATAATAAAGATAAACACAATCCCACAAATGCCGAGAATAACGTAACCGATTATTTTTCCAATTGCATCAAGACGTAATTGAATTGGTGTCGGTTCATCCACCGTTTGCGAAACACTTTGCGCAATCTTCCCAATTTCTGTCCTGTCTCCCGTCGTCACGACGACAGCTATTGCTCGGCCTGATGCAACTGATGTTCCTGAGAATGCCATATTCTTTTGATCACCGAGCTGTTTGTTTCCGTCAAGTTCTGCTGCGTTCTTGCTTGATGGAACTGATTCTCCGGTTAATGAAGCTTCATTAATGGTAAGACTAAAGACTTCAAGGAGCCTCATATCTGCCGGCACTTTTGCTCCTTCTTCCAAAATGACAATATCCCCAGGAACTAAATCAGCCACAAGAACTTCTTTTTCAGATCCATCGCGTCTTACCTTGGCTTTGAATGCCATGAGCTTTTTTAGAGATTCAATTGCTTTTTCAGCTTTATATTCTTGAATAAATCCAAGAAGTGTGATCATAAAGACAATTGCCAGAATAAGTCCAGCTTCAATAAGATCAGATTGTTCTTTTTCACCGAAGTTATATATAAAGAGAATTAAAAAGGCTGCGATAATGAGGATAATATTTAATGTGTTCTTAAACTGTTGTAAATAAAGCGAAAGTGCTGAAATCTTTTTTTTGGAAGTTATGGCGTTCTTACCATAGGTTTCAATTCGCTTAACAGCTTCATTCTCAGACAAACCAGCATCTTGTGTTTTGAGTTTGGCCAAGATATCAGATTTAGGCAAAGAGTAATAACGGATAATTTCTTCAGGCATTATCTCAACTATATAAGAAAACCTGATCTATTGACAATAAGCATTATTTTCATTTACTATATTTGTATGGCTATCTTCGGATTATTCTCATCGGGAAATAAAAAGACTTCAAAAAAAGTTGCAGCAAAGTCATTGGCAACGAAAGTAGCTAAAGCAAAAAAGACAAAGAAGAAATCCAAAACCTGCGAGTTCTGCTAAATTCCTCTAAAGAATTATTACTGAAGCAATTGAGAAGTAAACTAATAAACTAATCAAATCTTGGATAACTGTTGTAAAAGGACCCGATCCGACAGCCGGATCTTTGTGCTCACGGCGAATGATAGTTGGAACAATAAGTGCAATTATCGGGGCAGTTGCTATTGTAATGAGCATTGAAAGACCAACCGTCATGCTTGATTCTAGAGAACCAAACCAGATATATGAAACCAAAGCCATGATGCATCCAAAAAGAGAGCCTATGACAATTCCAAGGAGCATTTCTTTAAAGATGTATTTGTGAAAAAGTTCACGGTGTTTTCCTAAATTTCTTATATAAACTGTTTGTGTTTGTGTACCTACAGCGTCTGCCATGTAAACTATAACTGGAATAAAAAAGGCAAGTTGTATATTTTTTGCTAAAAGATCTTCAAATTGCGCTGAAACAACTGTCGCTAAAATTCCCCCAACCAGTCCGACTATTAGCCATGGAAGTCTGTGTTCAATCAGCATTGACGCTTTTTCTTTTGCATCATCTTCTATAAAAGGTGTTTGCTCGGCCATACTTATTTGTAACATATTTGCAGTAACCTTTGCTATTGCTTATAATAAGGAAATGCCCACGAAGCAAATCTTTTTTTTAGCCGGTTTATTCTTCTTAATTCAATTTATTATTTTCTCCTATCTTGTTCACAAAGATATTTTTACTGCGATTGATTTTAATACCACAGTCCGTTTTCAAGATAATATCTCAAGAAGCTTTGATAATGAATTTTCTTTCTTAAGTGATGTGGGTAAATTTGAGGTTACGACACTGATTTTGCTTGCTATTTTTGTCGTGACAAGAAGGATTATGGCTGGAGTTGCGGCTTTTAGTTTCTATGTCGTCTTTCATCTTATTGAACTTTTTGGCAAATTCTTTGTCAATCATCCACCTCCACCACAATTTATGTTGCGGACCGAACAGATTTTGAACTTCCCACAATTTCATGTACGAACTGAGAATTCTTATCCTTCAGGACATTCAGGAAGAACTATTTTCATTTCAATCATCTTGCTGATTCTTCTTTGGAAAACGAAACGTATTCCTCCATTCATGAAGTTTGTATTGGCAGGCCTTATATTAGGTTTTGATGCAGCTATGTTGATTTCTCGTGTGACGCTAGGGGAGCACTGGGCAACCGATGTGATCGCAGGGTCTATGCTTGGTGCAGCTTGCGGACTCTTTGCCGGAATGTTCCTTGTCAACAATGAGCACAAAAACCATGTAAAGGGAGAGAAGAAAAGTCTTTTTCCAAAGTATAGGTTGGTATTAAAGAAGGTTGAATAGAGTGATTAAGCACTTGTCATTCCCGCGAAGGCGGGAATCTTGAGACTAATGAACCTGGATCCCCGCATACGCGAGGATGACAAATAATCATTTTTGGTAGTTAAATGACTTTAACACTTCTTCAAGTTGCATTCTGCTTTCTTCATGGGTTGCAAATATAAGGAGGTTATCTCCAGCTTCGACAAAGGTGCCTATTTCAGGAACTTGGTTATCAGGATTTGGTGATGGTGTTGAGGTATAGTCAAGTCCCCGTAATCCATTTATTTCACGGTTACGCACTTTGGTAAAGTTTTCAGCAGACTCTTCTTCATTCAGTGGACTTTTTATTGTTTTTGTTTCGTTTTCATTCATTTTATAGTACGATTCAAAGTCTTGCCCGATTGTTGCGGCCAAAGCTTTTGGTACTGTAAGCACTTGAATCTCGGGTGCATATGCTGGATCAGCATTTTCTTCACTGCGCAGCTCAATTGTATTTACTCCAAAACCATACGGTTTTTCCTGCAGATGTAATGACTTCGGATATTGTAAAGAATACTTTTGTTCAGAGTTTTGATATGTTTGAAATCCACTTGGAGCAGGTATCAATGAGACTTTGGGAGTTTGAGAAATTGTGGATTTTTTAAGACCAAGTGTATCTCTCAATACGTATATTACAAAAAATCCTGCAACTGCAATAATTACATACATAAATAGAATCAAAGCCACACCTATATATTTTTTTCTCTTTGACATGTTTATATTATATACTCCATTAAAATAATTTTACAAATAGTGTAGTATGCCTCGTTATTGATTTGCACAACCCTCGCAAATCAATAACGATAAGTATATAGTACTTTAATACATCTTCCATAGATAGTTTAACCATAATCCTTCTTTCACTCTTCTTACCGATTTTTAATATTCTTACGGAAGGGTTTTTGTTACACTATTTTTTATGGATATTCAAAATACGTTCTACCTTCTCGGAATTTTGTTTATGGTTCTCGGAATTTTTATTCTTATTGGAATTGTCGTAATGCTTTTTTATATAAAGAAAAAGATAGGGGATATACATGATTTTATAGAGTTGCGGGTTGATGAGCTTACATCACTTACGTTAAAACCGGTGAAGAACGCAGCAGATCTCGTTCGGGATTTACTGCCGAGTTCAACTCCAAAAAGAGCTTCAAGACCAGCCAGAAAAAGATAAGAAGGTAGTAATCAGGTTGCTCAAAAAGATTGTTAAATCATGATTTTTCTACTCTACAAAAAAGCGAAAATCAATAGATTCTCGCTTTTGCCTTTATAATAGTGCCTATCTATTATTAGTTTCTTCGTGTTTCTTCCTTTAAATCTTTGACATCTCCTGCCAATTGTTTTGTTGCGTGATCAGTTTTTTCTGAAAGTTCAGTTGCTTTTGCACTGAGCTTTTCAGCTGTATCAACTGCAGTTTTTGAAAATTGTGTTAATTTATCACGAGTATGTTTATCAGTTGCTGCTGCTCCTAGTATTCCACCGACAGCTGCACCGACAACAACACCTGCTGCTGTTCCCATCATTTGTGCACCACCTTTTGTTCCTGCTTTTTTGGCAACTTTATCAATAGTTTGCTTTACTCGATGCGTAGCTTGTTTGGCATCTTTTGGCATAGCACTTTTTGTTTGTATATTTTTATTTGTAGTCATATTTTCACCTCCTTCCTTAGTAATTACATAGTAGAGTACTAATGTGATGACAAAAAAAGAATTATGTTAGCAAAAGGTATGAATGGATGAATATGATTAATGGGGAGTGAAAAAATTAAAAATCAGAGTAGATATCTGTAGCGTCTTGTGTCGAATCGTACATTGCTCCATCTGTATCGTAAGCTTCAGGGTTAGGCTCTCCAGCAAAGGAGCTAAGCATCAAGAGTGCGCCAATAACAATGAGCACAATTTTAACTGTTTGGTGCTTCATAGAGATCCAAAAGCTTGGATATGTGTCAGACATATAGGTTATGTAACCCATGCGAGCAAGAGCTACCCGAGTACTGTCCCGGTTAAACTCATAGAGACTCTCTGGATATTTTCCTGTAAAGGTGACTCCGAACCATGAAGCCATAACAGCTATATACGTACCATATCGCAGAACAGATTCATAAATTACATAAGGAATAAGCAAAATGAGTCTTATTATCAATCCGAACACTGGTAGTGATAACCATCGATTGGGTTTCTGAGGTTTCTCATACTGTAATTCGAAAATACCATTAGTATCCATTGTAAATCCAGGATATTTGTCAGTTAAACCGTACATGTACAATACCACTTTGGTGTAGAGCTTCATTAACCCGACGTTGAAATTATATGCAGTATCCCAATATTTACCTGTGAAGAGAATCACAAAAGGCGTAATTATCCAAAGGATCATATAAGCAATACTCAAAAACCATCCAACGATATAAACCGGAATAAGAAGAATAGTGCGTATGATGATTCCAACAATTGGGAAAGCGAGCAATTTATTTGGATGCTCATTATTTTTGATTACTAAGTGCGGATATATATCTTTATTAACGTCAGCCATGATCGAACAATAGCTGAGTTCATGTCATATTGTCAAGAGATAGTTTAATAAAAGTAACTACCTTTTCATATATGCTTCAGTAAGGTACAATATTATAGTTCTATGGATAAGCTTTTTATTCCAATTCTTCTCGGTACGACGCGTCCAAAACGTGAATCCTTCAAAGCTGCAAAATTAATTGAAAAGATCGGGCGTTCAATTGATACTATTGAGGTACAACTAGTTGATCCAGGTGACTACAATTTCCCGTTTGACGGCAATGATCCAGAAAATAAAGATCCACGCTATTCTGCATTGACCCAAAGGGCTGATGGTTTTTTTATTGTAACTCCAGAATATAATCATAGTTTCCCCGGGACGTTAAAGCGGATGCTTGATAGTGAACTGCGTAACTACGTGCACAAACCTGTCGCATTTGCAGGAGTTTCTAATGGTATTTTTGGTGGTGCCAGAGCAATTGAATCTTTGGTACACACTGTTCGCGAAATGGGCATGGTCGTGACATTTTCTGACGTCTATTTCCCACAGATTCAAAACACATTTGACGAAAAAGGGGAGCTCTTAGATCAGGGATATATCAAACGGATTGAACGAGCGTACGCAGAACTTATATGGATGGCTAAAGCATTAAAGTATGGAAGAGATAACCTCGGTGGGCCATATCATAGCTAATGAAAAGAGCTATTTCTTCACCGGTAAAGAAAAAGAGAATGTAGACCCTTCGCCATAATCGCTTTTAACCCAGAGTTTGCCTTTGTGTTGTTTGATTATCTCGTTTACTAAATAAAGTCCTAGTCCTAATCCTTCAATCTTATTATCAGTTTTGTCTTTGACTCTGAAGAACCGTTCAAAGACTTTTTTTTGTTCCTCTTTGGTAATACCAAATCCAAAATCACGGACACTGATAATGACTTCCGTTTCTTTTTCTGCCAATTTGATAATTACTTTATCTGCATTAGGTGAGTATTTAATTGCATTGATAATAAGGTTGATAAGTACTTCATGAATTCTTTCTTTATCTGCCGTAACCGTTTGCGTCAGTTTCCCTTTGATAATAAGATCATGGGTTGTTGTCGTATATTGAAATGCTTCAACCACCTCATGGACTAGTTTATCTAAGTTAATTTTTTTCTTTTCTAACTCAAGTTTGGTTGTTTGTGCTTTATATACTTTGGCAAAAGAGTTGACAAGACCGGTTAACCGTTCTGTTTGATTTGCAACTTTGCTCAGTAGAAATTGCGACTTTTTATCACCTGTTTTTACATGGTATCCTTGAAGAATTTGAATAAAAGCTGTAATTGTCGTAATCGGAGTCTTTAATTCATGTGTGACGTAACCGACAAAATCATCTTTTTGTCTTTCAATCAATCTTCTTTTTGTTATATCCTCAATGCCGAGTAGCAGAAAATCAGTTGCGAATTTTCCCAAGAGAATTCGCTTAGCATTAATAAGTAAGGTTTTATCTCCGAAATCTGCCGAAGTATAGGCAAGTTCAAATTCTTCAAATGATGTATTCTGACTTGTTAGTGCATCAAGTCTTGTCGCAAGTTCCTGTAGGTTTGGGTATTTGCTGGTAAGATTATTGATATTGAGGCCAAGAGTTCGTTTTTTTGTAGTTTTAAATGTTTTGTAAAATGCTTTGTTTCCTGAAAGAATGGTGAGGGATTTATCGAGAATGACAATTGGTTCATGGATTGCTTCAACAATTGCTTCGGCATAGGTGTAAGGATTTAATTTATCTTTTAAGACGCCAGGTGGAGCATTTGTTGAGAAAGAGCGGAATAATAACTTTTGCAAGCCTGATAATGACTTTGTTTTGAGCGTCTTAGTTTTCATTTTGCCAATCTCAAACCAATTATGGTATATCACAATCTGAAGCGGAAAACAATATGCTTTATGTAATAAATATGGGTAACCACTCAGGATGATGAAGATAAATAAGTGTTACATGGAGAATAAGATCAAAGGTTAAATGTATTGCGAGAACGTACAGAAGTGACTCGGTGCGTTTAAATATATAACCCTGCACAAGCGCAAAAATAAAAATGATAATAAAAGACCATCCTTGAAATCCTAGGGTATAAAGAAAAGAGGTGAAAATGATAGCTTGCGTGAGGTTTGCCCATTTAAATTCCAAATGATTTCGCAAAATACCAAGGACAGTACTGACAAAAAATAATTCATCCCAAATGCCAACAGCATTCAAACCTATATATGATTCTGTCAGTTCGTACCATCCCGGCAGAATTGTCCAATTGAGATACGATCCTGTATCCCGTAGCATAATAGGAAGAAGTACGTATGCAATAGCTGCGGTAATAACTATATAGAGCACTTCGCTCAGATGCCATGATCTGCCATGATGCAAAGGGAAGCGTACAAGACTATTTTTGTATATATATTTTGTAACCAAATAGGGGATGAAGACGACCAAAAATAACGGGATACCCATTTGCAGTGTATGCGGGTAATTGGTGTCTGTATTAATTGGTGTGATGCCAAGCAGTGCGAGACAGAGAAAGATAAGCAGTATATTTTTTCTAAAATCACGACGGCAAAAAAAGAGTGAGACTATTCCAAATCCAAGAATAATAAATCCAAGGAGCTTTATTTGCAAAGCAAGTAGGACGATTGCGGTTAATGCGAGAAGAATTAATGAAGCGTATTCAAATGGTTTGTGCGACATAGATTTTATTCCCAACGCATTGTGGCAGGAGGCTTGGATGTAATGTCATAAACAACCCGTGACACATCTGGAACCTCGTTGACAATACGGGACGAAATTGCAGCCAATACGTCATGTGGGATTCTTGACCATTGCGCAGTCATAATATCATGAGAATCGTATGATCTGACGGCAACGACCTCTGCATACACTCTTGCGTCTCCCTTAACC
>JACDET010000021.1:19639-22132 GCA_013816255.1 Candidatus Levyibacteriota bacterium | reverse complement strand
CAGTACTATAAGCGCCAGTCATGATTGCAAAACATTCAAAAACCTTATCGTACAATCCTGCCGATTTCATCTCTTCACTAATAATTTCATCAGCCAGCATCACTTGTGCTAGTCGTGCAGCTGTTACTTCACCCATGATATTGATTGCGTGCCCTGGACCTGGCCAAGGCTGTTGCATAACTATCTCTTCAGGAAGTCCCGCTAATCTCCCAATCTCCCGGACTTCATCTTTATAGTAATTACGCATAGGCTCAAGTAGTTCTAGCTGCATATCTTTGGGAAGGCCACCGACATTATGGTGTGATTTGATATGTGAGGCATGTTTACTTCCTTTGGATTCAATGACATCTGAGTAGATTGTGCCTTGACCAAGAAACTTTGCTTCTTTGTGTTTCTTAGCTATTTTCTGAAAGATGTCGATGTAAAGCTTACCAATAATCTTTCTTTTTTGCTCAGGATCAGTGATTCCTTTTAGTTCTTTAAGAAAGCGCTTTTTCGCATCAATGATAACTAAATCTGAACGAACTAGCTTAGAAAAGATGTACTGTACATGTGCATCAGTCCCAGCACGCATGAGGCCGGACTCGACATAAACCGGGATGACGTTACGTCCAATAGCTTTTGCTATAAGAAAAGCTGCAACTGTTGAATCCACTCCACCAGATACCGCGCAAATGACTTTTTGTCCGCCAACTTTTTCTTTTATTTCATCAATAATTGCTTGTGGGTGAAGTGAGAGGATTTCAATCGTTTCGTTACAGATTTCTGAGAAGTTGCGTAATACCTCCAAACCATATTCCGTGTGATGTACTTCAGGATGAAATTGCACGCCGTACAGTTTTTCTTTGACGTTTTCAACTGCAGTGTATTCTACTGTTTTTGTTGTTGCAGTTGTTACAAAATGGGGTGGGAGTTTGGTGACAGAATCACCATGAGAGACAATGACGGTAGACTGCTTCGGCAATGTAGTTAAAAGTTGAGAGTTCAGAGTTGAAATTTTTCTATCGTTATTTTTCAATTTTCCATTTTCAATTTTCAATTCTAACGTCTCAGGTCCATATTCTTTCGTAGTATTTTTGATACTGCCGCCAAGTAATTTGGCCATGATTTGCCATCCATAACAGATCCCAAGAATCGGTATACCAAGTTTGAAAATTTCTTTATCAATCATTGGCGCGCCTTTATCATAGACTGATGAAGGCCCACCTGAAAGAATTATGCCCTTGGGTGAGCGTTTCATCGCTTCAGAGAATGCTTCTTCAGGATGGACGTATTCGACTGTAACGCCAATTTGGCGAAGACGTCTACCAATAAGGTGAGCTGTTTGCGAGCCAAAATCGACAATGAGAATCATGTGTCTATTATAGAGCGTGTACGCCCATATTGGAAGAAGAATGTGAATTGTTACAAGGTACTATTTTGTAATCGTTCTAAAGGCATCTTGGGTAGGGGTATCAGCATCAATGTTGCCGTATTCACATGAGCCGCCACCATTGCCAGGTTGCCATGCCCATGCATAGCCACCTACGTAACCATCGACTCCTCCAATGTATGCCTTTGCCTTACCTGTAAGCCGTTTTGCACGTTCAGTAAAGTTTGTTTTGCATCCAGAACCAGATTGATTTGAATCAATACCAAACTCTCCTGCGATAACCGGTTTGCCTGCTGCATTGGCACGTACTTTTGGACCGTGATTTGATTCTATTTCATCCTGATCATATTCATGCAAAGAAGCTATATCAACACCTGAAGATGACGAAACATCTTTAAAGTTTGCTTCATTGCCTAACCAGTATGGTGCAACAGTACCACTGGAGAAGAGACGGTTTGGATCAATGGTTGCAGCATGTGCTCCCATTTCATCGTAAAACTGTCTCAGTTTGCCGTCTGCATAGGAAGGTTCATTAAAGTATTCGAAAGCAAAGATTGCTGTTTCACCTTTGTATTTGGTGAGGAGATTACTCATGTGTGCTTTAAAGGTTGATCGTTCTGAAGCATTATCAAACCATCCAGCATCTTTATCATTTTCTCCACACCCACCAATCGCATCATCAAGGGTGATGATTAAATAAATATTGTGTTTCTTTGCTGAAGCAACGACTGCATCCATTCGGGACATATCCCATCCTGAGAAGAAGAAGAGTCTGACTGAACCATGTCCATCGTGGCGCATTGATGCAAACCACGCATCAACTTGTGCGGCTGACATCTTTTCTTCATCATTGCCACAGTCACCTGACCACACAAATGAGTTATAGCCGACGAACCACCAAGGTTGACCTCCACGCATAATCTTGTTGCCGGAAACAGTAATCGCTGGCATCCCACCTGCTGCTGTCGTCGGTTCAGGTTGCTCAACTGTCGGTGCTGTTCCATTTGTTGGCGCAGGAGCGTCCGTAGGTTCAGGGTTCTCTTGTGTTGGCTCAGGACATGGTTGTGGATCTGTCCCCGGATCAGGATTTTGTCCCGGGTTCTCTGGATCTGTTGGATTGC
>JACDET010000021.1:0-19629 GCA_013816255.1 Candidatus Levyibacteriota bacterium | reverse complement strand
GGTTGGGATTTTGCCCTGGGTTAGGGAGCGTGATTCCAAGCATTTTGAGTAGCTTCATAATAAACTTGATGATAAATTTGAAGAATCTTTCGATGAATCCACCTTTACTCTTCATCTTCTTTTTATTATGGAAGACACCCGCTGCGCCGCTTTCAGTCGTGCATGGTTGTGATCCTTGTCCAGGAGTTGGGTTAGTACCACCGATAGGGGGGGTATTTGGTTGGCCTATTGTTACATTTGGTCCACCGCCAGAAGCAGCTGATGGGAGAACAGTTACATTTGGACGTACTGATGGTGTTGGTGGGCAAACACTTCCATTATTAGAACCAGCACAGACAAAGGTCGGAGCAACAGTCGAAGGAATTCCTGGAGCAGTCGTCGCTGCTATCGTTTCTACTCCAACTGCTTTCGCTGCATTAACCCGGCCTTGTGTCCAGGCTGTTCCAGTTCCTTCAATTTTATCAACGGTCGCATAAAGTTTCTTGATGATATCAGCTTGTGAAGCATTCGGATACGCTGCTCGCATGAGTGCTACCACACCCGCAACCATAGGTGAAGCCATTGATGTACCATTGAGATATCCATACTGTGCAGAGGAAGGAAGTGTTGAGTATATTGCATTTCCAGGAGCAGCAATTTCTACATGAGAACCATAACTAGAAAAAGCAGCACGGGCATCTTTACTATCTGATGCAGCTACTGTTACAACTCCAGTACTTGCGCCTGGATATGCAATTTGATTTTGTGTTGTGCAACCATTCGATGCATAATTACTTCCACCACAATTTCCAGATGCCACGACTACAATTGCGCCTTTTTGGATAGCATAATCAACGGCTTTTTGGTAGAGAGGTTTTGTTTCTACCGATACAGATCCTAGACTTAAATTAATTACTTTTGCACCTTGATCAGCAGCCCATGTAATTCCAGACATAATAACGGATGTATCACCTTTTCCGTCATCTCTCATGACTTTTGCGATAATAAGTGTACAGTCTGGGCACGTTCCCGCAACTCCTTGGCCGTTATTTGTTACTGCTGTGACAATTCCTGCTACGTGTGTGCCATGACCAAAAACATCCTCAACAGTTGCTGTCGAAAACGATTTTTGGGCTACAATTTTTCCTGCAAATTCAGGGTGCGAGGTTTTGATTCCTGTATCAACTACTGCTACTTTTATACCGCTTCCTCGTGTCACGTTCCAAGCAGCTTCAGCTTTTATATCTGCATTGGCTTTGCCTATAATTTTATTTATACCGAGGTTTGTAGGTATTTCTATAGTCTGCCCTGTATTCTTAAATCCCCATTGTAAACCAAAATTAGTATCATTTGGAGTATACATAGCATGACTACTATAATCTCCATCCGCAGATTCAACAGATGGATCAGTACGGAGTCTTTCAATAATTGCATTTTCTTCACCGGCAGGGACTTTCAAAACTTTTATATTAAGAGCTTCAATTTCACGGATGATGCTTACGTCGTACTGTTGCAACAGTGCATTGATCTGCGCGTCAGTATATTCGGGCTTAAAAGTAACAAGTATCTGTCCTTCAATTTGCTTGTCTGGTTCTGTTACTGGAAATGAAGCATCTGCTTCCTCTTCAGGAGGAACAGTCGTAGGGGTAATAGCTGTGGGTTGGATTTGTGATTGTGATGAATTGAGTATAAGAAAAAAGATACTTGCAAGAATTATAAATCCTATACCTACAATAAATGATTTACGCGTTAAAAATTGTTGTAAAAAGTTTTTATCCATCTCTATTAACAGTAATGAAAAAGGATGAGGCTGTCAATAGGAGGAGCTTGTTAATTTTTGCTATATAAATACAAGTCAAATGTTACTACTATGAGACATTAATAAAATTAGCCATCTTAGAGTTTTAATCTACCATTTGCAATAAATTTATGATGTGCTATACTACTATAGACCTTATTTAAGGAATGGGTCAAAGATATACCTATCGTCATTAATTTTGTACCCCAAGAGTACTTGCTTCGCGGAAGCGGCGCATAAGGAGGCAAATTAAGTGACGAGGCATACTACACTATTTTAAAATAAATGCAGAGGAGTATATGGATAAAATAAAAAACATAAGTCAAAAGGTTTGGTCGCTTCGTGCTGACATCTTGTACCAAAATTCACTTTTCATGATGATAAGTACGGCTGTTGTTTCTGTGAGTGGTTTTGTCTTTTGGATGATTGTAACCAACTTGTACAATGATGCTCAAGTAGGGCTCGCAACCGCAATTATTTCCGCCGTGACATTTATTATGAATGTGAGTATGTTGGGACTTAATTATAGTATTGTCCGCTTTCTACCAAAAACAAAGAAGAAAGATCAGCTTTTGAGTAATACGTTTAGTATTGTTGGGCTTGCATCCGCTTTGTCAGCTGGGATATTTCTTGCATTTTTACCGGTTTTGTCACCAAGCTTATTATTTCTCCGCGAAGGATACGGTATGGCGGCATTTATGTTTTTCGCAATGCTTATTTCAATAGACTTTTTCACTGAAGCCATTTTTATTGCAATGCGCGCGGGGAAATATATTCTCTATAAAAATCTTCTTGTTTCAGTTTCCAAACTCATCCTACCGTTATTCTTCGTGGGCCTTGGATCAATCGGTATTTTTATTGCATGGGCGCTCGCTTTATCAAGTGCTCTTCTTGTGAGTTTTTACATTTTGATTACGAAGTTCCACTTCAAATTTATACCAGATTTCCGTAATGCAAAGCTTACACAAATGCTTCAATTTTCCGCTATTAACTTTCTTGTCGGTATCTTAGGAATTTCCCCAGGACTTATTCTACCGCTTTTAATCACTAATACCATCAATCCTGAAACAGCAGCCTATTTTTATGTTTCATATATGATTGCTAATCTCTTATACGTCATTCCATTTGCAACGACACAATCATTGTTCGCTGAAGGTTCACATGATGAAAAGAATTTCTGGAAAAGTGTTATCAAATCACTCAAGCTTATTTTTGTTCTGCTTATCCCAGCAATAATTATTCTTATCCTTTTAAGTAATTTTATTTTACTTTTCTTTGGAAAGAGTTATTCAGTCGAAGGTGTGAGATTTTTGCAACTGCTTGCAATATCAGGTATTCCAGTTGCTTTAAACTATCTCGGTTTGACTATTCTTAATGTCAAGCACCGTATGAAAGCGCTTCTCGCAATCAACATTATCGGTACTGCTGCAATCATTTTATTAAGTTATTACTGGAGGGAATATGCGTTGGCTGGAATTGGTTTTGCTTGGTTGACGGGGCATATAATCAAAAACATTCTTTACGGCTTGTATATGGGTATCGTTATGCCAAAAGATACAATAGTTTCAGGACTTATTAATAGTTACATTAAAGCGAAATATACGACAGCACGGTTGCGTTCAGTACAGATTGGGGGACGACTTTCAAATTGGAAAAAGGATATCTATATCATGCCTAACTGTAAGTTTGAAAACGTCCGCAATATGGATATTGGACGGTTTGTTTTCATAAATCATAATGTAACGTTCTCGACACCGCATGGTATGAAAATTGGTGACTTTGTGATGATTGGACCATATTGCTTGTTTGCAACTGTTCAACATGGTTTTGATGATTGGGAAACGCCAATGATTTTTCAAGAAGCTGTTGAAAAACCAATTGTAATTGAAGATGACGTGTGGATTGGTGCTAATGTAACTGTCCTGGGTGGTGTAACCATCGGTCGGGGATCGGTCGTCGCAGCTGGTGCGGTTGTTTCAAAAGATGTAGAGCCATATTCGATTGTCGGTGGTGTCCCTGCCAAACTTATCAGATATCGTTTTGATGACAAAACAAAAGCACGGGCGCAAAAACTTTCATTTCAACGTCTTATCGAAAACAAGTCCGGGTTATGGGGATAATTATTTAGGGTTTAGGGTTTAGGGTTTAGGGTTTAGGGTTTAGGGTTTAGGGTTTAGGGTTTAGGGTTTAGGGTTTAGGTCTGTTCTTCAATCTTTTCTTCCTGTTCTGCTTGAATAGTTTTCATGACATTGGTATTGTACTAGACATAAGGGATTCTTATGACAAGTGTACAAAGTCAAAAAGCATACAATGCAGGAATACTGCAGGGTAAGGCGTACCGAATTTTGACTGCACAGCTTACGAGTGCACTGATTCCTTTTAAGCTCTCAATTCCTGAATGGAAACTTCTTGGACAACTTGCAGATAATGGCTCAATGAAGCTTGCAAGACTCGCTGATTTACTTGGTGTTGAGGCTCCACTGATTACGTCGCTTGTTGATAGTTTGGAAAAGAAAGGCTTGGTCAAGCGAACTGAAGATAAAGTTGATAAGCGCGCCAAGATCATTCAGGGAACAAAAAAAGCTATGAAGTTAGTTGAGAAAATAGAACCTACAGTACAAGCTACAATGAAACCATTACTACATGGTATAACGGAGAAAGAATTTCGGTCATACATGCATGTTCTCGAAGCGATTGTCAAAAATAGTGCCGCCCCTTGACTTGGTTCTTGAAATTTATGATACTTACGTTGTTTCACGATGCTAGTTTTTTCTCAGTTTATTAAAATCTTTACACTTTTTCTCGTCGGTATTTTAGCCTTTGCTATTGGTTTGGCAGCCGGGTACATTGTCCTCAAACCAACGGCTACTACGTCAGGTGCACAAATAGCTCCACAAACATCTCTCGTTGAGAAAAATAAAGCTACAGAATTTCGTTTAAAACTCCAACTGTTACAACAAGAGCATATGCATCTATTGTCAGCTATGCTCCAAGCACATTATAACCGCAGTTCAGATCTAGGGGCAGTACGTGTCAATCTGAAGGCAAATGCGCAGGAGCTAGGGGAATTGCTTGGAATCTATTATGGTGAAAAGACAAAAGACGCATATATTGATTTGCAGGAGACATATAGTATTTCGTTTGCAAATTATGCAACTGCACTAAAAGCCGGGAATAAAACAGGTATGGATACGTCTCTCAATGCGTTAATCGCATACACTGAATCGCAAGCTGCACTCCTTAATAAAGCAAACCCTTCCTTACCTAAAGACGGTGTAAAGCAATTAACGACTGATACAGTTATGTTTATGAAGGAATCGATTGATGCATATGCATCCCGTGAATATCCACTTGCATATACAAAACAAAGGCAAGCATATGCACAAAGTGGCTCGTTGGCTGATGCTCATGCAACGGCGATCATAAAACAGTTTCCAGAACAGTTCAAAAGATAATAAGAAATAACCATAAAAAAATTAGAACTATATATCTTCTGTACCTAATCTTGCTAATGCAGCTGCAATTAGCTCTTTTTGAGTAACAATAGTGCGACTTTTACTGGAAATGCTTTTACTGCTGGTTGCGTTGCTTCTACACGTCTTCGTTTGATCTATCAGGACTTGTCATATATAAATACCTCCTTAGAAGAGTTGACGAAATATCAGTAAAAGGGATTATACGTCTCGCATTTTTTTATTCAAGAGACAAACTGGCGGATTTATGTCTGATTGCATTAAGATATTATAATTCATTTAATGCTTGGGTATGTATCGAAAGTTTTCTGAGGTAAAGAAAAGACGTTAGTTAACTAGTTAACCGGTTAAATAAAGTTTGTGAATACTGCTCTTGTACAGTGATGGAGGGTTCAGTAGCTGTCGGACTACCGAATTCAACCACTAATCCATTTTTGGGACCCAGAATTTCATTGGTACTTCCCGGTGTCGTTTGAGCCGCCGGAATAACTGCATCTGGTTCACGTACTGGACTCAAGCCGCCTGGCCGGCGTAAGACATCAACTCTATAGTTGCCGTCTTCTACAGGTTGTATTTTCACTAATTGTCCATAAGTGAAGTCTGGATTAGCAGAGCAACTATATAATGTTCTATGATCAGGAATTGGTTTACATGGAGCAGTTGCTTGTGTCTCTATTGTTGTCGCTCCTAAACCTGCCATACCTAATACAGTTATAGCAGCTACGGTACGGGGACCTATTCTTCGTTTTCTTTCAGTCATGGCGGTATTATACCCCTACACTTGATTTAAGTCAAATAAAAGTAGACTTTTTAGCATATCATTCCTATTTAAGCTTTAGTACTTTACTAAATTGACATATTAGTACGATTCTTGTTACTTTTATAATATGATTAAAATTGGACATCGAGGTGCAATGGGATATGAGCCTGAAAATACGCTTCGTTCTATAAAAAAAGCACTCGAACAAAATGTAGACATGGTTGAATTTGATGTTCAGGCTCTTAAAGATGGCGAAATTATTTTGATGCATGATGACACTTTAGATCGTACGACCAATGGTCATGGGTTCGTTGCAGAAAAAACACTTAAAGAGATAAAGAAATTAGATGCAGGCAAAGGTGAGAAAGTTCCGACTTTGCAAGAAGCTCTTGATGTCATCGATAAAAAAGTTCCCGTCATTATAGAAATGACTGGTTTTCTTACGACAGCATCTCTTGTTTCCGATGTTATTTCTCATAATGTCAAAAATAATAACTGGAAATACAAAGACATTATGGTTTCGTCTTTCATTCATCCAGAACTCATGTTGTTTCGGGAGTATCTGCCACAAATAAAAATTGGTGCAAATATTTCAGCGATACCAGTTTCGTATGCTCGATTTGCGCAGGAGATTGGTGTTGATTTTGTTGCAACAGAAAATTTATACCTGAAAGATGATAAGTTTGTGAAAGATGCACAGGCTAGAGGACTAGAAATGTATTTGTATTCAGTTGATGATCCGTATTACCTACAAAGATATGAAGAGTTCGGTATAGACGGCGTATTTAGCAATAAACCGGATAAAATTATTTAGTAATATTTTACTTATCTGATGATCCTCGATAGTTGATAAAAATCTTTTTCAGAATAAATTCGTGTTAAAGCAACAGCATATTCATATGCTTTCTTCTCAATAACTTCTTTTGTAAAATATTTTACAGATACTTTTAAAAAATTATTCCAAGCTTTTTTCCGCCAATGCCAGATAAGAACTTGCATAAATGGAGAGTATATTTTTGAAATTTTACAATACTGCATAATTTCGGTAATGCTTCCAAAAATTATTTTATTTACTCTATTAAAATCTTTCTTAAAGCTTTGATCTTTTACCACATCATTAAGCGCGAGTCCTAAGTCATTGATTACATGCGCATTCACACCAAGCGCTAAATAGATAAGTGGAATCGAGCGATTTTCTTTACAAAATGTAAATGTCAATTGCCATGCTGGGGTTATACTTTTGCCGGAGGTATATCCTTTGAGTGCATCGAAGTAATAACGGGCAAATTGAATATCCACTGCTTCCATTGTTTTTTCATCGTGGAAGTAATGATGCTCCGTCGCAGTGAGAACATTTTCAGTAATAATTAAGTACGTTTGATTAAAGTACTTTAAGTTTTGGAGATTAGTTCCTGCTAATTCTCTTTGTATGTCTTTCATGTGTTTTTCAACTTGAAGAATAGAGGTAAATGAAGATTTGTAGCATATATATCCGAATTGCTTTTGAAGTGGCATAAAGCCATTATATATGGTTTATCTTGTGAGGACTTGACTGTAACTGCCGAGCATTGTTAATCCAGCTACAATTAATATGACGCCACTTGCTCCCAAAAGGCGCTTCATATATGTTTCTTCGCGTCGTCGAAAGTAACTTTCTTTAAGATAGAGTCTATTAGAAAAGAAATTACGTTTTTTATAAAGAACAAGTGAAAGGGGATGTGGATTTGTTAGTGAAATCATAAATATATTATAGAAAAGAACTTGTAGAGAATGATGAAAAAGAGGTGAGAAAGATGTAAGAGATAGTTATTATATTCTTGACATGCAAGAGAGATTATAGTACAAATGTTCTATGGCAACGCGCGATAAAATAATAAAACATGTAGCAAAGCTCTTTGCATCAGGTGGAGTAGATGAAGTAAGTATGCGTGCTCTTGCGAAAGAGGTAGCAGTCGTCCCATCTGTTCTTTACTATTACTTTCCAACAAAAGTTTCTTTATTCGAAGCTATGTATGAGGAAAGTAATCGTATTTTGGGAGCGCGTCGCTCAAAATTAACACAACCAAAAACAGCGAGTGAAATGCTCCGGCAACGAATTATATTTCAACTTGATAATGCTGAACTTATTGTCAGTGTTCTTAAATTTTACCTTGCATTCAGAGAGAATTTCCCTAAATTAGCGATAGGGTACTTGCCAGATAAATCGTATTTGCATATCAAAGAAGTTCTACAATATGGTGTGACAACTAATGAATTTGCCAATGAGCAAATTGATGATCAATCGCGG
Organism: Candidatus Levyibacteriota bacterium; assembly: GCA_013816255.1. Classification (GTDB taxonomy): domain Bacteria; phylum Patescibacteriota; class Microgenomatia; order Levybacterales; family UBA12049; genus JACDET01. The sequence goes on along the minus strand of JACDET010000021.1, from coordinate 11,332 downwards.
GTGATAGTTCATGCAATCAACGGATATCTCCTTGAATATTTCCCGCACATGCCAAAAGGCCAGGATCGTGAACGAATTATTGAGGAATTACATAGTTTTCTTTTGCGGAGCATCATTAAACCATCCGACATTATATCCACCAAAGCTTAATCTCTTTTTATTATTAGTTTTGTGTCATTCTGCAACAATGGGAAAAGTTGGAGTAGGTGATGGTGTACTCACTATTTGAATTGGTATTCCTTCGTAAACAGTTTTAGAGTTATAGAGTCCGCCGTAATAGTATCCAATAAAAAATGTAATAATGGGTAGAATCACAAAAAGTGAAAGTGCTGCGTACTTTGAAAAGGTTGTGACAGTTGTGAGAGATTTCGGTAAAGGCATATATAAAGTATTCCGTAAAATGATTAAAACGTCAAGTTACTAAAAGAAGTTATGCATTTTGTAGAAGCATTTTTGTTTGTTCATAATTGATAACCCAACCGTTGTACAGGACGCTCCTGTAGAGTCTGGTATTCAGAATCTTTCCATCTGTATCATACACTTCAGGATATCCGCCATATTTTTCTATATTTGCTTTATAGGTAGCCAAATGCTTTTTTGCATCTATCAAAAGTTCTACATTTTCTTTTGATAAACTAATGAGTACTTTAATATATTCCATACCCCAGTGACACCATATGCTTGTTCCCATGTACGAAGGAGCAAAATGTCTGACAGGTCTGTACAACTTTTTTGGTTGATCAAATGCACTGTAATGTAATGGGAATGGCCTATCAAGTTTATGTTTTTTTACATACTGTATCATTTGCAAAAGCATTTTTCGTTCTTTAATATATCTTATATTAAGAAATCCTGATGAAGTGACAATAAAGATATCTGCTGAGAAAAGTTTTTTCTTTTGCGAAAGGGGAGATAAATCGTCGAGAAAGATCCCTTCTTCTTTATCCCAAAATGCAGTAATAATATCTTTCTTCCATAGCGCTAATTGCTTGTCAGATATTGTGTGTAAGCCGAGCTCTTTTGCCAAACGGATTGTTGACCAAAGTATGACATTGTCATAGAAAGAAGATTGGCGTTTTATTCCATCACGCGCACTTGATAGTAAGAGATTTTTCTTAATGATATGTGTTTTGGGATCAATCAACTCCTCATAATATGTTTGGATCAAATCTTTTAAAGAGGAAGTGTATTTTTGCAAAAGATCATGTCCTGTTTTTTTTGTCTGAAGCGGCCGCTTAGATACGTGCTTCATAGGGAATCGTTCTTCAATGAATCTGTCATTGATTAGTGCACTAAATGTATAAACAATTGCATGCAGCGAATCTGACGGACGTGCATAAAGATTAAGGCCAGTATACAGGTCTTTGCTAACAGGCGTAAGTGTTGTAAATTCTTTTCCGGCTAAGGTAAATAATGTTAAATCATGCGCAAGGGTTTTTAGAGCAATAGACTGGCGTAAAAACCAGTCTTCTTCAGTACTGGGAATTCTTGGATCAAGAAGTGCGTTGAAAAAAACGCCTAAATTGCGCACAAATATTTGGTAGAAGTGTCCTCCCGTAATAACATATGGATTTGTCTCGTTGTATCGAATAGCATGAATTTGTTTGATAATTTCTTCTTCAGTCCCTTGTAGTGGTTTTTCAATTGCAATTGCTGTTTTTCCAATCCTCAGGCCTGCTCTAATATACGTATAGAACTTGTGGTAATGTTTATGCGTAAAGGATAATTGGTGATTTTGTTGGAGAACTATTTGATTCTTAACAAGCCTGGTCGAAAATGTCGGTATTTTTTTCACTGGATAATTATACCTATCATTAGTCATTTTGCAAAATGATTGATTGTTTATATACCAATTTTATAAAGTAGCATAAACCATACCTTTTTAAATCCCCATGCGTTACGTATTTGTATGTAGCGTTTTTTTAGACGGAAATCTTTAGTACCTGGGAATGGAGGATTTATCCAGCACGATACGATGATATTTTCGCCTTGATCATTTTTCTTCACAATCGCTGTGATAGTTTGTCCATCACTTTTTTTCTCAAATTCAGTTGTCCGATCATCTTTATATATTTTTCGGTCAGGGAAGGAAAGCACTTTTACAATGAGTTCTTGTGACATCTGTCTTTCTTTAAGCCGCTTTATAGCATGTTCGGTCCAAATATAATGTGTGTCTTTCACAAAATAAGTATAGCAGTATAACTTATTACATTTTTATATAAATTATTGTTAGATAATAGCCATAAGTGCCACAGAGTAGTTTTGTATATAGTAATACTTATTTATAACATAAAAGTATAAATATACCCTTATTTTATGTCTATAGTAACAGTCTGCCCGCAAATAATAAAAATAGCAATTTAGACCTATAGCTTGCATTTTGTATATTTTTGTGATATTATATCTCTACTTAATAACTTACCTATGAATTCAGTACAAAATATATCAGTTATCGTTCCAATTACTGTAAGAAATAATGATCTTCAGACTTATATTGAGTCAGTGAAGCGTTCTCTTGCATATATAAGTTACACACGTAACAAACCCCTTCAATACGAGATTATCTTTGTGACGAATAATGCTTCCTATATATCTTCTGATGAGAGAGCTTTACTGCAAAGTTATGGTCCAATTAGTTTTCACGATGAAAGTAAACATGCTGGTGATGCGTTACTTTTTCAAAAAGGAATTTCCTATGCTAACTACGCTGTACAGATTTTTCTCAATGCAAATCTCAAAATAGCACCTGAAGCACTAGGGGATGCAATAATAAAGGTCATGCAAGGAACCGATGTCGTTGTTACTATCTCAGGTTCTCAGAGAGATACGTCATTGTTAGCAATCCAAAAAAATACAGACGCAAAAGCTTTGATCTTCACAAAAGAAGTGTCAGATAGTTTCCAAGGAATACCTTTTTTGGATAAGACATATATTATCGAATTTCTCCGTCGGGCAAATGAAGCAGGATTTTCAGTTTTGAAGTATCAAAATGATAAAAATGCGCAAAGTGTCCTTTCACCATTTGCGGCTATCAAAAACACAGTGCGTGCAGGATTGTATTATCTTTCAGTGAAATTCAAAAAAGTAAATCCTATCCACACAGCATCAACAGAAAATAATTCTATGATCAATGCGGGTGTTCGATATAAGAAACAAAAATTTATTACCCATTCAACACTGTCATTTAAAGATTCAGCTATCAACTCATTTACTTTAAAACAAATACTTTTATCTATACTTTTTATAGATCTCGTTCTCCTTGGATTACGCTTTGACATCATACTCCTTGCTCAAATTACTTTTGCTATTCTGAGTGTTTTTTATCTTGTCGATGTGTTATTTAATTTTTTCTTAGTCTTTAAAACTGTCAAAGGGTCATCTGAATTATCTTTTAGCAAAAACGAATTGGATCAATTAGAGGATAGTAATCTTCCAATTTATACAATTCTTTGTCCACTTTATAAAGAAGCCCATATGCTTGGTCACTTTCTGGACGGAATTGCAAAGATTGAATGGCCGCCAGAAAAATTGGATGTACTCCTTCTTCTAGAAGAAGATGATACCGAAAGTATTGAGACTATCGCTCGTATGGATTTGCCAGGATATGTGCGTACATTAGTTGTACCGACTTCACAGCCGAAAACCAAACCAAAAGCGTGTAACTACGGTCTTGCTTTTGCAAGGGGAGAGTTTGTCGTTATCTTTGATGCTGAAGATATTCCTGATCCATTGCAATTGAAAAAAGCATATTTAGGTTTCAAAAGTTCTGATAGAAATGTCGTCTGTTTGCAGGCAAAACTTAACTATCATAACTCGACACAAAATCTGTTGACACGCTTTTTTACCGCTGAATATTCTTGGTTGTTTGATATCTCCCTCCCTGGATTACAGTCTCTTAACACAATTATCCCACTCGGGGGAACAAGTAACCATTTTAGAAAAGCAGATTTGATTACACTCCAAGGTTGGGATCCATTTAATGTGACTGAAGATGCTGATTTGGGACTCAGAATTTATAGACTTGGTTATCGTACAGCCATTCTTGATTCGGTAACACTTGAAGAGGCAAATAGTAATGTACTCAATTGGATCAGACAGCGTTCACGATGGGTTAAAGGATACATGCAAACATACCTCGTGCATACTCGGGATATGCTACCGCTTTTGCGAGCAAGGGGACCACAAGCACTGATGCTGCACTTTGTGATCGGTGGAAGAATTCTCTTTATCTTTGTCAATCCTTTATTATGGATTGTAACCATTTCATACTTTAGCTTTAAAGCTATTGTCGGTCCGGTTCTTGAAGAAACATATTCACCTATTATTTTATACACAGCTGTAATCTCGCTTGTTCTCGGAAATTACTTGTATATTTTGGGATATGTTCTTGGATGTGTTAAAAGAGAGCAATGGTCGCTGATAAAATACGTTTTTCTTATTCCGTTCTACTTGCTTCTCATAAGTGTGGCGGGTTGTATGGCTTTTTACCAGTTACTATTTAAACCATATTACTGGGAAAAAACAGTTCATGGGTTACATCTGAAGAAACAAGAAGAAGTTAAAAATAATCTAAAAGTACCAAACTATGCATTACCTAAATTTATGCAAAAGCAATCAGCATTTGGAGGGAATTAACGTAGGTAGCTGTCTAGCATATATCTACAAATTCATTTAATATAGATATATGAAACATAAACATGCACATGCTGAGAATTTTGTAACAAGGCATTTGCAAGTAATTCTCTATATTGCTTCAGCCCTCATTAGTATAAGCGCGATCGTCTACTTCATGCTCAATGGGTATCAGAATCTAGGAAATTATGATGCTGTCGCCCGGTTAAACATCGCTCGTAAGATAACTGATAGCCTTACTCCTGGAATTGGCCAACTTGGTGGTATCTGGCTGCCATTCCCTCAAATTTTGATGGTTCCTCTTGTCCAAAGCGAATTTTTGTGGAAGACAGGACTTGCAGGAGCGATTATTTCAGGTACTGCATTTGTAATAGGAGCTGTGTATATACAAAAATTGACGTTTCTCCTCACAAAAAATTTGAGCGCATCGATTCTTGTTTGGTTCATGTTTGTGGCAAACATCAATATTCTTTTCCTGCAAACAATGGCTTTGAGTGAAGTATTTTTCCTAACATCTCTGACAATGGTTTTATACTATCTCACGAAATGGATAGAGAGTCACACACTCCAGCACTTTCTTGCTTCTGGCTTTTTTCTCATCATAATTACGCTCACAAGATATGAAGGTTATTTTGTCCTTATTGGTGCAACACTTGTTGTCCTTATTGAGTGTCTCCGCGCATATCGTCATGAAAGTTTGCAAAAGGTAGAAGGTATGATGTTGTTGTTCTTAACAACAGCGGGGTTTGGTGTTTTCTTGTGGTGTATTTATGGTTTCTTATTTTACAATGATTTCTTGCATTGGCTCAACTTATATTCTGACGGTAAAATTCAAGTATCTACTGCGACACAGACAGTTTCAGAAAATACCGATAAAGCATTTGAAGTAACAGAATATTCATTGGCAACAGCATTCAACATCTATACACAAGTCATTTTGTGGATGAACGGGAAGATAACCACATTCATTGGTCTTTTTGGTTTTGTGTTACTTCTCGGAGTCATGATCAAAAACGGTTTTAAAGGGAAAGAAGTACAGAAATATATGCCACTTATGATAATCAGTATTGTACTTTTTGCTTTTCTTGTCTATGGATATCAGCGTGGTTTTATCCCGGAAATTAACCTTCCGCCAGAACTTATACCGGTTGGGGACAGGAAATCATTTACGATTTATTCTGATTCAAACATGCGTTATGGTATAATTCTTGCGCCGTGTATTTTGTTATTAGCAGGATTTGCTGCTGCAAAAAGTAGAATTCTTTATGTAATTATTGCACTCTTATTTGCAGCGCAACTCGGAGCAAATGTCTACAAACCGCAAGCGCTGCAATACTCTTTGCCGATACTGTGGCCGTATTCGACGCTTACCCAAGTTGCTCCGTTCTTGGACCTCTATGATGAAGGTTCGATTCTCATTGGTGCAAATGCACATGAAGATTTCATGTTTCAAACAGGACTTCCATATAAGAGTTTTATTTATGAAGGAACTCGTGACTTTTGGGTTGAATCACTGAATGACCCTGCGCGGTATGCAGATTGGGTTATTTATGATGATGATATCCAAGGAGATACGGTTTTTTACTTTATGAGTGATGAAGCGAGGATTATACTGCAAAGAGACTTTGATCTTGTATATGATGTCGATGGCTTTAAAATTTGGCATTTACGATAATGTAAAATAGTCCTCAATCCTATGAAAACTGATCATCAATATTATTTAAAAATTATAGCACTCGGGATCTTATTAGTACTTGGTGTTTATGTAGTAAGTACTGTTTTAGGAACAACTAATAAAGAGAACTTTGTCACAGTAAAGGGAAAAGATTTATATCTTAATAATGAACAGTTCCGCTCAATGGGTGTGAATAGATATAATTTGTTGACAAGAAATACTCCAAATGGTGAAACAATTGGTTGCGCAAGTCCTTTTTCTGAAGAAGAACTTGATAGTACGTTTTCAAATTTGCAGAGTATGGGCATTACGTCTGTACGATTTTGGCTTTTCCAGAGTTTTACGAAAAGTGGGGAAGATCTTGAACGATTTAATTTTCTCCTTGCAACTGCTGAAAAATATAATATCAAATTGATTCCAGTTTTTGAGAATAATTGGCAAGACTGTACAGAAGGCAACATAAAAAGTCCGTCATGGTATAGATCAGAATATAAATCTCCCTATGGTACATATCCGCTTTCACTCAAAGAGTACATCAGTAAAGTTGTTCCTCTCTATAAGGATAATCCTACAATATTAGCGTGGGAAATTATGAATGAAGCAAATAGCAAAGACTACCAAGCATTGTATGCATTTGCTGAGGATGTCAGTGCTCATGTCAAATCACTTGATGCAAATCATCTTGTTACAGTCGGTGTAAGTGGTACCCGGGAATCAGCCGAAGATTATAAAAAACTTAGTACCATACGAACGATTGATATTCTTGATTATCATGATTATGATGCGGAGACAAACCCCATGCCAGATACACTTGCAAACGCTCTTTCTGTTTCGCAAGAAAGTAATAAGCCGCTCGTTGTCGGCGAATCGGGAATTAAAAAATCATTTGGGGAACGAACAAGTTTATTTGAAAATAAAATAAACGCATTTTTTGAGAACGGTGGAGCTATTTATATGATTTGGTCGTATGGTGATACGTCTATTACCGATGATGGATTCAACTTTACAACATCTGATCCTGTGGCAAGAGTTGTTAGGGAAAAGGCAGAAGCATTACAAAAATAACTATGCAAACAAAATTTTATATATTCAGACATGGAGAAACTTTTGCCACAAAAGCCGGAACATGGTATGGGACCAAAATCTTTTCAGCAGACATTCTTCCTGAAGGCAAACCATCTTTGGAGAGAATGGGGAAGTACATGCAAAATATCGAAACTGATTTTCAAGTCAGCTCACAAATAAAGCGCTGCCAGCAGACATCAGATATTATTGCTGGTTATACGGGTCGGGAATTTGTCTATGATAAACGGTTAAATGAATTTTTTTTAGAAACATATTGGCATCTCAAAAAGCGTGTCAAGTCGTTGTTGCAGGAAATAGAAGAGAACAAATATCAATCAGTTGCCCTCTGTACTCATGGTGCTATTATTGCAGTGTTACTGCATCAGTTATCATTGCAAAAAAAAATCAGACTATTTAATTTTTTCAATTATCCTCCACCTGGGGTCTTAACCATTGTTCAGGGAGATACCGTACAGCAAGTAAGCTTCAATGATCAATAATATGAAGAAAAAATATCTCCTTATCTACAACCCACATTCAGGGGATAAAAAACGAATCTTTTCTGTCACGCAAAAGATTACATTAGAAGATATTCTTGCACTGTTTAAAAGAAATAATATTACTGTGGACGTAGCCCAGACAAGTCATGAAAATCATGCCGAAGAACTTACAAAAAATGCAATACGTCAAGGGTATGATGTCGTGATCGCTGCCGGGGGAGATGGGACAATCGGTGAGATTGCAAATATTCTTGTAGGGACAAAAACTGCACTTGGTATCTTGCCACTTGGAACGTATATGAATGTTGCAAGAATGCTTTCTATTCCAACTGATCTTGAAAAAGCTATAGAGCTTATTAAGAAAGGGAACACGCGCGATGTCGATGCTGGGGCAGTTACCCGTTTGGAAGGAGAAAAGCTGCGTGAACCATATTATTTTCTCGAGAGTGCGGGAGTAGGGTTGGAAGCTGAAATACATGATCATGCACAAGCTTTGGAACACGGTGACTTACGTGAAATATGGAAGATTATCAAAACGGTTAAAGAATATTATTCGTATCCAACGAAGGTTATTATAAATAACAGTGAAACAATTGAAACAAAGGCAACCGTTATCACAATTTCAAATGGTTCCTATACAGGACCTGCTATAAATATTGCGCCGCAAGCAAAACTTGATGATCATAGGTTAACAGTGTCACTCTTTACGATGTCAAAGTTTGAATTGATCAGATTTCTCTTACGCGTAAAAACAGGCAGTACTGCACATTCTAAACACATTCAAGTGTACCGAGCAAAAGAAGTAAAAATACTTACACGTAAAAAAAGAAAGGTGCACGCAGATGCACGACTTTTTGGAGAGACGCCCGTAGAATTCAAGAGTAAACCAAAGGCAATTACTGTAATAACTGGGGCAGTATCAAAAGATACGTTTTTTATCAATAAAAATAAGTAATTATTCCGATACTATGATAATTGCACAAAAGCCAAATATTCCAATCATAATTGCTACCGTTGGATTTATTATTAGTTATTTTACAGCAGGTATGTTCCAAGCCATTGGTGAAACTGTCTCTATAATTGCTCTTATTATTTGGGCATATTTAGAAATATCGTCGGGGGTGAATTGGTTCCGTAAGTTACTTGGTGGCGTAGTTCTTTTAGTCGTTGCATATGGCCTTTTCAATACATTTTCTATTGCACAGCCGCTACGCTAATCTCTCTGCTTCCGATCCCGTATATATTTCACAATAACAATTGCACTATTCGCAATCAGAACATAGACTGGGTAGAGGAGTAATACCCAATCGAGTCGAGGTACTGACAAAATTGTTAAGAAACCTGCAATACCAGCAAGTGACCATTGATTGTAACTTTCTGTTTCTGGATGCTGGTATGTTTTGAGAATCGTTGGTACTGCCGCGATACCATCGATGGTAACGACCAGAAGGGTTGATATGCGAGTCTCTTGTACAGTGAGCCAATAAACCAATAAGAGAATAGCCAAGCAGAGACAAAGTCGGTCAATCTTTGATGCGCCTCCCATGCCATAGCGCAATGAAAGTATAAAAACAAATCCAACCAAAAGGGCAGTACTTATGAAGAACAGTGAAGAGTATCCGCCGCCGTTGCTTACTTGATTAAATGCCACAATTGTCGTCAAAATTGTCCAAACACCCCAGGTGACTGGATGCGGTTTTACTTTATTACGGAAGATATCTCGTATATAGGGAATGTACCCTGCGATGTTTATGATAAGAGCCGCAACGCCTAGGAAAGATTGCATGGATTAATTATACAAGAAAAGATACTCTGTGATTTATGATATTTTTGGTTAAAAATTGGAGACTTTTGCTTCCAATAGTATACCTTCGTGGTGACTTGACTCATAAACGAAGGGATCGAGTTCTATAAAACCAAATTTTTTATATTAGGTAACTAATCCTCGTGAATCATTTACTGAATCAGACCTAAATGTAGCGACAGGGGTTAAGTACTTTGTTAGAACCCATTATTTATTTCTTGCGCGATGAATTGGTGCGTATGTTTGAATCGGATCTTGGGTTAAAAAATCCAACATAATTTTATTACTTAGATCAATCTTTTCAACTATAAATCCATGTGATGTTCCCGGTATGACTGCAAGTTCTCCATGTGGAAGCGCTCTATAAAAGCTAATCGCGTGTTCAAGTTTTACTTCATCATCATCACTAACAATGACTAATGTCTGGCAGTTTATTGTCTGCAGATCTTCTTCTGTCAGCATTATATTTTTGGCGTGCATCTCATTGAGCTTTTTTACAACAATCGGTAAATGTTCTTTTCCATCAGGTGAAACGTCTGCATACATCGCAATCATAAATTCCGGAGCTTCACTGACAGGAGCAATTGCTTGCTCGTACCAGCCATCGCGATGGTAGACACCAGCTGCACAAATAAGTTTCGTTACTAAATCAGGACGTTTTTTTGCAACTAATAATCCAACAAGCGAACCGTCACTATATCCAAGTATTCTGACAGGTTTTTCAATGACTTTTTCAATAAATGCTATAGTATCATCCGCCAGCAGATCAAAGCTATATTCTCCTTCAGGATCAGCAGTATGTCCATGTCCTCGACGTTCTGGCAAATAAACATGAAACTTCTCAGAAAATGCTGGAATATTTGGTTCAAAAGCCCTCGAGTCAACACCGCCAGGATGAAGCATCAAAAGCGGTTCCCCTGACCCTTTTTCGTCATACCACATTTTTATATTATTAACGTTTATATATTTTCCCATAAAAAAAGATTATACATAAAGTGAGTAAGAGCGCTGTAAGTATTTTTGTATTTCCAGATGCTGAGTAATTTAGTCGGAACATATTATTATTACAGCTGTCAAAAATAGGCACCGTTATGGTATACATAATTATATGGGCAAATTAATATACTTGATAACGACATCGCTGGACGGCTTTGTGGCGGATAAAGATGGCAATTTTGACTGGGCTATGCCAAGTGAAGAAATACATGCTTTTGTAAATGATACAGTACGCAATGTCGGTACGTCTCTTATGGGGCGCAAGATGTATGAGATTATGAAGGTATGGGATACTATTCCAACAGATGACACAAGTGAAGCTATGAATGACTATGCCAAAATTTGGCGAGCTGCGAAAAAGATCGTTTATTCAAGTTCACTTTCCGAGCTAACAATAGCGAATGCGACGATTGAACGTATGTTTAATCCAGAAACTATAAAAAAATTAATGGCTGAGTCAGATAAAGATTTTGACATTGGCGGCCCGCATTTAGCATCCGTTGCCATAAAGGCTGGTATTGTCGACGAGTATCATCAAATCATTGTTCCCCAACTCATAGGCAGTGGCAATTATTGGCTACCAAAAGACGTTCAAAGCACGCTGAAGCTGGTAGACGTGCGAAAATTTGAAAACGGCTTTGTGCATCTTCAGTACAGTAA
>JACDET010000020.1:20721-30799 GCA_013816255.1 Candidatus Levyibacteriota bacterium | reverse complement strand
ATTCGTAACCAGCCCCGACGGTTTTGAATTCAATGGATCTACCAAATACGTTATTGTCACCGACTCGAAAGGCCGTGAAGATACCAAATACGATTGGAAAAACTTCAATATATCCCACCACAAAGACCATTATGCTGTTGCATACAAGGCAAATGGCGGCAAAGCAAAAGAGCTAACCTTTGCAGTCTCTGATCAATTACTGCGCTGGAAAAAAGTAGTCAAAGAAGACTCTATTACCGAATCGGGAGCATTAGTTCCAAATCTGCAATATAAACACCGTTACGTTCTCTACTTTGGAGAAAAAGACATAAGGGTTGCCTATTCATCGCAGCTTGAAAGTTGGAAAACCGTTACAAAGCCGGTTCTCCAAAGCCGTCCTGGGTTCTTTGATGAAGGAGATATAGAAATTGCCAAAGTGTTTATCCAAGCCGAACAAATTCTCGTCATCTATTATGCCAAGGATAAAGATGGCGACAAAACACATTATCACGTAGGAGCAGCATACTTCGATTGTCGTAATCCTGAGAAAATGCTTTGGAGAACAGATAAACCTCTTTGGGAGCAAACAAAGCACCAGCATACAGATCCACTCAAACCACTTGGTGTAGCCTTAATGCAAGAGCAACTTATCCTTTACTGGACGCTCAATGATGCACGTATGTACGCTGTCTCATGCCCACTCCCTGGTAAAAGCCTCCGTGATAAAGATGTCCAGATTCTTCTCAAGAAACCACATCAAAATCCGATTATCAAACCTCGCACGTCACATGTTTGGGAATCCCGCGCAGTATTCAATTCAGCAGCACTCTATGAAGACGGCAAAGTACATTTTCTCTACCGCGCTTTGGGAGAAAGTGATCTTTCAGTTATTGGTTACGCGACAAGTCGCGATGGTATCAATATCGATGAACGGTCTGAGGAACCAATTTATCTCCCGCGTGAACCATTTGAAACGCCCGGAGGCAAGGCTTTTAAATCATTTGCAGATCACTTTGCATCGGGTGGAGGATACGGTGGCATTGAAGATCCACGCGTTACCAAGATTGATGACATGGTCTATATGACATATGTCGCTTTCGATGGATACAGTGAACCTCGAGCAGCGTTGACGTCAATACCTCTTGAAGATTTCCTCAAAAAGAATTGGGGCAAATGGAAAACGCCAAAACTTATCTCCCCTCCAGGTATGGTCAATAAAAGTGCAGTGATCTTCCCTGAAAAGATCAACGGCAAGTATGTCGTCATCCATCGGGTTTATCCAAATATCCTCATTGATGTGCTCGACGATTTGAATTTTGATGATAAATTCCTCACAGGACATCACTTCATCCCACCACGAAAAGGTCACTGGGATAGTAAGAAAATTGGCGCAGGCGCGCCTCCGATGCTTACCAAAGATGGTTGGCTGTTGATCTATCAATCCGTTGGGCACCAAGATCCAAGCAGATATAAGATCGGTGCTATGGTTCTAGATAAAGATGATCCATCCAAGGTTCTTTACCGAACAAACAACCCAATCGTTTCACCAGATATGCCGTATGACAATGATGGCTTTAAGGCCGGTGTCGTCTATCCTTGCGGTGCTGTTATCAAAGATGACAATCTCTTTGTATACTATGGAGGCGCTGACACGATTGTGGCTGCAGCAACTGAAAACATCGATACCTTCCTCGATAAGATGAAGAATCATAAAGAACCAAAATTGAAGAGAGTTAAAGGACCGGTCTTTGCCGGTGTATAGTATATTTGTCATTCTGAATGCAGTGAAGAATCCCAATATCGTGAGATCCTTCGCGAAAGCTCAGGATGACAAAATAACATATGGTTAAACTCGAACGTTACGCTAACAATCCCATCCTCAGCCCTGACCCACAGAACGCTTGGGAACACGATGGTGCTTTCAACGGCTGCGTCGCCTATCACGATGGAACGTACCACATGGTATACCGCGCGCTCTCCTCTGAGAAAAGACAAAATGGTATCAGCATGCGGGTTTCGACTGTCGGGTACGCAACCAGTCGTGACGGTGTGACTTACGGTGATCATCAAATGCTTTTTGGGCCAACTGAAGATTGGGAGATCTATGGCTGTGAAGATCCACGTATTACATACTTTGAAGGAAAGTTCTACATCTTTTATACAGCGCTTTCTGTTTTCCCTTTTGCGGCCTATGGTATCAAAACCGCTGTTGCGGTGACAAAAGATTTTAAAACATTTGAAAAGCATCCTGTCAGTACGTTCAACGCCAAAGCAATGGCGCTCTTTTCTGAAAGAATTGATGGCAAAATGGCCGCAATCATTACAATTAATACTGATATGCCACCAGCCAAGATTTGTCTTGCTGTATTTGATCATGAATCAGATATCTGGTCTCCATACTTCTGGCAAGAATGGTATGACAACGTCAATCAACATTCACTCCATCTCCTGCGCGACCTCCGTGACCAAATTGAACTTGGAGCACCGCCTGTCAAAACCGCTGATGGTTGGATCATGATTTATTCCTACATCGGCAATTACCTCTCAAACAATAAAGAGTTTGGTATTGAAGCCGCACTTCTTGATATAAAAGATCCGCGAAAGATTATCGCCCGCACAGATCATTCACTTCTTGATCCAGGAGCTGATTATGAATTGCATGGAGATGTGCCAAATATCGTTTTCCCCTCAGGCGCGCTCATTAAAGATGAGGATTTTTATGTTTATTACGGCGCTGCTGACACACGGGTTGGTGTCGCATCAACCAAGCTTGCCAAATTACTCGCAGACTTCAAACCAGTGTCTGATGCCCCGCTCATTGATCCACAACTCTCTGAGATAAAACCTGAGGCCGTTAAAACAATTGATCACCAACAGGTCAAATTCAAACGCTTTGACGGTAATCCTATCATCTCCCCTTCGCTGGAGATTGAGTGGCAAACACTTGGCGTCTTTAATCCAGCAGTCGTCCATGAAGATGGTAAATTCCATATCGTCTACCGTGCGCAATCCGCAACCAGCGGCACATCAGTCATGGGATATGCATCGAGTACAGATGGGTTCCATATCGATGAGAACTTCGATGAACCGATTTATTTCCCGCGCGAAGCTTTTGAACTGAAAATTAATGAGACAGGTTATTCTGGTTGCGAAGATCCTCGGGTAACGAGGATTGAAGATAGATATTATATGGTTTATACAGCATATGACGGCGTCAATCCTCCTCGTGTTGCAATGACATCTATCCTTGTTGCAGACTTCTTAAAACATAACTGGAATTGGTCGCAAGCGCAGCTTATTTCCCCACCTGGCGTTGATGATAAAGATGCTTGCGTCGTCAAGGGAAAACATCCGGGGACATATCTTGCGTTTCACCGCTTAGGCTATGATATATGGCTCGATATAAGACGCGATCTCGTTTTCAATGAATCAGATTGGCTCAAAGGTGAAGTCATCGCACATCCAAGGGCTGACAGATGGGATAATGTAAAACTCGGCATCAGCGGACCTCCAATTGAAACAGATGCAGGCTGGCTGCTTCTCTATCACGGCGTTTCAGAACCCGGAGGCGTCTATAAAGTCGGCGCGATGCTTTTGGATTATGACGATCCGCACAAGGTTCTCGCCCGTACAGATGATCCAGTCTTTGAACCAGAAACAGAATACGAAAAAGTAGGCGTCGTCCCAAATGTCGTGTTCCCATGCGGTGCAGTTGTGGTCGATGGAACTATCTTTATGTACTACGGCGGAGCTGATGAAGTCGTGGGGGTCGCGACAATGCCACTTAGGGATTTACTAAAACTACTAGATAAGAGCTAACTATAATTCATAGTGCTCGTAGGAAGCATTTATAATTGGCAGATAGGTCTTTTCAAAATAATCCCGCAACATCCGTGTCGCGCTGAATTGGTGTAAGATTAACTCCCGGCCATTCTTTTGTAATTCGTTCCATGTACTTTTATCTTCTGCATAATAGGTAGGGATTACCTGTTCTTCTAGAGTCTGTAGCAAACTATACTGGATCGTATCGCTAGCAACACACCAACCGATTTTGTTGACATCTACTTCATCCAACCAACCATCTTTCGTTGATAATGGTAAAACCCCATTAAGACTTGCTTTCATACCGCTTGTCCCGCATGCCTCTGATCCGACAACAGGTGTATTGAGCCAAACGTCACAGCCACTGATCATGATCTTGCCGAGTGTTTTATTATAATCAGCTAAATAGACAACACTTCCCGCTAAATCCTTTTTAAGAAGCTCCTGCAATTGTCCAATCAATTCGCGTCCTTCATCATCAGCCTGGTGCGAAATACCTGCCATAACAACCCTTACTGGCCGGTTACTATTTTTGGCAAGTGCGATAAATTTCTCAAGTTCACCAAAAAGTGCCAAAGGCCTTTTATAGCGAACCATACGGCGGGCCCAACCCAAAACCAACTCATTTTCTTGCCACTTCTGCCCTGTTTCATTTGCTATGTAATCTAAGAGCTTTTGTTTACTTTCTTTGTGTGTTGCGCTATTTTCCCAACTGGGAATGTGGATGCCATTCGTAACAGGTTCCAACGTATATTCAGCCCATACTTTATTTGCCTCTCTCGCGTGTAGCTTCGATACTCCATTTATTTTCCCAGCCAAACGCATAGCAAAAACCGTCATGGAGAAATCATAGGTGTCGCGAATATTTCCCAATTCTAAAATGGTAGCAATTGGCACTTCCAATTCACTCGCATACTTATTCAACATAACACTGAGTAGTTCATTACTGAAGATGTCATTACCTGCAGGTACTAGAGTGTGATTGGTAAAAACAACGTGATGGGAGGCAAGTTTTGCGGCATCCCCAAATCCAATCTTCTGCTTTTGCATCTCATGCCGGATGATCTCAAGTTCTAAAAGTGCTGAATGTCCTTCATTCATGTGATACAGAGAGGGTTTTATATCAAGTGCCTCAAGAAGCCTGAATCCACCAATACCCAAAATCATTTCCTGTTTGATCCGCACTTCCTTTTCCGCGGCATATAATTGAAAACCAATTGCACGGTCGGACGGATCATTCTCAGGTACATTGGTATCAAGAAGATATAAGGGAATTGAGTTATGCTGCCATAACCAAGCTTTGACCAAAACTTCATGGTCTTTTACTGGCACTTTAATAATGAGTATGTTTTTATCTTTATCGAGAACCGGCTCCAAGCCTTGGTCTGCGGAAGTAAGTATAGGATGATTCTCAGTTGTTGTGTGATGCGGATCAAATCCATATCTACTCTGATAATACAGTCCGACAGCCACTGCTGGAATCTTTTGATCGGCAAGCTCTTTGATATAGTCCCCAGCCAGAATCCCAAGTCCGCCCGCGTAGGTCGGTACATTGTCAGCAAGTGAATATTCTATACTGAAATACGCAAGAGGCTTTTTTTTAAGAAGTGCAAAAGGTTTGGTTGTACGGAATTCTTCAAACCATGTTGCGTGTTCATTAATCATAATTCTATACTCCTTTTAAATTATTTTACAAATAGTGTAGTATGCTTCGTCGTTAATTTTAAATTAATGACGATAAGTATATTCTAAGCTTTTTGTTCTAAGGATGCTACACCAACTGTTGCTTTACGTTCTGAGGCAACTCTTTTGTACCATGTATCATATTGTGAAGCAGCCTGACTCCAAGAGAAATCGCTTTCAAGACAATTCTTCACCAATGCTTTCCAAAGTTTTTGATGATTATATATTATTAGTGCCTGCATGATTTTGCCATAAAGCGACCAAGCATCTTTATGCTTGAATGAAAAACCATTACCTTCTTTCGTCGCTGGATTGAATTCAGAAATGATGTCATTGAGCCCACCTGTACGTCTGACGATAGGAACACATCCATAACGGAGTGATTCCAATGCAATAATGCCACCGGGCTCAAACAGACTTGGTATAAGCATCATATCCGCACCGGCAAAAATTTTCTTAGGCAAACGGAAATCTGGCCGCAGATGGAGTCCAATCTGTTCAGGAAAATTCTTTTGGAGAACGGTCAATTCCAAACGATACCGCTCTTCTCCACTTCCGAGAAAAACGATTTGCACATCTGGGCGTTCTGTCAGAAGATGCGGTAACGCTTCAAGAAGGAGATCCAAACCTTTTTGCTTTACCATCCGTCCGCTAAGAGCCAACAGCGGCCGGTACATATCCGGTGTTAATCCAAATAATTTTTGCAGTTCTCTTTTGTTGTCCTGACGGGCATGAATAAATGAGTTGCTATTAAATTGTTTTTTTATTGTTTTATCTGTATGCGGGTTAAATTTTTCAGTATCCAAACCATTGAGAATACCTGTCATACGGCCGCGCACTTCTTGCAAAACATCATCCAATCCCTCAGCGTATTCTGGTGTCATAATTTCCACTGCATGTGTGGCACTCACAGTATTAATAGCATCTGAAAATAATAGTCCGCGTTTCAAAGGATTTTGCAATCTGAGTTGTGAAGACGTGAGTGGTGCAGGTAACGTTTCAGCTGTATCATAATCTTCACGCCGGCAATAACGGAAATCAGCATTCCCTTGAAGCGAGAAATTATGCACGGTATAGACAATTGGCATTTTTGTAAACGCATGCATATAGCGGGGATGTCTCCGGGCTAAATCGATGAAATAGCCCGTATGCCAATCATTACAATGAATAATGTCTGGTTTCCAAGCATCTTTGTCTTGCTGATTTTGTAGTAACCATTCTAGACATGCTTTTGAGAGCAGTGCAAAACGAGTATGATCATCACGGTATCCATAAACGTTGGCGCGAAGTTCAAAATATTCTCTATTCTCCAAAAAGTATGCATACAGACTTGCATGTTTGTTACCATAACTTTTTACATTGCAGATAATCGATTCCCCCTCTCCAAGACCATTATCAATTGGTACAGTGAGTTCTGGAAAATTCATCTGCATCTTCCAATTTCCTTCAATGGTGGTCTCATCCATCGCACCGTACTTTGGGGTAAAAACACGGACATCATGTCCCAATTTTCGCAACTCTTTAGGGAGAAAATACATGAATTGGCTCAAACCACCAACAGAAACGAAAGGAGCAATTTCAGCCGCAAGAAGAAGAATATTCATGCCTACATAATACCACAAATAGGCTCATATATGTGAGTGAAGTCAGATAGGTTTTCGTTTTAACTTTAATACATAACCAAGAAATGAGATGAGTGGATGAATAATGATCCACATGAAGAGAATAAGCATATATTGGACAAGTGTCAGTTGGAGATAAAACCATGAGAAAATAATTCCTCCAAGAATAAAATCTATTTGGTCAAAAGGAACCCAACTTACTCCCGGTTGAATACCTGCTTGGCGTTTGAAAAAGCTTTTGATTGCGTCACCGGCCAGTGCACCAAAGCCAAGAAGAAAACCTAATATAATCGGATTTACGACATTATAATCAATAGGAAGCACAGCCCGCATCCATGCAAGATTCTGATATAGGAATATTTGCAAATTAACTGCCAAGATTGCAGCGATGGTCCCGACAACAAATCCCCGCACCGTCTTATGACTCCCTAGAATTCTTTTACCACGGAATTTAAGGTAACAATCAACAGGATACGAAAATTGCCGCAACATTTTTGCTTTTCCAGAACCAAACGCTAAGACATTGGCAAGTCCTGCGGGGCCGAAGAACCAAAAGGCAAAAAAGAGATCTTTGAGTAATTGTTCAACCATTTGTTAATAATATCTTATTTTTAATCCGATTTATAGTTGGGTAAAGCAGTGTATACAATGGTGCATGTACTCGTGACAATACTGGCTGTTCAAGTAGTTGTATTAACGTCTCGTGCGATGGGAAATCATTAACAAGACTATATGCGTACCCAATACCCCGTACAGTATGCGCGTCCCCGCTTGCTGCGGTTGAGAATGTATGCTCACGTGCAAATGCTAGCGCTTCTTTTGGTTTTCCCCTGATCTGTCCACGTCCATTAAATACTTCAACAATATCAATGTCGCGGGTAATCGTATCAAGTGAAGATTGTTGTAATCCCTTTCTGAAGACTTCAAACGGGTGAGGAATATAGACCAAGCCATCTTGCTGACGGATTCTTTTCACTGTCTCAATAGCAGTTAAGCCTGCCGGAATTGTTTCCGTTAAATACAGTCCAATTATCTCACCTTCCGTTGTGGTAATCTCTTCACCAATAATAATCTTGTCACCATGCTTTTTCTGCATGATGCGCGCAAAACTCGTTTCATTATGATCAGTTATTGCGATACAATCGATCTTTTCAGTCGAGAGTATTCTCTCATACTCTTCAGCACTAATGCCACCATCATGTGATATGATTGAGTGAGAATGTAAGTCAACTCTGTATGTAGTTTTACTATCTTGCATATTCAGAAAACTCTGACTACTCAGATTATCTGACAGTCTGAATTTCTGACTCTCAGAGTTTTCCGAGTATTCTAAACACTACTATGTTAAGTCATTATAAAAAGCCAGTCGAAAAAGTCTTGGAACCGCTTATAGAACCATTATCAAAAGTGGATCCAAATGTCCTCACCGTACTAGGAAGTATACCACCACTTGTCTTCTTTATCGCGATTATAACTGGCAACTATATTTTGGCACTATTTGCCTTCATTGGCAATCTTTTTGATCTCATTGACGGGATGGTAGCCAGGAAATATAAGAAAGTTACACCGTTTGGCGGCTTTTTAGATTCGACACTTGACCGTGTAGGAGATTTCTTACTCATTACCCCATTCGCTTTTGCAGGGATTGTCGGGTGGGAGATCGTTGCACCACTATTCCTCTTTGCGTTTCTCACAAGCTATATCAGAAGCCGTGGAGAGTTAGCCAATCCTTCAGTCAGCTTTGCAGTTGGTATCATCGAGCGGACGGAACGGCTTGGTATCATTTTCTTCTCACTCCTCCTATATACATCTATACCAAACACATTAATTGCGGGATATAATATCATGGAGATCAGTTTGTTGCTCTTAGTGGTATTGTCACTCTACACTGTCCTTCAGCGGGTTATTTACGCCTATAAAAAATTGTAGCAGTATTACTACTACGCTGCATTCTTGTGAGGTCTACCAAAAATTCTTCGCTTAATATTTTTAGCAAGTCTGCGAATAGGATTGCTTAACTCATGGTGTAATGTGTCAAAGGCATTTTTCATTAATGCGAGTTCACTGTCACTTACAGCCTCAACACGCAAATCAGGCTCCCATTGTGCATAGGGTGCGACACCTTCTCGAGGAGTTTGCCGAGAGTGCTCAACAATTTTTACAAATGTTCCTTTATCATCTACAAAATAATGCATCCGCTGTCCGTCTTGCCCCTGTCCTCCAGGTGATTCTACAGTCAAATAATTATTTGCATTGACACTATAGCTTCTGGCAGCTTCCACAACTTTATCTGGCGTACCATTCCTATAGGAGATCTTTCTTCCTTCAACAGGGTTTTTTACGTTCATTGTCTGTGATCCATCTTCATAATATTCTATAGTTACTCCTCCGCGTTGGATCTGCTTAACACTCGTATATTTTGTCATACCATGATCTGAGCTGACTATTGTATCGGGTCTTAGCATATCAGCACGACCTTTGAGCCAATCTTGTTGTCCTAGTATTGCATCGATCTGATACTGTTCTGTTTCAGAACGTGACACTGATCGCCTTTCTTGTTGTGGAGCTTGAGAGGCTCCTTCTTTAGCTTGCACTTCTAATACTTTTATTTGCTTTAAATATTCCCATTGCCGGCCATACATAGCCTGACCAACATTATCAAAGGCGTCTTCATACTTCTCTCGCTTCTCTACACCATATTTTAAGCCAATTTGTGCAAGGAATACTTCTTTCGCTTGATCAAATGATAAAGGATCGTGCTTGGCAAGAAACGTTTGCATATCGGCAGCTGATAGATCATTTCGCTTATCAAAATCTTCTAAACCTAAATGAGCGATTACTCCTCGCATCTGTTTATCCATGCCTTCCAATTTTCGCTCTAACGCCTCGGGGCTAGGAGATGGTTTCTTCGTACTATCCAGAACCTGTTTGTAATCGACATTGCCTTCCCGAACCATCTGAAGATATGTATC
>JACDET010000020.1:0-20711 GCA_013816255.1 Candidatus Levyibacteriota bacterium | reverse complement strand
GTCTTAATACATATCTACGGATGTTCGCCTGATCTTGAGGATTCTGTGCATGTTCTGCGCCCAAAACAGCAGCTATTATTTTATCTTGCTGGAGTTCGTCTGATTCCGGTCGCAAAGCTTCAGGATCAACAGTTTGCTCCCCATGTGCTTGACTATGTTCACCATCTTGAAGAGGTATCCCAGCAAGATTATGAAGAGCTCGCTCAGGATTGACTGATGCATCAGTAGCTAATTGAGCTACTTTCTTTGCATCCACTTGCCCACCACTTTTTGGTTGTTCAGGAAGATTTGTTGCCCTTTCTTTTGATGCTTGTTGACCATTTCCTTCGGTATTTTCAGCCATACTATCATTATTGTAGAGGAACAATGAGAAAAAACAAAATTTGATGCAACGAAATTACTTCCTGTATCGTTCTATAAATTCTTCAACCTTTTCTCGGGCAACCGTATCAGTATATTGTTTTGGCGGTGACTTCATGAAATAGGATGATGGTTCGACCAGTGGACCGCCAATACTGTTATCAAGCGCTAACCGGCAACAACGGATTGCATCGATAACAACACCAGCCGAATTTGGTGAATCTTCGACAGATAATCTCACTTCAATATGCATCGGCACGTCGCCAAAATGACGGCTTTCAATCCGCATAAATGCGACTTTATTATCTTTCATCCAGGGAACATAATCGCTTGGCCCGATATGCACATTTTCAGGTTTTATTGATTCACCGTGTAAACCTATTTGCGAAGTAACTGATTGCGTTTTAGAAATTTCTTTGGACTTGAGACGCTTGCGCTCAAGCATATTTTGAAAATCAGTATTACCACCTACATTTAATTGATACGTCCTGTCTATGGGCATCCCACGGTCAAGAAACAGGTTTGTTAGTACCCTATGCACAATCGTCGCTCCAACTTGTGCTTTTATATCATCACCAACAATTGGGATATTGGCATCAACGAACTTTTTACTCCAGACTTTATCTGTGGTGATAAACACTGGCATACAATTAACCATCCCGACTTTCGCCTTGAGACAAATATCTGCCCAATATTCAACTGCTTTTTGACTCCCAACAGGGAGATAGTTAACTAAGATTGTGGCACCTGAATCTTTGAGAACTTTCAATGGGTCAGCAATCTTTTTGTCAGAGATTTTAATAACATCTTTTACATACTCCCCAATCCCGTCAAGCACTTGCGCGTTCTGCACGATGACACCCGTCTTTTTAACCTCTGCAAAAACTGCTGTATTATTTGGATGAGCATAAATAGCATCAGCTAAATCTTTTCCAACTTTGGTAGTATTTACATCAAAAGCTACAACCACTTCAATATCAGCAATTGTATAACCACCAAAATTGGTATGCATGAGTCCAAAGATCTTATCGTTCTCCTTTGCAGATTTATAATAGGTCAAGCCCTGTACAAGTGAAGATGCACAGTTACCGATACCCACTACAGCAATTTTGATTTTATTCTTCTTCATATAATGCTGTCATTCCGAGCGGAGTCGAGGAATCTTATTCACCCAATTTCTACGACAACCCTATTGTGGAAGATCTCTCCACTTCGGTCGAGATGACAATAATTAACAATAGCAGACGGGTTATCAGTTGTAAAATTAATGATACTTATGATACATTAATATTATTAATGATAGATGAACTTGAAAGATTTATTTTAGTTTCAAAAGAAGGCAATATTACCAAAGCTGCCGAGAAAATATTTATAACACAATCAGCTCTTTCGCAATCAATCAAACGTTTGGAGACAGAACTTGGTACTGAATTATTTACGCAAAGGGGTAAACAACTCCGACTCACACCAGATGGCAAAGCAGTTATTACAATCGGTTCAAAAATAGTACAGCTCTGGCAGAATATGAAAAATCCAAACGTCAGAGAAAGTGCGTACCAAACATATTCCATTGGACTTTTTGATAATGCCGCTCTTTATTTGGGGAAATATTTTCAAGATACAATTGTTTCGGGTAGATTCAGCATTGACCTAACAATCAATGCATCAGGAGAACTATTCTCGCAACTTAAATGGGGAATGATTGATTTAGCTATTTGTGTCACCGATAAAAGAGCCCAATTACCAAAATCAATTATCTGTATTGAGACATTTAGTGAAGAGCTTATACCGGTTTCTTCCCCAAAACATTCAGGTGACATCAATACTATCCCATTCATTTTCTATAACAGAAGTTCAAATACCCGTCACCAAGTAGATGAAACGTTTTCTAAAAACGCCCTGATACCAACGGTATTTGCTGAATCAACGAGTACAACATTTATGAAAGAACTAGCAATTCTTGGCAGTGGAGTGGCGCTTCTTCCGAAGAATTTTGTCGCAAGTGAACTTTCTCAAGGCATTCTCAAAAAACAAAAACTACCATTTGTTGTGAAGCGGGAGTATGGAATGTATATACATGATCAAAGTGCATTAGCAAAAGATGATGTAATTATAAAGGCTATTTGCCGAGTATTGAGGAAGTGACTATTTAGGTTTTGCCATACCTTTAATGGCATCGAGGACTTCAATCGGTATAGCAAAGACAACTGTATTTGATTGATCAGATGAAATATCGTTGATAGAATTCAATGTACGCAGATGCAATGCACCCGGAGCGTTTATCATAAGATGTGCAGCTTTGGCGAGATTCTCAGCTGCGACTACCTCTCCTTCAGAATTAATAATAGTCGCGCGTCGTTCACGTTCTGCTTCCGCTTGTTTTGCCATGGTTCGCTTCATGCTTTCTGGTAGTACAATGTCTTTGAGTTCAACTGTCTGTACCTCAAGACCCCATTCTGCAGTTGTTTCTTTGACAATGTCTTTGATACGAGTTGCGACTTTGTCACGGTTGGCAAGTAATGTATCCAGATCAACTTCACCGACGACATTGCGCATGGTTGTTTGTGCAAGTTGATGTACAGCATCAAAAAAATCTTCAACTTCAAGTATTGCTTTGGAAGCATCCGTTACTTTGTAATAAATAACTGCCGAAATACTTGCTGAGATATTATCTTTTGTAATCGCTTCCTGATTTGGGACGTCAACTGCTTTGGTCCGGATATCGACTTTTTGATACGACTGAATAACAGGTATAACAATCTTCCAACCAGGTTCCATGACTCCTGAATATTTACCAAAAGAGAATTTCACACCACGCTCATATTGATTGATCTGCTTGATTGAGATCAGAAGGATAAACAGAGCTGGGAAAATTAAAAACAATAATTCCATTTGAAGTTATTGTATACCTGAGACTGAGCTAATGCAATGACTATTCTAAAGCAAATATCTCTTCAGCTTTTGCATAGTCTTCGTGCGTATCAATTTCTACCCATTTGAGACCTGTTATGTCGACTGCATACATTGGACAACCCTTTGCTACCAATGTCGTATAACTATCATCATAATACTCTTGCCAATTTGCTTCATCTTTCATAAGTGTTTCTAATTCAGCGAATAAAACTTTTGCCGCAGCTGCATCAATCTTTTCTATACCAATTGATTCGCCTGTTGATTGATGCGGGTCTAGCTTTTTACCAACTTGTACGACTTTATTTTCAGCGTCAGTGATGACTTTTACTTCTTCGGCTTCTAAGTTGATATTTTTATCAATACACAAAGCACTTAATACAGGGCTATTAATGAGCTTGCGCAAAACTTCTGTTTCGAAAACAACATCTGCGTCAAATTTAATAAAGCTATCATCTCCAACAAAATCTTTGGTTAACAAGAGCGAATATCCAGTATTTGTTACTTCATATTTTTCATTGTGCATAAAGGTTACATTTAGGTTAGGGAATTTTTCAGCGATAAATGCTTGTACCTGTTCAGACCTATATCCGGTTACAATGCCTATTTCTGTCATGCCAACTTCCTGCACTGCTTTTAGCATGCGTTCAAGAATTGAATTCCCGCCAACTGGGATAAATGATTTAGGTTTGTCATCAGTAAGTGGTCTGATACGTGAACCAACTCCCGCTGCTAAAAGTATTGCTTTCATAAATGTTATTATATCACTTTCTCATTGGCCAAAAAAGTCTGTCCGAAAACTTCTGTATTTGCGCACCTCTTTCATATAATCTCCAGAATGCGAAACCTGTCTGGCTAATTGCAAAAATCCATAAGACTACACCGAGCTGATTAAATAAAGCCGCTATAGCAGTAAACGTTACAAACTCAGCTTCATCAACTGCAAAAATGGCTCTATTTTTGTGAAGAAACATTTTTATTTTGCCACCAAACGTTTTAGACCATGTTTTGTATTTGTTACCAAATTCTTCGTAAAGTTCATATCTTTTTTCTCGTGATTTCATTAAATAATCCTTATCACGGCTTACAGCACTAAACATAGTTTCAAGCTTTATATAATACCGGAAATTAAAGAAGAAACATGCAGTAAAACCCAAAAAGATATAAAGAACTTGCTGTGTTTGCATGAACGTCGCAATTGATAATGAGATTGTAATGACATAGATCTTTAATACATCCAATGTTTTATCTAAGTAATCACCAATGACCGAAGAATGCTTGGTCGTTCTTGCGAGTTGTCCATCTAAGCAATCAAAGATATACGCAATTGGTAAGGCGATTGCTGTAAATATAAGATGATATGGGAAATTGATAAAAAGCGCTAAACATGCCAACACGTATAGTACAAATGAACTTATCGTAACAATATTTGGGGTAAGTCCTGGAACTTTTGTAGCAACTGGAAGTAACTTATTTGCGAGTTTTGGATACACTTGATCCGCCCAATTACTAAAGTATGGCGGTTCGATAATAAAAGATGCAAATGGTGCTTTTTGTTTTTTCATATTATAGGCGTATTATAGCAGAGATTAAGAGCAGTGAAAAGACGCTTATAAGGATATTAAATGTTATTTGTCTTAGAACGGTTGAGTGGGAGGTGGAAATGGGTAGTTAAAAAGGCGAATCGGCCGGCTGGTGCGACTGTGGATACTTCTGTATGATCTCGCATCTGTTCTCTCTTTACTTCAAGACAAATCTTTTCAAGCGTGTGCAAGAAGTACATAAGATCATGTTTGGTCAATTCACCAATATTTGCAACTTGAAATACTTTATCCAAAAGTGGTCCTTTGCCATTATAAATAACAATACGGCGTTCTTTCAGTTTTTCTTTAAGCACATCAGCACGTAAATATGAGGGCAACATAACTGTCGTTAATACTGAAGACATAGCAGCGGCGCCATGTTCATCAAGCAAGAATCGGAATCCCAACCGCTTCATACCATTGCGCAAAATAAATGCTCTCTCAGCAATAATCTTTCTCCGTTCTTGAACGCCTATCTCCAAAATATTTCCAAGTGCTTGATCAAGTGCTGAAAAGAGATGCAGTGCAGGGGTGTTCTGTGTTTGTTGTAGTGTGTTTGAGTAATGGTAGTGGCTATAGAGATTGAGGTACATTGTTGTGCGAGGTGCATCCTTCAGACTTTCAAAAGCCTTTTTCTCTCCGATAATAATGCCCACTCCCGGAAGCGCGCCGATCGCTTTACCTGATGAAGTTGTACAGAAAGTAATATTCCATTTTTCAATATCAATCTTTTCCGCAGTAGCACTACTAATTGTATCGACAAAAAATTGTAAACCATACTTCTTCGTCAATTTTCCAATTGCGGCAACGGGGTTAAGCATACCAGTACTTGTTTCATGATGTACCATAACCACTACATCTGTTTTATGCTTTTGTAAATACACATCTACTTTTGTAGTATCGATTGCTTCGGCACAATTAAAGACAACTTTATGTGTATTTCGATTGTGTAATTTAGATATGTTATAGAGTCTTTCTCCAAATTCTCCATTAATAAGTACAAGAATATGTTTCTTTTTTTCAAGTGAGGAAAGCACTGCTTCATTTGCCGCAGTTCCTGAACCAGTTATGACAATTGGATGATATTTTGACTGTTGTTGAATTTCGAAAACATCCAGAATACTTTTATGCAAACGTCCCATCAACTCTGAAAATTCTTCTTCTCTATGTCCAATATGCGTATGCAAAGACTGCCACACATTTTGTGCAACATTTACTGGTCCTGGACAGAATAAAATTAAATCCTTTAACTTATTCATAATTTAAAAAATAAAAAGAAAAGACAACAAAAGTGCTTGGAACGCTTACTTAAGAAAGAGCGGTCTACGGCGAAGGATCGAAGTTCATTAAAACTGTGATATTCTCCATTACTCAATAATTATAGTACTACTCGATGAATTTTTCAAGTGGTTTTTTTAATACTACTCCATTTTCGATCTACAATTGCTATAATTAAATCGCCAATGGAAGAAGAGAATAAAAGCTACAATCCACTGCAAGAAAAAGACCTTCTCGAAGGAAAGGCCAAACTTTTTACATCTGAAGTTCGCGATTCTCAAAGGGCACCTCATAAAGTCGAATATGTACATATTCCGATTACAGAAGATCCCAATCTACCTAAAATGCTCGATATACCATGGGTGAAAGATCACCTACAGGATATTTTAGATATAACAAGAGAACGTTTTCCAACATATACAGACGATTATCTTAACGAAAAATTTACACAGTATATAAATAATGCTAATGGACTTGATATAATTACCGCCTCAGATGGTCATATAGAAGGATACCACTTTTATAAACTACGCAACCTACAAGGTTATAATCCTACCCTTAAATCTATGTACACACATTATGCTGCGATACGGGAAGCTGATGAAGGAAAGAATCTTAATGAAATTACCCGTATTCCGGCATTAGATGTTGAAAATCCGGATGTCATAGCTGGAAGCACGGCGAATCCTGCAATTTATATATCTAATCAAAGAATTGCCCAAAGAAGGGGTATGGCTTTTTATCCGACAGATTTAAATGTACCAGATGCTTTACTCCGACTAGGCCAACAAGTACTGGATGCTACTCAGACAGCTGCTAATCCACCCTCAATAGAAGCTGGACTGAAACGGACATATGCGAGCAGTGTCTCAAGAGGTAAAGGACCTGCCTATCCATTTTTTGAGGAAGTCATGAAGCTTGAACCAAATCAGCATGTATTATATATGATGGTCCGCCCATCCATACACAGTAGAATAATTGAACAACAAGCAGCATAAAGTTTATTTCTTATCAAAAGTTTCATCAAAAGATAACTCTCAGCATACTTATTCAATAAGTAAATAAAATTATGTACCTCAGAATTTCAGTATCTGCTACAATAACTAAATGATCTGTATATAGAGATCTCCTCAGTTAGATATTCATACAATATTTTTCTCTAAAAATCTACTAGAATAAGACATATGGACACAGTGCAGCAAACATTACAACAATATTTTGGCTATGACACATTCCGTCCTTTACAGGGAGAGATCATACAGGATGTTCTTGATCAAAAACATGTGTTTGTTCTTATGCCCACAGGTGGTGGAAAATCGCTTTGTTATCAGTTGCCAAGCGTTGTGATGAACGGCACAACGATAGTTATTTCTCCACTCATTTCGCTGATGAAAGATCAGGTAGATGCGTTAAATCTCAATGGTATTAAGGCAGCATACTTAAATAGTTCTCTCACGGCCTCTGAACAAAGAGACGTATTAAGTCGACTTGAATCAGGAAAAATATCGCTCTTATACGTTGCACCAGAACGACTCGCACAACCTGGTTTCATAGACAAACTGAAAGAGCTCGACATCAACTTTTTTGCAATTGACGAAGCACACTGTATCTCGCAATGGGGACATGATTTCCGTCCTGAATATAGACAACTGAAAACATTGCGAAAGCATTTTCCAGATAAATCTATTATCGCTTTGACAGCAACTGCAACCCCTCGGGTCAAATCAGATATTATAAAAGAGCTGCAAATACATGATGCAAAAACATATCAAGCAAGTTTCGTCCGTCCAAATCTTTCCTATAAAATTATCCCCAAACAAAAACCATTTGATCAGACACTCGCGTATATAAAAAGTAGAACAATTGGTGAAGCAGGAATTATTTATTGTCAGTCGCGGAAAAAGGTTGCAAGTGTAGCCGAACGATTGGAAGCAGAAGGGATTCGGGCTCTTCCCTACCATGCTGGATTACCAGATCAAACAAGACAGAAAAATCAGGAACGGTTTCTGCGTGAAGATGTCGATGTCATCGTCGCGACAGTTGCATTTGGTATGGGTATCAATAAATCAAACGTCCGCTATGTTATCCACTATGATTTGCCACAAAGTCTTGAGCATTATTACCAAGAAACAGGACGTGCAGGAAGAGACGGATTACCAAGTGAATGTCTTTTCCTCTACAGCATCGCTGATAAATATTCGTATGAGCGGTTTATTTTGGAGAAGCAAAGTGAGGAAGAACAGTTGATTGCCAAAGCGCAGTTACAAAGGGTCGTCGATTATGCCACAAGCCGCATTTGCCGGAGAAATTTATTACTGCAATACTTTGCTGAAGAGACCAAAGAAACCAAATGTGCATCATGTGATAACTGTCTAAGCCCTCAAGAAACAATTGACGGAACTGTTCTGGCACAAAAGATACTCTCCTGTGTATATAGGGTTAAAGAACGGTTTGGTTTGGCGCATATTGCAGGAATTCTTACCGGTTCTCAGCAACAAAAGATCATCCAATATCAACATGACAAACTTTCCACGTACGGTATCATTACTGATTATTCGGCACAAGATGTGAAGATGTTTATTTACGAATTATTACAATTAGGATACCTCCAACAATCCAAAGATCAATACGGATTACTTGCACTGACAGCAAAAAGTAAAGCACTTCTCTTGGGTCAAGAAACCATCGTCCTGACAAAGCCAATGATCCAAAAAACTGTTGCAAAAGAAAAGCGTGATTCCTATGATGATTACAATATGAATTCTCAACTTTTCAACCGTTTGCGATCAATACGCAAGAAACTTGCTGATGAAAAAAATGTCCCTCCATATCTCATCTTTTCTGATGCAACACTTAAAGAAATGGCAACTGCAATTCCATTGAATCTGAATCAATTTGCGCAAATAAAAGGAGTTGGCGCGCAAAAACTTGAGCAATATGGAGAAATATTTACTTCAGCAATTAAAGCATTTGCGGCTTCAGCTGTGTAGAGATTTGTTGTGAGCAATGCTGAAAGAGAATGTTGAACCTTTTCCATAAACACTTTCGGCTTTTATATCTCCCTTATGTCTTTTAATGATTTCACTAGAAATATACAAACCCAAACCAAGTCCAGGAAACGTATTTTCTTGCAATCCACTTACACGGTAAAAGCGTTCAAAAACTTTCTCTAGTTTATCCCGTTTTATCCCAACACCAAAATCTTGTACCCGCAATTCTGTTTTGTTTTTTGAAGATGCGATCTGAACGATAACCTTATCAGCTTTGGGAGAATACTTTATTGCGTTTGAAATAAAATTTGTAATTACTTGTCCTATTCTCTCGCGGTCAGCATGCATCAACGCTGTACTCTTTTGTTCCAATACTATTGTGTGCTTTTCAGCAGTCTTTTGCATATCCTCAATAATCTCAGATGCCAGTTCTGAAAAATCGAATTTCTCTTTATTTAATTTGAGATTGCCTCGCTCAATCTTCGTAACATCAAGCAAATCACCAACTAACATATTTAGTTTACTCAGCTGTCTATCCATTTTGTTGAGACCACGTAACACATCTTCATTTCCATCGGCGGCAACTTTTTTTTGCAATATTTGTGTATATGCTTTGAGAGAAGTTAAAGGAGTTTTTAATTCATGGGAGGCAATACCGATAAATTCATCTTTATATTGCATCTCTTTTTTTAACTGAGCAGCAACTGTTCTCAGATTAATTTCTGTCATGACAGATGAAGCAAGTTCAGTCAATATTTCGATCTCATCTTTTGTCCACTTACGGGGTTTATAATCAAGAACACAACATGTCCCAAGCGCCTTTCCATCGGGCGTAAAAAGAGGAATTCCAGCATAAGCAACAACACCCATTTCAGTAACTGATGGGAAATCATTAAAGAGCGGATCTGTCCGCGCATCTTCAAGAATGAGTGGCTCAGTATGACTAATGATGTGCTGACAAAAAGATGGATGCGCCCTGATTTCACGTGCAGTGGCTATTGGCTCAGGAAGACCAAACTGGCTTTTGACAAAATCACGGTCTTTATCAAGAAGGGTGACAAACGAAATGGGGGTTTTAAGTAATTTGGATGCGAGACGTGTTAGTCTATCAAAAGACGCTTCAACTGGGGTATCCAAAAGCTGTGTGTTTTTTACTGCAGCGAGTCTTTCAGGGTCTGTTACAACTTTTTGTATCTGATTTAACTGTTTCTGTTTTTGTTCACTCAGTGAATTTTTTTTCTTTTTCTGCATGTATCAATGTTCCCACTACTATACATTATCTAATCCATTTTGTCATATGTGTACTTTTTTATGTTTGTAAGCTGCATGATTATTAGGAGTTATCCAAAGTTCACATTGATGAGGTAATTATCTATGCAGGCATTTCAGGATAGTGGCATTTCTTCCATTTCTTTTCACTGCCACACCAACAAGGATCATTGCGGCTTAATTTTGCTTTGGCTGGTGCAGCTGATTGAGGAACTTGTGATACTTCGCTTTCTGGAGTATTGGTCATCATTTTGGCTGGCATCTTCGCTGCCGGCATTGGCATTGGGCCATCATGATCTTCATGGACAGTCCCATCTGCATGTTTGTGCGTATGATGGTGGCCTGGAGCGCCATGTGGTGGGTTGACGGCTTGTCCTGCACCTTGTTGTACTTGGACTTTGTAGATTCGTCGTACTATTTCGTCGTCAATTCCAATAATCAATGTCTCAAACATCCTGTACGCTTCATTCTTATACTCAACCAATGGATCTCTTTGCGCATATCCGCGAAGTCCGATACCTTGACGCAAATGGTCAATTGAATCTAGATGATTCATCCAGAGATTGTCGATAACCGAAAGAACGACATATTTTTCAATTTGGCGTGCAAGTGGCGAACCAATCTCATTT
Source organism: Candidatus Levyibacteriota bacterium (assembly GCA_013816255.1). Classification (GTDB taxonomy): domain Bacteria; phylum Patescibacteriota; class Microgenomatia; order Levybacterales; family UBA12049; genus JACDET01. Next base: position 9,692 of record JACDET010000020.1, on the reverse strand, counting down.
TCTCTTTTGTCATAGACATCATCAGCAAGTTTGGTAAGAAAATCGACTTTCTCATCCGTCCCTTTAATTTGCTGTAGCTGCGTGACGAGTTGCGCCTTTGAGGCTTCGTCAAACGGTATGATCATGACAAATGAATCAACAATTGCATCATTCACTTTCAATGGCTCATCACCGACATTAGCAACTGATAACTCGACGATTCCCCGGATCGAATCATGGATGCGATTACGGACATCTTCTTTTGATGTACTTGCATCATCACCTGTTGCCTCAAGAATTTTCTTACGGCGGCCATAGACAATTTCACGTTGCTTATTGAGTACATCATCGTATTCAACCAGATGTTTTCGTGTATCGAAATTAAATCCTTCAACTTTTACCTGCGCGTTCTCAATAGATTTTGAAACAAGTGGATGCTCAAGTGGTACATTCTCAGGCATATTAAACCGTGTCATAATACCGGCAATTCTGTCCCCTCCGAACAAACGCATAATTTCATCATCAAGTGCGACGAAGAAACGGGAAGCACCTGGATCACCTTGACGACCTGAACGTCCACGAAGTTGATTGTCGATACGGCGTGATTCATGCCGTTCTGTACCGATGACGTAGAGTCCACCCATATCAATCACTTCTTTATGCTCTTTTTCCCACTGCTTGTATTCTTTTGAATTTTTATCAACTGTGCCATCCATCTTCTTGGGAGTTTCACCACCAAGGACGATATCAACACCACGTCCTGCCATGTTGGTAGCCACAGTCACTGCACCTTTTTTCCCTGCGTCTGAGATAATTTGTGCTTCCTGTAAATGATTCTTAGCATTGAGTACTTGATGTTTTATCTTACGACGACGAAGAAGTTCAGCAATGATTTCATTTTTATCAATTGATGTGGTACCGACAAGAATTGGTTGACCCCTTTTGTGCGCTTCCTCAATTGAATCAACGGCTGCTGAGTACTTTGCCTGGGCTGTTTTATAGACAGCGTCTGCATGATCAATTCTTTGAATGTCACGAAATGTTGGAATGACCACGACATCCAACGTATAAATCTTTTTGAATTCTTCAGCTTCAGTCAACGCAGTACCTGTCATACCTGAAAGGGTTTCATACATACGGAAGTAATTCTGCAAAGATACTGTCGCAAGTGTTTTGGATTCACGTTGAATAGGTACATTCTCTTTGGCTTCAATTGCCTGATGAATACCTTCAGAAAGCCGGCGTCCTTCAAGAAGACGTCCAGTGAATTCATCTACCAAAACAACTTGATTGTTCTGCACAATATATTCTTTCTCGCGGTGGAAAAGAGCACGTGCTTTTAGTGCTGCTTCCAAATGATAGACGGTATCAAAGTCTTTTTCATAAATATCTTTAATGCCGTACAGCTTTTCGATCTTACCGATACCATGATCTGTGAGATGCGCGGTTTTGAATTTCTCATCAATTTTATAATCTGTTTCCGGAGACAGCTTGTCAATCACACTGGCATATTCATAATACCGCTGCGATGGTGCTTCATCAGGGGCTGAAATAATGTGAGGAGTACGGGCTTCATCAATCAAAACAGAATCAACTTCATCAACAATCGCGTAGTTGTAGCCACGTTGTACAAGATTCTTGACGTCTTGAGCCATGTTATCGCGCAGATAATCAAATCCGAATTCTGAGTTAATACCATAGGTCACGTCAGCCGCATATGCTTCTTTACGGGAAATGTTTTTTAAGTGGAGCAGGCGGTAATCACTTGCGTTTTCATTGGTAAAGCTAGTGTCATAGATAAATGATTGTTCATTAATCATCGCTGATACCGTAACGCCCAAGAGATCGAAAACAGGCCCCATCCAACCGGCATCACGACGAGCCAAATAATCATTTACTGTTACCAGATGCGCGCCTTTGCCTGTTAAACTGTGCAAGTATAGAGCTGGAACGGCAGTAAGTGTTTTTCCCTCACCGGTCTTTTGCTCAGCAACTTTTCCTTGTGCCAAAGTAATCGCACCCAATAACTGCTGATCAAAATGCCGCATCCCAACAGTTCTGCGTGCTGCTTCACGTGCCAGAGCAAATGCTTCAGGAAGAAGATCAAAAACTGTTTCGCCTTTCTCAATACGCTCTTTATATTCTTTTGTTTTTTTGGGGAAATCTTTATCCTTTAACTTTTTAACCTTTTCTTCTTCAGCATTGATTTTATCAACAAGCGGTTGGAGGTTTTTAATTTCCTTTTTATTGGAGTCGAAAAATTTATTTATTAGTCCTAGCATATATTATTGTCATCCCGACCAAACGAAGTGCGTGGAGGGATCTTTATTAGTGTCATCCTAAGTCCCCGTATGGGGAGAACTTGCTTCAGGATCTCATACAATTGGGGATTCCGAAACAAGTTCGGAATGACACTAACAATACTATCACAAACCAGCCTCAATTAAAACCTCTTAAATCCTAAATCTTTTATCTTAAATCTTACTTAACAGGCACAATTTTGTCTTTCCCCATGTATTTTCGAAGTACTTCAGGAATAACAACAGATCCGTCTTCCTGTTGATAATTTTCAAGAATTGCGATAATTGGACGGTTCATTGAAAAAGCTGTACCGTTGAGGACATTAAGGTACTTTCTTTGTTCACCATCTTGATAGCGCATGTTTAATCTTCTTGATTGGAAATCAGTTACAGTGGAAGCAGATGTGACCTCACGGTATTTTTCCTGCGTTGGGATCCATACCTCAATATCATATTTGCGAGCCGCATTAAACCCAAGGTCACCGGTACAAATTGCTAAGACTTGATATGGCAACTCTAAGTCTTGAAAGAACTTTTCTTCAAGAGACAAAAGGTATTCATGCTCTCGGTCGTCATCTCCTTCTTCGACAAACGATACCATTTCAACTTTATTAAACTGATGGACACGGAAAATCCCTTTCGTATCTTTACCATAGCTTCCTGCTTCCCGACGGAAGCTTGAAGAGTAACTCACATATCTTCTGGGCAAATCTGCTTTTTGCAACACATCGTTCATATGCAATGGCACAACGGATTGCTCAGAAGTTCCTACAAGATACAAGCCGTCCTTGTCCAGATTAAAAATATTTTCAGCTTCACCCATTGCTGTATACCCCAGACCTTCCATTACTTCATGCTTGATCAAAACCGGTGGCAAAACTGGAATAAACCCTTCTTTAATAAGCGTGTCAAAAGCAAATTGTCTTAATGCTGATTCAAGAAGCGCTCCATCCCGTTTTAGGTAGTTAAACCGCGCACCACTGACAATTGCAGCTTGCTTAACGTCAAGAATATCGAGTGCTTCACCAAGTGTCAGATGATCTTTAGGAGTAAATGCAAACTTCTTTGGTTCTCCCACCTTTTTGATAACCTCATTTTCAGAATCATCTTTTCCTATTTTGACATCAGGTTTTGACGGATTCGGAATAGTCATGAGGAGTGCTTTTAGTTGCGTTTCTACTTCTTGTAACGCACCCTCTTTTGTATCAAGTGCATCTTTGACCTTTTTTCCTTTTTCTACTTGTTCAGGGGTTGGCTTGCCAGTGATACCTTTGGAGAGAGCATTGCGCTCTTCACGAAGTGTTTGGACTTCTCTTTGGATTGATTGGAATGCTACGTCGAGTTTGAGAAGCATCTCAGTATCAATTGTCACACCTTTAGCTTCTGATGCTTTTTTTATTTCCTGCGGATTCTGGCGGATACGAGTAATATCTAACATATGCGGATTATAACTCTATAAGAGAAGCTGGTCAATGAGAGACAGTTATTTATGTTTTCTATTACTGTGAATTTCTTTTTTGAAGTAAAATAATGTAAGCACAGTCGCAATAATCGTAAGTGCTGTGCCGATTTCAATTGCTTTAGTAATTTCATTTAAACTTATCATATAGGATTTCTTCTAAAAAGATATAAAATATTGAACTTAGTATAAAAAGAATAACAAGTTTTGTCAACAGCAGCCAATCTTGTGTCGTTATCTCTAGTAACATTACAATGAAGGTAGCTGCTGCTAAATCACCATTGATCGTTCTTAGATAACACAATACAGCAAATGCTCTTTTCTCATGCATGATGATAAAAGTATACCATAATGAGAATTTCTTGTTGAGGTTACGAGCGGATTATTTCTTTCGTGATGTTGTTTTTTTGCGTGCTGCTTGTGCTGCACTTGCGACTTTTGCTTTTGCTGTCTTTGCTGCCTTCTTTGCTTTTGCTGTGACTTTCTTTGGCGCTTCTTTGACGACATCAGACGCAGCATGCTTCGTGAGCGCTGATTTCATGTGAGCTACTTTATTTTTGTTCATGAGATTCTTTTTAACAGCTTTATCAAGCGCACTAAATGCAGCACTGACTGATGCAGGTTTTTTGTCTTCTTCAGCAGTTTTTACAAGCTTTTTGAATACTTCTTTCAGTTTTTTGTTCTGAAGAGTACGCTTTTTGTCCTGTCGTAACTTCTTTTTTGCGTGTTTTAATATTGGCATTTTGTAATTTTAGCATGATATACTTAAAAAAACAATAATCACAGCACTAACAGTTAACAATTGACAGGTAACAATTAACTCTTTCTCTTTCTTCAAAGAAGTTATTGAGGCTAATTAACAGTCAAATGTCAATTGTTACCTGTTAATTGTTACAAACTCATGAAGAACGGTTTCTTATCAAAAAGCCTTGATCTCTTAACGCGCCGTCAAACAAATATTCTTTCGGCCGCGTTTGTGATCATGGTCACAGTTGTTTTGTCCCAATTTCTGGGACTTATCCGCCAACGCTTATTAGTCGGGATTTTTGGCGCTTCTGATGAACTTGGTATTTACCTGTATGCGACATTACTTCCTGATACTCTTTTCCAATTAACAATTGCAGCAGCATTGGCATCAGCATTCATTCCAGTCTTTTCTGACTATTTAGCCCGCGGAAAAGAAAAAGAAGCACACAAGATGGCTTCAACACTTTTGGCTTTAGGTTTTAGTATTTTCACGGTCCTTTCCTTGCTTCTTGCTTTTTTTGCACGTGACATTTTGCAAATTTTTAATCTTGGTGCCAATTTCTCACCACAAGAGATGGATCTTATGGCCAATATGATGCGTATTATTATCGTTGGGCAGCTCTTTTTTATAGTTGGCACATTCTTTACAGCACTTCTCCAATCATATAATCATTTCTTTATTCCCGGTATCGCGGCGGCACTTTATAATCTCGGCATCATCATTGGTGTCCTTCTCTTCTCAGACACTTTCGGTATTTATTCAACGACAGTTGGTGTTCTCCTGGGAGGGTTAATTTTTATTCTGGTGCAAATACCCTTAGCGCGGAAAGTTGGATTTAGATTTCAACCATCTGTTGCCTATCTCAAATCTGACGGTGTTAAAAAGATTGGGAAGCTCATGTGGCCGAGAACAATTGCAGTTGTTCTTTTTCAATTAGGAACAGTAGCTATTGGATCATTTATTTCCCTTTTAGCAGATCCAGGCCGTATGAATGTTATTTTTGATTATGCCAAGACATTGGCTTTTGCACCAGTTGCGCTTTTTGGTCAAACAATCGCGCAAGCAGCGTTCCCAGTCCTTTCCCGTGAGAAAGATAAACCTGAAGAGTTCAAGTCAACCTTTATTAATAGTTTTAATCAAATGTTGTATCTTGTACTGCCTGTTTCAGTACTTATTCTCATCCTGCGTATTCCATTTGTCCGTTTGGTATATGGAGCTGACAAGTTTGACTGGCCTGCGACTGTATTGACCGGACAGACACTCGCATTCTTTAGTGTCTCTATCTTTGCACAAGCACTCATTACACTCGTCCTACGGGCATTCTATGCCCTGCATGACACGAAGATACCTCTATTTGTGGGTGGTCTTTCAACGGTTTTACTTATTGCACTGTCCTATGTTTTTATTATCGTTACTGATATGGGAGTTGTGAGCTTGGGAATTGCGTTCTCAATCGCAAGTATTGTACAACTCATCGTACTTTTTCTCTTACTCGAGAGAAAAGTTGGCGGCTTCAAAAAAGCTCCACTGCTTGTCTCATGGTCAAAATTCTTTATCTCATCATTTCTTACTGCATTCGCACTGTACATCCCAATCAAACTGCTCGATCAATTGGTATTCGACACGACGAGAACGATTAACTTAATCATTCTGACTGGTATTTCAAGCCTTTTGGGTCTCGCACTCTACCTCTTCCTCACCTGGTTCTTTGATGTGAAAGAAGCCAAAGCATATGTGTTGATGTTCCAAAAGATTGGCAACTGGAAAGAAATATTGAAAAAATCACAAGAGCTTTTGGGAATGGGGAGGATGAGTTAGCAACTTATTTTATAGTATCCAAAGTTCCATCATTATAAATCTTTATTTCTTGACCACATTCATCACCTTTGGCTCGTACCGCATTAACGACATCTTGAATATCATTCTCTGCAATATATACTGTTTTTATACTTGATGTCTCAGCGCCGGTTCCATTGTATGTTACTTTTGCTCCATACTTTTTTGTAAGGACGAGATCATTTACCCGGCATTCTTGTAAAAAGCGGAGTGCTGTTTTTTTGGCAATAACTGATTCATTTTGTATTGTTGCCTTTTCAATATATCCTTGCACAGTACCAGCCAAGTCATATTTGTAGAGAAAGAAAACTGAAAGCATAAGGACCGCAATACTTACAAATAATCGCCAATCACGGGGTCTTCTAACGAATAGATATATGCTAACTGTAATAAGATGCAGTAATGACAATGAAAGAACAATGAACGAACCGAGAAGAGCGACAATCACGACTGACATGCTTCCAATTTGTATTATTGGATATAAATAGAGTGCGTGCAGTATTTGGAGAATAAAAAGTGAGTCAATAACGACCAGAAAGATGAAAAACAGACCCCAGTTCGACCAACCTTTTTCTTCTTTAGGAGAGTGATGCACTTTTGACGTATGCTGAGCCATATTCAAAGCATAAGCAAAAAGCTTATGAATTGCAAGAACAATCAGGAAGCTACAAAAAAACCGCCTTTCAGCGGATTATTTCTCATCTCTCAACTTTCAATTCTCAACTATATCTAATACATCCCTCCCATTCCACCACCCATGCCTCCTGGCATTCCACCACCTGCTGCTGGATCATTCTTTTCTGGGATATCTGCGATAAGACATTCTGTTGTAAGAACCATTGTTCCGACACTTGCAGCATTTTGGACTGCGCTTCGTGTCACTTTGGCAGGATCAACGATTCCAGCCTTGAGCATAGATTCGAACTTGCCTGTCATTGCGTTATAACCCATATCTGTATCTTTCTTTCCTGCTTTTTCTTGTTCATCAATTGATTTGATAACCCAACCATCATCTTCACCAGCATTTTTGACAATCCAGCGCATTGGCTGTTCGAGTGCGTGATAGAGAATATCAACACCAATCTTCTGGTCAGCAACTGTCAATGATTCTTTTAATGCAGGAAGTACTTTACGAGCTTTAAGAAGTGTAACCCCACCACCTGGGACGATTCCTTCCTCAAGTGCGGCTTTGGTTGCGGCAACCGCGTCATTGACACGTTCCTTTTTCTCTTTCATTTCAACTTCTGTTGCAGCTCCGACATTGATAACAGCAACGCCACCGGCTAATTTAGCAAGTCTTTCTTGCAGTTTTTCCCGATCGAAGTCTGAAGTTGATTTCTGGATTGCACCTTTGAGTTGTGCTACACGTGCGGCTAGTGCTTTCTTATCACCTTTGCCACCGATAATTCTCGTATTTTCTTTATCAGCCCAGACTTTGTCAGCCCGTCCGCAATCATCTACTGTGACACTCTCGATTGAACGTCCCGTATCATCTGAGATAACTGTTCCGCCGGTAAGTGTCGCAATATCTTGAAGCATTTCTTTACGCCTGTCACCAAATCCTGGAGCTTTGATAGCGACTGGATTGAATGTACCCCGGAGTTTGTTCACGATCAGAGCAGCAAGTGCTTCGCCTTCAATATCATCAGCGATAATGACAAAGTTCTTTGAAACTTTCACCAAACTTTCAAGGAATGGAAGAAATTCATTAAGTGCTGAGATCTTTTTATCAGTGATGAGGATGTATGGATCTTCAATTTCAGATTCCATCTTGTCAGTGTTGGTAACAAAATAAGGTGAAACATATCCTTTGTCAAATTCCATACCTTCTTTATAAACAACTTCCATTTCCATTGTGCGACCTTCTTCAACGGTGACGACGCCATCTTTACCGACTTTGGTAAGTGCCTCAGCGATTAATTTACCGATAAGTTCATCTTGTGCTGAGATAGTAGCAACGCGGACGACATCTTCATCTTTCACAGGTCGTGCCATTTTCTTTACTTCTTCAATAACAGCAACCATGGATTTGTTGATACCTTCACGAAGAATCATTGGATTTGCACCAGCTGCAACGTATTTCATACCTTCATTGACAATTGCTTGTGCAAGCACTGTAGCAGTTGTCGTACCATCTCCTGCATTGTCGTTTGTCTTACTTGCAGCTTCTTTTGCAAGCTGAACACCCATATTTTCGAAAGGATCTTTGAGTTCAATTTCTTTAGCTACAGTGACGCCATCGTGGACAACTGTTGGAGCTCCCCATTTCTTTTCAAGTGCAACGTTTCGTCCTTTTGGTCCGAGTGTTGTAATAACAGCCCGTGCCAAGACGTTAACGCCTTTTGATAATGATGCTCGTGCTTCTTCGCCGAATTGTAATTGCTTTGCCATAATATTTTTGAGTTCTTAGTAGTTAGTTCTTAGTAATTAGTTATGGAAACTAAGCACTGAGCACTAATGACTAAGCACTAGTCAACGATTGCAAGTATATCAGTTTGTCTTACTAATTTCCACTCTTCATGACCGACTTTATATTCGTCGCCACCCCATTTTTTGTATAGTACCTTCTGTCCAACTTTAACGATCATAGGAATAAGATTTCCTTTATCATCATAAACGCCAGTACCAACAGCTACGATTTCTCCAACTTGTGGTTTCTCTTTCACGTTTTCTGGGAGGTATATTCCCCCTGTAGTCTTTGGTTCAGCTTGTACTGGTTTGATGAGTACGTTATCGAATAGTGGTTTGATATTAGTTTTAGTTGCCATAACAATATATTTAAAGTTGAGTTATCAGTTATTTATTTGATATGCTAATTTATACACCACAAGCCCTGTTGTTGTCAATAACCTATAGCCATGTTACTTCGTTTTCACGTAAAATATACCTTATATATAAGAGCGATATTTACAATATATAAATCTATAGAGAGCAGTCTGATTGATAAAGATGAGCTTGTGAAAATAATTCTTCTTGACACAGCCTTTATTCTTCTATACGATAAAATTAATGCTCACATTAGAGCATAGTATATGCTATGAATGTAAATGGTAAAAAGATTTTTCTCGTTGGGTTTCTCGTCGTTCTTCTCGTCGGAATTCCACTTACCGTCTACCTTCTTCAGCAACAGCAAGAAGTACGAAGCCGGGCTGAAAAAGCTACAATCATTACTTTTACACCTGACTCTACGCAAGCAGCACCAATTCAAAAGAAGGTCGGAGATAGTATCGAACTTGATGTTAATGTAGATCCTGGAAAAAATCTTGTCTCGTTTGTTAAGCTAATAATAATATATGACCCAGAGGTAGTTGCGACAGCATCTGCAAATTCATTCCAATTAATTATAAAATATTTCCCTTCTGTACTGTAT
>JACDET010000019.1 GCA_013816255.1 Candidatus Levyibacteriota bacterium | reverse complement strand
GAGCTGTATTGATTTACCAACTTGCGGCGCTGCCAATCCAACCCCTTCTGGATCTTTGGCATCACCCAACGTAACTTCCATATCTTTTAAAAGTTTTTTAATGTATTTATCAACTTTTTCAACAGATTTGGCTGTTTGTGTTAAAACAGGTTCTGGTGCTTGTACAATTTTCATAGAGTTACTATATCTTTCAGAGGTATATATTATACCTGTCATTAGCAATTTTGCAAAGTGTTTTGAGGCAAAATTGATAACGACGGCATACTACGCTATTTATATGTTTATTCACAAGGAGTATATACACTATTGTACGCATCTTTAAAGCTGTTTCCAGTCGGCAAGAGATTTTCTGACTTCCTCGTCATTTGGAGATACTTTTTCAAGAATAAATTCGTAGGTTGCAATTGCTTTTTGGAGTTTTTCAGGACTTATTACTTTGTTATCTGCATCAACTGATGCTTGGCGGTAGAAAAGTCCCAAAGCGATATATGCGTCACGGTAATCGGGTTTTAGTTTTACTGTTGCATCAAGAAGCGCTGTCGCTTTATCGAGATCACCAGTTTGCCCGTAAAGAATGCCTTGATTATAGGCAACTTTGGCGTCAGTTGGCGCAAGTTCGCGCGCTTTGTTAATTGAGCGTAATGCCTCGGCAAGATATTGCTGCGCGTTAGCCCCATCAGTTGCAGACAGCGTGTAGAAGAGGCGGACGCGGTTTTTCCAATAGACCACATTATTTGGATGATTTGTTACTACTTCTGTATTAAGAGCAATCGCATTCGCGGCAAGTTGTGCGGCATTCGTGGCATCTCCCTGAGAATAGAGTCCTGCTGAAATTGCCGCAAGGTTGATTGCTAACTCATCTTTATAGACTGGTTCACTTGGTATTGTTTCCACTGCTTGGACAAGTTGTGGATATGCTGCTTGGAATTCACCGGTTTTATCAAGATTGGAGCCTAATGCATAGGCGACATCTGCTCCTCTGTAGGTCAATAACTGTACCAATTGCCAACCGGCAACAACAGCAATAACGGTGATGATTGTCCACTGATATGCATTGAGCGACGCATGATGTTTTTTTGATTCTGATTCTGCACCAAATGAATAACTCAGTGCATGATTCTCTTTCAGCATACCGCCAAGCATGAAGATAAAAGCAGGGATGAGGAACAGATACAGGTTCATGATAACGACTGAGAATCCAAAGAAATTTGTAATAAGGATAGTGACAAAGGCCGCAAAAAGACTGATTATAAAGAGCTGTGAGATAACTGTTTCATTGATAGCTCCATCAATTTTGCGGTCTTCAGTCCGGCGTATTTTAAGTAAATGTCTGCCCGTTAAAAATGAGAAAAAGCCAATGATAGCGAGATACGTTCCAAGGCCAAAAAGTCCTGTTGTTGTCAAATAGTTGAGATATTCATTATGTGCTTTATTGTAAAGAAAATCCCATTCTGAGGTGAGGTTATGACCTGGGACTTTATGTTTGTAATATGCAAAGGCAAAGGTTTCAACACCTGTTCCAAAGAGTGGGCTACTTTTCCACGCATTAATTGCACCCTCCCAAACATACAACCGTATATCTCCTGAGTCAGTAATGCCCGTACCTAATGTTGGCGCGGGTTGCGCTGCTGCGCCTGATGGTGTTACTTCATCTGAAACAACTGGCTGGTTGGTCAGTGCGGGTAATGCGAACTTACTCAATGGTCCCATCGGACTGCCGAGTACAAAGCTGCTGAGAACAAATGCTATGTTGAAAAAGGCAAAAGCACGGATAAAGTTTTGTCTTGGAAAGAGGTTTTTGTAAAAGATAACTGCCCAGAAGAGAGCATTTCCAACCCAGAAAGCAATGAACCCTGCGCGGGTATTTGCAAAGATTAAGTTCACATAGAAAAAGATTGCAAGTCCGATGAATATCCAAACTTTGGCGCTTGTTTGTTTGAGCGCATATGCCATAGCAATGGGAATTAAAAGCGCAAGATATGCGGCAAACCATGCGGGTTGCCCAAGGGTTGAAAAGGTTCTTATCGTTGGCTGGAATGCCTCAGTCCAACATGCTGTATCAAGCGTTCCACGGAACATAAGACACGTCGGATCATAGCCAAAGTGAGCTGGAAATCCCCATAAGGCTGTAAGTAATCCTGATACAAGTGTTACGCGTATCATATTTTTTACCTGCTTGAGATTAAGATTTGTTACAAAAGCATAGTAGAGTGCTATATAGGTTATTGTTGAAAGCAGACCACCGTTAAAACGTGAATAATAGCCCCACCATGAAACATGCGGATCAAGACTAATCATCGTTGAGATGATTTGTGAAAGCAGGAAAAGCATAATTGGTATATCAAGTGGGGTCTTTTGGATATAAATTTTCTTTTCAGCAACCATTTTGGTAGCCCAAGCTGCGACGATTATTGCTGTGACGCCAAATGCAAGCCACATCTTGTTGAATTCAAAAAGTTCAGAAGTTGCGCCTGAGAATACAAGAGGAACAAGAAAAAGAAGGGAGTAAAAGGAATACTCAATGACGCGGTTGCAGTAGGTAATAAGTTTCATTGTAACTTTTGAATTTAACTAAATGCTATCATATTGGCAAAACATGAGCAAGCTGGTAGAATAAGCGGAGCGTCTAGCTTCTAGTGTTTAGCTTCTAGTAAAGACGTAACGTGTTTATCCGCAATTACTAAACCCTAGCCGCTAGAAGCTAGACGCTAAATATTATGAATTTCAATTTTGCCAACAAGTTCTTCAGCCTTTTTTCCCATGATATTGGTATTGATTTGGGGACCGCAAACACGCTCGTTTTTGTCAAAGATAAAGGAATTGTTATCCGTGAACCATCTGTTATTGCACGGCACAAGAAAACCAAACGGGTTCTAGCAATAGGAACCGATGCCAAGAAGATGCTCGGCAAAACTCCTGCATCAATCATCACAATCCGTCCTTTGCGTGGGGGAGTGATTGCTGATTTCGACGCGACTGAGGCAATGATCTCTCATTACATCAAGCAAGTGCATGAAATGGGAAGTCCATTGCCGCGTCTGCTTGCACGGCCAAAAGTGGTTATCGGTATCCCGTCCAGTGTTACAGAAGTTGAACGGCGTGCTGTTTGGGAAGCAGCGCTCAGCGCTGGTGCGAGAGAAGCGTACTTGATAGAAGAGCCGATGGCGGCGGCAATTGGTGAGGGAATTAAGATCTTTCAATCAAAAGGTGCAATGGTTGTTGATGTTGGTGGTGGTACCACTGAAATTGCAGTTATTTCTTTGGGAGGAATAGTCGTTGGACGTTCACTCAAACTTGCAGGCGATGATATGGACTCAGCAATTTTACATTCTATCCGACTGAAGCACGGGCTGTTACTTGGTGAAAGTACTGCTGAGGATATCAAGATGAAAATCGGAAGCGCGTATGACGAAAGGGGAAAGCGGAAAGGGGAAAGGGGAAAGGGGAAAGATGATGAAAAAAAGAAAGAGGAAGAAGTAAAAGAGAAGCTGATGATTGTGCGGGGACGTGATATTGAAACCGGTTTGCCAAAGAGTCTTCGTATAACTGAATCAGAAGTCCGTGAAGCCTTGTCGCCAATCTTCTCGCAGATAACACAAGCTGTCGCAGATGTCCTTGAAGAAACTCCGCCAGAGCTCTTACCAGATATCCTCGAACAAGGAATCCTCTTAACAGGAGGCGGTGCCAAGATCGCAGGCCTTGATCATTTACTCGTCGAACGAATCCACATGCCAGTTGTCGTCTCCAATGATTCGTTAACTTCAGTCGTGAGAGGTACTGGAAAAGTACTCGAAGATGAAGAACTCCTTGAACGGGTGAAGGTTATTGGGGGACTTAAATAGTGTTGACTATTGACAAATATTTACCTTTTTTATAATATATGGGTATACACACCTCGTCTATGGCTTGTCCTCGGCGAGGTTTTTTTATGGAATAAAATTTATTGCATTAGACATAAGTATGTAAATATGAGAACATATATTCATGACGAGAACTATCTTATTTATTGATAGCGAGAACTTTATCGCTCTTATAGAAAGAGTACTTGATGAAGAGAACATTGATAAGAAAACAGTAGATCTTACGCATATTGATATTAATATGCTGATAGATGTAGCATTTCCTGATTATAAGATTACCCAAAAAATATTTTACTCTGCAAAGCTTCGTGAGCATCCTGACACCCTTGAACATTCGAGAAAACTTATTTTAAGACAAAGAATATTGAAAACATATGTAGAAAAGCAAGGTTTTACGTTTGTATTCGCAGGAAATGTACGAGGACAAAAAGTGAAAGTTGATGGCAAGTCCAAAGTTATTTTTAGAGAAAAAGGTGTTGACGTACGCATTGCTGTTGATATGGTTTCTCTAGCTTGTGATAAGAAAATGGATGTTGCGATCTTATGTAGTTCAGACTCAGATCTGCAACCAGCTGTTGCCGAAGTTAAAAAAAGAAAGGTGAAAGTTGTCTACGCAGGTTTTGAAATCATGCCGAATATCGGTCTTACAAAAACTACAAATAGTTCTGTGTTATTTAGAAAAAGCGAGATTATTGCTATTTGTCCTAAAAGAGTAAATACTAGATGATAGAAGTAAGTCTTGGTCTTTACAGTAATTTTTTCGGAACCTCTCATTAACTTCAGGTGAAAATCAAAATAACCTAAGATGCTCCATATACTGGATATATTTCTTCTTTCACTTTTTCGATATTAAGGTGGTTGACAACTACTATAAGGTGAAGTATTATAGCAAAATTATGAGTGAATTTTTAAAACCAATGCCTGATGGAAAAGCTCCTGGATGGAAGCACACAGCAACGACACCTGACCAAACAGAACAAGTTGTGGTTGATGCCACAGCGTTCAGTTCTCGCAACGATAGAATGGGCACAAGTGTCTCTTATGGACAAGGTCCAGAGGGTTACGATCGATGGATTGTCCGTGAGCCAAATGGTGGTGGAGCAGTAACTGTTCCATATATTCGGATTGATGGTGAATTATATGTTGGAGTTAATAAAACGCAAAGAAGTGCAGCCGGAGGTCCCGTAACAGAAGTACCACGAGGATTTTCTTTGCCACTGGAATCTCATGATGATACCGCTGCAAGAGAATTTGAAGAAGAAACAGGTGTTACTACATTATCACAAAGAATTAAGGATTTAGGTGGGAGACCAGTTAATCCTAATACTACTTTCTTTCAAGCAGATGCCAGAAAACGTGAAGGTGTGAAGTTTTATGGGTTGGAATTAAACAAAGATGAAGTGACTGTACTTCGTGAATCAGATAATCCACAAACACGAGTTTATGAATTCACTCCTGAATTAAAAGGCAAGATTACTGCTGTAAATGAAAAATTGGACCTGAGGGAATTCGATTTTATCACGCGGATTTACTTAGAAATACACCTGGTGGATTTACACAAATAGCAATTGCAAGAATACTGACCGCCCCTAAAAGCAAATAATTAGTTCATCAGTTTATATCCGCATTAATTGCTTGCCTCTTAAGCCCAAACCTATTTATATAGTCTATAAAGGGGCTAAAACAATCCTCCTAAGAACAAGATAAAAAAACAAGCCTGTCGGGGAATTTAGGCTTTAGACTACACTAGCTTGTTGACTGAAGTATGTTCCGCGCAAAACGTTGCAGATGCTTTTCCTTCTCTCGAATTAATGCTTCATCATGAAGCTCCTTAGCTTTTTCTTCTGTAACAGGAATGTTGTAAAACGTATCAAATAAAGAATGGACGTAATAATTATGGAGTGTAGGCATATTAGTTACTGATCTTAACCCATCTTTCCCAAGTTCTCCATCGGTTCGACCCAGCATAAAGAGAAAAAGTTTATTTTCATAGTCTTCCTTTGTGGTGTACGGGGGAAGGTCATACGACCTACCAGCGATTTGATCTCTTGATGCATCAGGTTCTGTGTCCAAAGCAGCTCCTGTATTATAAAGTAATTCTATAAATGCATCATACTTCGGATCTTCAAATACTTCTTGCCGATCCATAAGAATAGCAGCATCCTTTGCAAGTTGAGCGAAGTCATGCACGTTCGGATTGGCTTCAACACTCTCGAGGTTAGCAATATATGTAGCCGCATCCAATATATTTCTTGCATCAGGTGCTGCAGGAAGTACAATTGGTTTTTTATCCAAATCACCTATTAATGAAGCATTAAGTGGTACCACCTTTGTTCGATCACCCTCTGAGTATATGAGCCCAACCTTTATCCCCAAATCCGCAGCTTGCATTTGATCAGCAATTGTTCTACAAAACCTATTTATACTCGTAAGTTCAACTACCTCATGTCGATTGAGCCAATCAGGATCTTGAGGGCGTGGCATCGTCCCCGGGAAAAGTTGGAATATGCTCTTGTATCTTTTTCATTGCATCACCTACAAATTTTATGTATTGATCATCAGTTACTGGATTACGTGCTTTAGTATCATCTTTTGAATTGAAGGTAATCTTATTTCCCTGCGGATCAAAATAAAATGAACCATCAGCAAATTCCCTAATTACTATCTCGTCAGGCAGTGAAGTCCCGCTTTCTTTGAGTCGGCGAAGGATGGCCGAGGATTGAGCTCGTAGCTTTTGCGCTTCCTCTTTGGTCGTTTCAGCCAATGCTTTTTCCAATACCGTTACCGCCGTATCTGCTTCGTCGTTTTGCTGTGACTTCATACCATCAATCTCTTTGCGCAATTCGCTGACGAGTGCTTTTCCATATGCAGATGCATCTTCGCTTGCATATACCTTTTCGTAAGCAGCAAGGATTGTATCGACGTCACCTTCATCCAGTTTGGGTGTTTTACTGAAAGATACAGTTTCACTTTCAGGATCATTATTTTCCAGTTTTCTGCGGACTTCGCTAAAACCTATGAACGCTTGCGTACCGGGGATATATGCATCGGGTGTACTGCCAACTTCATAATGGTATTCTGTGGTTGTTTCAGGGAGAAAAACACGTCCAAGTACAACTTGCTCTTTACCTAATTGGATTTCCCGTGACCCAAGAGGAATAGCACCCGGTAATTCAGCCATAGGCGCTAGAATCGCTGTGGCACTAGTTATTTTTTCGGCCAATGGTTCCGCAAGATTTCGTTTCGGTTCATTGATCCGCTTGCCATAGACATCTCTCATGAGAGAAAGCTTTGTTTCAGCTGCTGTATGGGAACGGGCGAATTGTTCAAAATTATTCTGAGTGACTCGGGGTACTTCACTATGCTCTGCTGACATACTTCCTATTATACATAAGATTCTAATCCATGTGGCTTGCCTCTTGGGGATAAACCTATTACAATACCTCTATGAAGCGGGCTAAGATAGGGTTACCGATTTTTTTCTTTTTACTCGTTCTTTCAATTATTCTGCTACTTTTTATCCAGAATCCACTTATGCAACCGTTGCAATCAGTGACTTTGCCAATCCAAAAATGGATATTTACGACTTTTTCTCAAGTACCATTGATAAGTTCTGGTGATACTGAAAAAATCCAAGAAGAGAATAATGCATTACGTCGTCAATTGGCTCAGTTCAAGAGATATGAGATGGACAATAAAGCATTGCGTGATCAATTTGAAACAACCACACCTGCACCGCGCGATCTACTGCCTGCAAACGTTGTTGGTATGAATGAAGATACAATTATAATTGATAAAGGCGGGCAGGACCGTGTAAAGGTAGGAGATATTATTGTACTGAAGGATAATTTGGTCGGGAAAGTTTCAAAGACATCTCCAAATGTTTCCCGTGTTACTTTAATTTCACATCCCGCAACCTCATTCACAGCTGAGACAGCTAAAACAGCAGCGATTGGTGTTGTAAAAGCACGTGGCGGGGATACAATTACTCTTGAAAATGTAGTATTGTCTGATAAGGTTGAGAAAGATGATTTGGTCGTTACTCGGGGTAATATTGATGAAAGGGGTGAAGGATTCCCATCCGAATTAGTTGTCGGCAAAGTTATTTCAGTCAATAAAAAAGCCAGCAATCTCTTTCAAGAAGCACAGATAAAAAGTCTTGTTGATTTTAAACGGGTGCGAATGGTTTTTGTGATTATTAACTAAAAGCTGTTTCAAATCTAATGTCTCGGTTTGTCATCCTCGGGCTTGAACCGTGAATCCAGTTTTTGACAGCTGGATTCCCGCCTACGCGGGAATGACAAATATATACCTATGTATGTTTTTCTAATAATTCTACTCATCCTAGCCCTTATCATTGAAGGTTCTTTGACGACTTTGCCGTTGAGCTTGATTTGTCTGTTGTGTCTGACTATTATGAGAAGAGATGCAGTGGTCTTTGTGATTGCGTTTATAGCTGGTATCTTTCTTGATATATTTGCCCTACGTGCGCTTGGTGGGACTAGCATTTTTTTATTACTATTCGTTCTTTTAATCCTTTTATATCAGCGCAAGTATGAAATATATTCTTATTATTTTGTAATGGTCGCGTCATTTATCGGAGCATCAGTGTTTCTTGTCATTTTTGGATACGCAAATATATTCACACAAGCCGTGATAAGTGCATGTATGGCAGTTATATTATTTGCAGGGATTAAGTTTACGGCAACGATATATGATTCCAAGCAAGAATCAAAAGTTAAAAATTATGCAAAGAGATGATGGTAGGAGAGGAAATACTATAAAAGATTATGAAACACGGATTCGCTTTTGGCGATCATATCAAAACTGAAAAATTCAAGCGGAGAAGGTACGAGGACGATGATGCCAAACCTCTACAAATCCGGTGGTATATGTTTCCTGTAACCATGGTTGTCATGGGCGGAATTTTGCTTTTCAACCTCTTCACCGTCCAAATCATCCAAGGCGAATATTACCAAAAGCTTGCAGATAGCAACCGCATCAGATCCCAAACAATTCACGCGCCACGGGGAGTAATCTTTGATAGGAATGGCACACCACTTGTTTACAATACGCCGGGTTTTCGTTTTACCAAGAACTGTAATCCTGAAGTTGATACAACATGCGAAACACTACCTCTTAGTCAAGAACAAGCATTACCGCTTATTGCTCAAGAGTCCAATGATGTAGAAGTTGATTCATTGCGAGAATACCGTTACAAAGAGGCGACAAGTCATGTTTTGGGTTATATCGGACAAATTTCAGAGGAAGAATTAAAATCCGATGAGTATGCTAATTATCTAGGAAATGATTGGATCGGCAAAAGTGGTATCGAGCGCCAATATGAACAACAACTGCGCGGCATCAACGGGAAAGAATTAATTGAAGTAAATGCAATGGGGGAGAAAGTTCGTTCGCTTGGTCAAACAGATCCTATTTCAGGACAAGATGTGACGCTGACTATTGATTTGAAAGTACAGCAAGCTGCCTATGATGCTGCACGTGACGTGAAGAAAGGTGCGGTTGTCGTATCAACACCAACAGGAGAGATCCTTGCAATGGTCTCCAAACCATCTTTCGATCCAAACCTTTTTACACTCGATAACACCTATAAAGCTTCAACTGAAAGTGGCTATCCAGATATCACATCAATGCTCACAGATGATGAGAACCAACCGCTTCTTAACCGTCCGGTTGAAGGTGTTTATCCGCCGGCATCGACATTTAAAATCATTACATCAGCTGCCGGACTTGAGAACAAAGTCATAGATAAAAATTTCCGCATGAAAGACACAGGCATTTTGACTGTAGGTGAATTCTCGTATGCCAATTGGTATTTTACCCAGTATGGCAAAACAGAACCCGAACCAATGGACGTGCAAATTGCTCTGGCAAGATCAAATGATATTTTTTACTATAAATTAGCTGAGATGGTGACGATTGATAAACTGGCACAGATGGCGGGGAGATTTGGTTTGGGACGGGAGTTGGGAATTGATCTTGGAGGAGAAGTGACGGGGACATTACCGACTAAAGATTGGAAACAAGAAAACATTGGTGAAAGTTGGTATCTTGGGGATACCTATCATTATGGAATTGGTCAAGGATTTTTACTCGCAACGCCGTTACAAGTCAATACATGGGCGGAAATTATTGCCAACGGCGGGACGTTATACCAACCAAGGTTTTTAAAAAATGGAGATCCAAAAGCATTGGGGCAAGACTTTTTATCTGATGAAACAATAAACCTCATCCGCGGCGGTATGGTGAAAAGTTGTGCTGAGGGTGGCGTGGCGTATCCACTTTACAATTATAAAGTGAAAAATGACAAATTGAAAATAGACGGGAAGAACTATATTGAGGATTCCTCAGGCTCTGCCAAAATGACACGTATACCCGTTGCATGCAAAACAGGGACAGGCCAACATGGTACTGAAGAAACACTACCGCATGCATGGATTACATTGTTTGCGCCAGCTTACAAACCCGAAATTGTCGTCACCGTCTTGGTGGATTCGGGAGGAGAAGGATCAGCCGTTGCAGCCCCGATTGCCAAAAAAGTCCTTGATGCGTATTTCACCAAGGAGTAATTAGTGAAGTTTTAGTATATCTTCTTTTATATGTACTCTGTCTAATGGCTTTTCTCCATATGTATTTGCGTTATCAGATCCTTGCGTAATTGCGACATATAATGGAAAAAAGTATCCAATGATAGGTACAAAGTTAAGAAAAAGTAACCATCCACTATGACCAAGATCATGAAGCCTTCTAACTTGGAGCGAGAGTGATAATGGTGCAAGAAGGATAGTAAAAATCATACTAATCGTCGTGAGTGTTTGGCTGAATGGCGGTATGTTGGCTGATACATAGGTGAGAAGATACGCACGTAATGCAGTAGGATTTTCAGTATCGATCATTGCTAAATCTATTGGCGGTGGAGGATTGACTATGAGCCATACATATTGCGTAATGAGACAAACAAGGGGAACAGAAAGTGTTAACAGTGTCCCGAGCATATAATTTTTCCGGTTAAGACGTCCCGCAAACATCTTTGAAAAATATCCCTGTTCTTTAGCATGAGGACTAGATGATTGCGAGTCTGGTGGGTTTTCATTTGAGACGGTTTGTATTGCCGGAGGAGTTTGGTTTTGTTGTGGGTCCATAACTGAAGTATGCAGCGCGCGCACTTCGTTGTCAAACTAAATAACCTCTCTAGCTAATGTGCTTTTTTAAGAGTGTCCAAAATGTTATTGATAGTATCGCTTACTTTTAACGGGTATTGATGGACAGTAGTTATTTCTTTTAATTGTGAGGAGAGTCCGTCAAGCTGGGTATCGATATAGGTTTTTATATCATCAAGCGTAGGCAATTGTGTGACTTGCTTTCCGTTTTTTATATACGCGACTAATAATGGTTGTGAAAGACTTTCTGTCTCTAGTCCAATCACATCTTCTTTAAATGTCCCGTCTGGATTATTAATTCTAAATACTTGTTTCATTCCCGGTAAGCTTGTTTTTCCTGGTGTTAATTTAGCAGTGTAATGCGTTTTACCATCACTATCTTGTATCACGGCTAACTTATACACAGCTTCAAGAACTGGTCTGTCAGAAACACTTGTCGTCTCTGTAAATGCACAGTACACATTGATATCTGCACCTCTTTTCTCAAGTTCAGCAATCTTAAATTCATCAAGATTTGAATAGGCGACAATTGGTGTATCTTGCAAATCTGCGCCGTCTAACGTTTGACGCAGAAATTTGGAAAGTGCAAAGACGTCACCACTATCGATACTCACACCTCCTAAAGATTCTCCCCGCAATCTTGCAGCCTTTTCAACTTTTATCCAACTCTGAATCCCTTTTTTAACATCATACGTATCAACCATGCTTGTTGTTAAACCAAACCCTTTTGTCCAAGGCAAAAAATGTTCGTATGCTTCTTGTTCTGTTGGGAAAGATTTTATGAGTGCGTGATAAAAACCAATAGAAGGTTTTCTTTTACCGACTCCATAAAGATAACTTGCGTAGGGGACATTGATTGCAGACCCAAGCATATAGGAATATCGTTGAATCTTTAATACATTTTCAAATCCAAACGTCCGCATTGCTCCTGCAAAAAAGTACGGTTTGCCATTGGATGCAATCCTAACACGTACAGCTTTTGAGAGGAAAAGGGTAGGGTAGCAAATGACATTTATTAAAAATGCTGTAAGAAGATTGGCATCACATAACGATGTTGTAATTCTTATGACTGGTTCACCTGGAAAACAAACCGTTCCTTCAGGCATTGCGAGAACGTCACCTTTGAAGTGTATTGTTTTGAGATAGTGCGCAAAAGTTTTACTAATTAATTTCTCTTCAAAGAGATAATCAATGAACGCTTTGTCATAGCTCCAGGTAAGTATTGTTTGTACTAACTCTTCGATACCGCCAAGCAGCATAAAGTTCTTTTTTCCTGGCATCTCTCGTATCGTGACATCAAATGTCGCTATGTCTTGGCCTTTACCTGTATCAAAAAGAATAGAGCTAGCAGTAAAAATCTGGGCGTATTCGAGTGATGGGATTTCAGAATTAAGCGGAATTTGCCTTGTCATTTTATTCTTTATACCAATCATCAAGGGGGTCATCCTGTTGGGGGTTTTGTGCTGGGGTTGGTGCTTGTGGTTTTACTTCATTTGCTTGTAGCTGCTTTATTTTTTCTTCAAGTGAATCAAGCGTTGCTTTTACTTCTTCAGGAGCTCGTTGGGGAATGCCTGCATGTTGGTAATGCTTTTGCACTGCGTGAATGTCTCCTTCTGGAATGTCTTCTCCATCACCGTGCTGTTGATGTTCACGCCTTTTGGCGAGATCATGCCAGGATGAACCTTGTTTTGCTTCCTCTTTGGTGACCTTGAGTACTGAATGATCATTGACTTGATACTTGCTCATGTCTTTATTGTAGCAGATTTATTTTGTGAATTTAGCCCTTGCATATTGCTAGATAAAATCCTAACATAAATATATGCAAGAAGAGTTGTATTGGTTGGGATTTTCTTTTTTTCATGGGATTGGTCCTACAAAGTTTCAATTGCTTTTGGACCAATTTTGGACAGCTGAAAATGCATGGAATGCAACGGAGTTGGAGCTCGCACATAGCGGCATTGGGGTGAAAGTGACACAGGACTTTTTGGAATTTCGAAGGAAGTTCGAACCCAAAGCGTATGCTGAAAAGTTAGAAAAATCAAACGTTTCATATCTAATTTCTTCTCATCCTCACTATCCACAGCTATTAAAAGAGATTAAGAGTCCGCCGTTTGTTTTGTATGTACGAGGGGATACGGGTTTATTATCTCAGGAAAGCAAATATATTGCTGTTGTTGGGACACGGAAGATTACCGATTATGGACGACAGGTGACGGAAGCTTTGGTTACTGATTTGGCTAGTGTGGGTTGTATTATTGTTTCGGGACTTGCGATGGGTGTTGACGCTGTCGCACATGCTGCGACTTTGCGCGCTGGAGGTAAGACTGTTGCTGTTCTTGGTTGTGGAGTTGATTGCTGTACGCCGAGAGAAAACGAAGCGCTTTATAATGAAATTATTGCCACAGGTGGAGCAGTCATTTCTGAAGCACCACTTAGTCAGCCTTCATTTAAAGGTTCTTTCCCGTCACGCAATCGAATCATTGCCGGTCTCTGCCAAGGTGTTCTCGTCACAGAAGGTGCTGAAGATAGCGGCAGCTTGATCACCGCAAATGATGCACGCAAAAATAACCGCCTAATCTTTGCGGTTCCAGGTCCAATAACGTCCGCTGTCTCACGGGGACCAATTGCATTGATTGCAAATGGTGCCAAAATGGTAGTATCCGCAAACGATATTTTAAGGGAATTAGGAATGCAATCGAATACTTTGATCAAACGAAAAG
The DNA here is from genome assembly GCA_013816255.1 of Candidatus Levyibacteriota bacterium. GTDB lineage: Bacteria > Patescibacteriota > Microgenomatia > Levybacterales > UBA12049 > JACDET01. The sequence goes on along the minus strand of JACDET010000019.1, from coordinate 17,216 downwards.
AGCATATAAAAGCTGACACAAAAGAGGAACAATGTGTTCTGGATATTCTCATAAATGAACAACTCCACTTTGATGAATTAGTGAAGCGCACAGGTTTGGTTTCATCACAACTTGGGACGATTTTAACGCTTATGGAGATGAAAGGATGGGTGACCAACACTGACTCTGGAGCATTTACAATTGCTAGTTAAATATGCTCATCACTTGACTTTGCCCAGGAACTGTTTTAAACTGAAAACAATTAAGAGTGATAGTGAGAGACTTGGCTCTGTGATCTATCCAGCAACCCGAAAAAGTCGGGTGCTCCACCCAAACCCACAAAGGGAGAATTAGTCCGTCAATCAGCGGAAAATAATACCTCCTTTTTGGAGGTTTTTTTATGAGTAAAATACAGAAAAATATCAATAAATTAGGACTCCTTGAGCGTTTAGAAAAAGGACCAGTTCTTTGTGCTGAAGGATACTTATTTGAACTTGAGCGCCGTGGATATCTTAAAGCTGGGGCTTTTGTCCCTGAGGTTGTTCTCGATTATCCTGACGCTGTGCGAGAACTACATAGGGAGTTTTTGCGCTGCGGCAGTGATGTCATGGAAGCATTTACTTATTACGCGCATAGGGAAAAACTTCGTACAATTGGTCGAGAGGACGAATTAGAACCGATGAACCGGCAAGCGCTTCGGATTGCAAGGGAAGTTGCCGCTGAGGGTAATGCTCTTGGTGCAGGAAATATTTGTAATACATGGGTGTATGATCCTGAAAATAAAGAAGAATCAGGAAAAGCTGTACGTGCAATGTATGAAGAACAAGTACGATGGGCAGTAGAAGAGGGTGCGGATTTTATCATTGCTGAAACGATCAGTTATCTAGGCGAAGCACTTATCGCTCTTGAAGTTATTAAAGCATTCAAACTTCCAGCAGTCATCATGTTTGCAACCACACGGAGTCTTACGCAAAGTAAAGATGGGTATGAATGGATAGAAGCATGCAAAGTTCTCGAAGCAGCCGGTGCTGATGTTGTAGGTTTCAACTGTCAAGCAGGTCCTGATACGCTGATGCCGCTTTTGAAAAAATTGCGCAAAGCAGTCAAATGTTATACAGCTGCCTTGCCTGTACCGTATCATACGACGAAAGAACATTTCGCGATGTGGAATTTGCAATATAAAAACAAAAATGCTTTTCCTACCGCTCTTGATCCGTTACTCTGTACCCGTGATGAGATGGCATCATTTGCTAAAGACGCAAAAGAGTTAGGAATTAACTTTATCGGTATATGCTGCGGAGCTGGGCCACACCATGTCCGTGCGATGGCTGAAGCATTAGGGCGGACTGTGCCGGCAAGTAAATATTCACCAGATATGTCTCAGCATGGTCATTATGGTTCAAAAAAGGTTGTAAAGAAACATGAAGACACAATCATTGTTGGTAAAAAGCGAAAAGTAGTTAAAGATAGGTAGAGCGATTACGGTTGATAGGCATACACGGCTACCCAATCTACCATGAGGTTTCCGCTTTGATTGCCATTTCCGTTTGTTTCTGTTTGTAATTGCCAACGCATTGGTTTGGTTGGTACCCATTTGGTGCTATTGAGAATTTCTTGTCCATCGAGAATATATTTTATACGATTGGGTGACCATTCCATGGTATATGTATGCCACTCAGTGAACTTGGCATTGCTGCTCGCTCCATCTTGACATCCCACGCACGCACCGCCACCAGCGTAATGATGAAATCCACCGGCATTTCCACGGAGTGCTCCTTCCGGAAAATCTTCTTCACCGTCATCTGGCCATTTTTCAGATTGTGGCCAAAGTAACCATGCCACATAATACGGACCGAGATCGGCTGTGTCTGTACGAAATCTCGCAACGTAACGGCCATAGGTTTGGTATTGAGACGTTCCTGTAATAACGGGTGAAGGATTTGCACCAGCAGGTTGACCGTCAACAGGATGAAGAAAGAAATTCATCATACCATTTTTAACGCTCAATACTTGGTCAGCTCTGTAAGGACGTTTTTGATACGTATCTTTAAAACATTTTGGATATGATCTCCATTTTTGTCCTTGTGCCCCGAGATACGCAATTTTCTCCGAATCACATTCGCTTCCCCAAGAACCAATGGCTGCATCTTTGGTAAAATCATCTGAGAATATGAGTTTCCATCCCGGCATATCTCCTGATGGCATCGGTTGTCCTGATGAACCACCAATCGTACTTGCGGGAGTCGGGTCTTCTGGTGAATTTGTGGGGGTTGGTGTTGGTGGTCCAGTGACTCCTGTAAAGCTTTGCATCTGCAGACTTGCTTGTCCATGGCCATCTTCTCCAGGGAATATCGTCACAATTGCCTTATCAACTGGTGAAACTCTTTGGGATGAAAGTTCACCACCGGCGAGCATGTATGCAAGTCCGAGACCACCCACGAGGATAACCATGTAAAGTACTCCTGTACCGGCATTTCCTTTACGTAATACTTTTTTATTCCTTTGTTTTGTTTTCTTTTTCACACTTAGCGTACAATTGAACGGACACTATCTATCATAAGACAACTGGCTTAAAGGTGTCAAACATATTTGAGGGTGTGCTACAATTGTTTTTTGGTCCGAAATTTGTATTCATGCTTGACAGCTTCTGTATAATGTAGACTAGAATTGATCCAAGGAGAAGTATATGAAAAATTTAGTAATTGTCGAATCACCAACCCCATATAGTGCTTACTTGCTCCCGAGGTTTCTATCCTCGCGTCGCAAGAGTGCCTATACGGGGCAGGCCAAAGCATAAAATACATTATGAAGAGTTTAGTTATAGTTGAGTCGCCTACAAAGGCTAGAACAATTTCAAAGTTTCTTGGGAAAGATTATGATATCAAATTCTCAATGGGGCACATTATGGATTTGCCAAAGAGTAAACTTGGTATTGATGTCGCGAATAACTTCGCACCGCAATATGAAGTAATCGCTGACAAGAAAAAGCTTATTAGTGAATTGAAAGCTGCTGCAAAAGGCGCTGACGCGATTATCCTCGCAACCGACCCTGACCGCGAAGGCGAAGCCATATCAGCCAATATTCAGGAGTTGTTGATGGAAGGGCGGAGTAAAATTAGCAAAGATAAATTCCGGAGAATTGTTTTTCATGAAATTACTGAAGATGCCATTAAAGCTGCATTGAACGAACCTCGGCAGGTTGATACACATTTGGTAAATGCGCAGATCGCACGGCGTGTACTTGACCGGTTGGTTGGATATCAAATCTCACCAGTGTTATGGAAAAAAGTAAGACGGGGTCTTTCAGCTGGTCGTGTCCAAAGTGTTGCGCTGCGGTTACTCGTTGAACGTGAACGTGAGATCGCGAGCTTCGCCAAACAGAAATACTGGACAATGCATACGGTGCTCGATAAGAAAGACTCGAAAACGAAGAGCCATGGCACTGAATTTGAACTGATTGAAATTAATAAAAAGCGGATTGAATCGAAAGAAACATTTTCTCTTTATGATGGTGATTATACGACGACCAAAACAATTATCGATGCACAAAAAAGAGCTGATGAAATTGTCGCGGATTTGAAAGTTGATACATATGTTGTCGCTGATGTGAATCAACGGCAAATGAAACGAAGCCCGTATGCACCGTTCACGACATCTACTTTGCAGCAAGATGCTTCACGCCGATACGGCTTCTCTGGTAAGCGGACAATGAGTCTAGCACAAAAGCTGTACGAGGAAGGTTTCATCACGTATCACAGAACCGATTCAGTTACGCTATCTCCGCAAGCAATCACACAAATGCGTGAGTATTTGATAAAAGAATACGGTGCCAAGTATATTTCAGAAAAACCCCGGATCTACTCAGCCAAACAAAAGTTAGCACAAGAAGCACACGAAGGTATCCGTCCAACCAAAGTTGCCGTTGATGTCGTAGCAGTTGCGTCGCAGGTAGGAGCAGATTATGCAAAGTTGTATGATTTGATTTGGCGCCGCGCAGTTGCTTCACAAATGGCTGACGCGATTATTGAGTCAACGACGGTGTATGTTGACGCTACTGCTGTCATTTCGAGTGCAACGAGAAATCCCACGGGATCTCTCACTGATGTTCGAGATGACAAGAATGCTAGTTATAAATTAAAAGCATCTGGATCTGTTTTGGTTTTTGATGGGTTTCTCAAATTAAATCCGCAAGCACTCAAGGATACTGTTTTGCCTGGATTTACAGCAGGTGAAGCATTGGATTTGCAAAGTGCGCGGGCTGATGAACATGAAACGTTACCGCCTCCGCGTTACAATGATGCGTCATTGATTGGGACGTTGGAAGAAAAAGGTATTGGCCGACCTTCAACGTATGCTTCAATTATCTCGACAATTATCGACCGTGGATATGTAGAACGTGCTGAAAAACGATTTGAGCCAACGCCTGTCGGTATCGCAGTGACAGACTTTCTGGTGAAGAACTTTGCAACAATTGATGATGTGCCATTTACCGCGGCAATGGAAGATGAACTTGACGGGATTGCCAGTGGTCAAAAGGATTGGACTGTCATGATGAGGGAATTCTATACGCCTTTTGAAAAGAAAATTGCTGAAGTGCAAGATGCAGAACGGGTAAAGATCGCGACAGAAGAGACAGGGGAGAAATGCCCTGATTGTGGTGAGCCGGTCGTGGTGCGGTTTGGAAAATTTGGTAAATTCTTTTCTTGCAGTACATTCCCTGAATGCAAATTCACCAAACCTTTTGTCGAAGAAACAAATATCCTTTGCCCCAAAGATAGTGGTCGGGTGATTGTGAAGAAGACGCGAAAAGGCCGCAAGTTTTACGGCTGTTCCAATTATCCTAATTGCGATTTTGCAGCATGGAAGTTAGAAGATATTAAGACTGGAATAGCTGGTTTACCTCAAAAGAAGACTACAACAACAGGTGCAAAAAAGACAACTACTGTAAAGAAAACTGCAAAAAGCCCCAAAGCAAAATAAATTACTAGATAGTTGGTTGAGGAGATGCTGCGATAGTAGGTTCAACCTGTATTACTTGTTCCGTTGTTGGTATAGCAGAAGCGCTTGCAGTTTTTGTCGGAAGTGGTTCATCTTGTGGTGGTGCAATCGGTATTTGTGGATCGCCGCTTTGTAGCATTGAAACGGCTAAGACTTCGATGATGATAACTGCGATAATTCCAATCCCAAAGGCTTTCCAATTAAGTTTATGCTTTGGCTTTTGTGGTGTTTGTATTTGAGATTCAGCCGAAGTTTCGTTATGTATCGTAGGTGCACCTATTGGTTTATCATTCTCGTCCATAGAGTCAGTATTTCATGGGTGTAGGCGGAGTGTCAAGTGAAAATTTAAATGTTGTTACAAGCTGATCAAACTCTGCTGGAGATATTTTGTTCTCGACATATTCAATGTAAATATTGCTTTTTTTAAGTGGGAAATACACATGTCTTTGCTGCACTTTCCGACCATCAGTCATTTGGTATCCACTCACAATTCGTCCTTGTATACCATCAACCATAATCACCTGATCTTTGAAATCTTTCAAATTGTAACTGAGTAAAAGAAGATTCTTTTTATTAAAGAGTACATCTATCGCGGCTTGATCGTGCATAATGAGTATAAATCCCGCACCTAAATTGTCTGACGAAGGTAATTGCTTTGCGAGGTCATTATATTCAGTGCCCAACCATGTGCCTTCAAATCCTGAGAATGCATTGGCATAGAATGGTGATGGATATTGAAAGGTAAATGCGTATGTATCATTTTGATAGGTTTTCCATGTTGATGCGACTGTGGAATCTGTTTTTTGTACAGCATACGCTGGCTGAGAAATAACGGTTGTTGGAACATAATTTGTGGCTGGTATATTTGTGGGAATAATCGTACCTCCTGAAGCATTTTCGATAGACTTCACATTCATGTAAGCACCTCCGCCTAAGAGGAGTGTGAGGATAAACAGTATTGCTATAGCAACTGGTTTTGGAATATTTGTCGGAGTTGGTGAGACAGGCGTAACTGCCGGTGGTTGTGTATCAACTGGAGGCGGAGGAGTCGCAACTTGGGTTGCGTGTTCAGGCTTTTTGGTTGGTTCGTCCATGTGTTATCGTATAGTGATTATGGTTGTGGGCATTTAAATTCACAATTCGGACCCGAACGGGGTACCCATGATCCGTCGGAACATTGCGTTGCTTCTTGTGTACATATTGTTACCGCTTCGATTGGAGGTGAGGAAACTGAACGATCTGGATCTTCATTGGTTAGAGTCTTTTCATCTGCGTTTACGCATACGCCTCCTGCGTCAGGGTATTTACCTTCAAGTTCGCAAATGTAATCTTCAGAGCATTGTATTGCAGCGACTCCTCCGCAGAACTGACCCTCTTTTGCATCTGCTGCTTGTGTTGGGGTAAAGGTGGGGGAGGTTTCAGGTTCAGTTTGATCAGTAAAGGTTGGTTGGACATTTGATTGTGCATCTTTTTCTAAAGCTTTAATCTCGTTATGCAGCGAGTAGGCTCCCAATCCGACGAATGCCAAAACCACTGCCGTAAGAATCCAAAGCCCTGCGAAGTTCTTTTCTTTTTTTGTTTGCTTTCCGATTCGCTGATAATGGGTGAGAGGGAGAAGTGGATCCCGAACAGGTGCTTTTTTTTCAATTGCCATACATCCAGTATTTCAGATGGGGGAATTGCTGTCAAATAGTGGGTTATTTTTTAGAGCGGTCTTTAAGGCTTGGTCTCACAAGTGCGTAGACGATGAGCACACCTACAAGCATAATTAAATATATTATTATTAGTGGATCCATATTTTTACCGCATTAATCTCAAACTTACCATCCAAAATGTAAGAGCAATAAGTAAACCTAATAATACTCTGATAGTGTCAATTTTGTCAAGAGCGGCAGGAAGGACAACAGATGCCATACTAACAAGTCCCAAATCCGAAATAATGTCTGACAATTTTCCACTCTGTTTCCGAGTCAACCTAATTGTTCTCATTACATCGAGTATTACACAGATTAATTCTTACATCAATAGGATATTTACTATTTTAAATAGCAATATGATGCCATGATAAAATTATTAAGAGACTATTTAGGTTCAACAAGTTCAATGGGGATATTGTTAGGATCTGCTATGAAGGCAAGCCGCTTCACGGTAACGCCCTTTTTGATTGGCCATATGACTTTTGCTCCAGCTTTTAGAGCTTTATCAAATGTTGCTTCAAGATCATCAACGATAAAAGCAATATGTTTGAATCCAACATTACTGAAGTCCATGAAATCTTCAGTTGTAGGGACAGGTGTCGCATGTTCAAAAAGTTCTACTCCTGCACCATTTTTGTCCTGTAAGATAACGAATTTAACACCTAATTCAGGTCGTTCACCTGCTGCTCTAAATTTTAAATCAAAGACCTCCTCATAAAATGTACGGGATTCTTCAAGATTTTTTACTGATATTGCTGCGTGGAAAAATGTCATACTTTTAACTCTTGTCTTGGATCTGCGGGAAAAATGTTTGTATCAAATAATACAAATTTTGTGACTTTCAGACGATAAAATTTGCGATTAATTTTGCCTGATAAGATATCTTCAAGCATGGATCGATCTTTACTGAGCTTTTCAATATATTGCTTGCCGATTCTTTCGACTTCTTTATCAGTAAGTACAGTTGCTTCACCTTCGGCGGTAAGCCCAATGACGTATGGTTCTTGAGCAGTGTCTTCATGGATATTCATAGTGGCTGCAACTTTTGCATTCTGTTGTATATCTTCAGAATGTCGTCTTGTCGGAGCACTTATCCAATAGATGTTGAGTTGGTCATCAGCATAGAAGTGAATGCTACAAACCCAGGGTCGATTATTAACACAAGTTGCTAGCTGCATCACACGCGTTTTTGCCATGTATTCTTTGATAAGTTTCTTGAGATCCATGCAGGATGATTATATGCTTCTCATAAGTACATTTCAATATGAGTTTAATGACGGTATTATGAAGAGAGGTGGAGGTGGGATTTTATGTGATCGATAGCTTTTGCATTAGTACTAATCCTTCTATCAAATTGATTGATCATAACTCCAACATCTTTTGCCGTTTTATTCAGTTTTTTCTTTATCTTTTTGAGTTCTTCATTTTGCTTTTGTTGCACTGTCCTCAGCAATTGTACATCTGTTGACTGTACACTGAGCTGTTGCTTGATTGGTTCAAGTTGCAACGCTATTTGGCCTCCAACTCGTGTATCTATAATTTGTGCTATTTTTGCAAGTAATAATTCATCAGTCATACATTTAATATATCACTAGCAAATAAAGCAGTCAATACTGAAAAAGATATTATTCTCATATTAATAGATACATATAGTTTTGTAGCGTTTTGTACTGTATAATACTTCTATGAAATTAGATGCAAAAAAACTCAGACTCAGTGAGCATGATCCTAAGGCTTTTAAACATATTAAGAGAAACCCTGTCTATATAATCGTCGACGATGTTCTCGATACATATAACATCGGAGCGATTTTCCGTCTGGCAGATGCAGTTGCTGTCCAGAAAGTATATCTTTGTGCAGGGAGTGAAACGCCGCCAAATCACCGTATCAAGAAAGCCTCTATCAATACAACCGAATGGGTTCCATGGGAATATTGCGAAACAGCACTTGATGCTATAGTAAAACTCCGCCGTGAAGTTCCAGATATCCAAATCGTTTCTGTCGAACAAAATGAAAAAAGTGTTCCATATGATAAAATTCCGTATACATTTCCAGTTGCTTTAATCGTAGGACATGAGACAACTGGAGTCACACAAGAAGCGATGGATGCTTCAGATTATATTGCTGAAATGCCGATGTGGGGGATTAACGTGAGTATGAATGTGATGGTGTCCTTGGGAATAATGTTGTATGAAGTGATGCGTTATCGGAAGTAAATTTCTTATTGTAACTATAGATAATAAATTGTAAAATGCTGAATTTAATTCTCAATGTTAGGAATAGATATTGGTGAAGAAGTTACTTCAGGACTACCAGTAAATGAACTACCGCTTATAGCGCACTGTTTAGCAAATTTTGCACGTAAAACCTCTATATTCTTTGCATGTCTTTTTGCAACTTCAGCATCTTTTTGACCCGGGAGTGCAATATGATCTGGGATTTTATCTGGGTTGACTGATTTATCTTGTTGATTATTTGAGAAATCTATAAGAACAACATGATATTGATCACCTTTTGCATGGAGTAAAATGTTCCCCGGATTTGGATCATCAGTCCAGTACCCATATTCTTCATACAAGCGTACTGCTTGTTGGAAAGCTATGTTATAAACTGTACTAACAAGCTCTTTAACTTCATCTTTATCATCTTGCCTAAAGAGTGCTCCTTTTGCATAATGATAGATAGATTGCCCCATATGAGGAGATACAAATCCATAAGCTTTTTTACCGCGTACCATCACTTCATGTTCTTTTATTTCATCTGCAATTTCAGATAAGCCTGCAACAATGCAAGCAGCTTTTGCAATCTTGACACTTTTTTTTAATATTTTTTTGGCCTTTTCTCCTGTAACTTCTGGAGGAACTATTTTGAGCCATTGATTTGTTTCAGGATTATAGAGCACTTCAAAATTCGCGGCACTTACATTTTTTGCTCCTTCACTTTTAGGATTTATTCCCCCTTTGACAGAATGCCAATCAGAGGTTATGCCGCTTATTTCAATTGGCAGGGGTTCTCCTCGAGTCCGAAATGAATTTGCTTCTACTGTTTGAAACGAAGGTTTTGGCAGTTCTCCTCGTTCAGTAAAGCCAATATCGACATTTCCTTCCATAGAGTTATAGTAAATGATATACTACTTATATGCAAGAACGTGACCAGAAGTGTAACCATACGTTTGTTTGTGTTAGGCAAAACGGTGATTTTGGGGAGATTATAATAAAAAGCGCTTTGACTCCTGCACAAATAAATTCGGTAAGATACGATGCTACTAAGGCTGAAAATGTGTGCCCACACGGTGCAATTCAATGTGGAAAATGTAGAGAATCATTAACTCCAAAACAAGAAGGACAGAATGCTCCTACCACTCGTGTGATTTTAGATAAATTAAATCGTCCTCGATAGTATTCAATTGATTTCTTTGCGTAAGAAATTATAAAGTATTGTTTCATTTCCAATTTTCAAGCCTTGACATGAGGCTGGAATAGTTTATAATGATTGAACAGTATGTAGAGTTTAAAGCCTGATATTCACGAGTAGACCTCGCATCGGCGAGGTTTTTTTGTCTTTATAGCTCACTCACATAATTCGCACTTTAAAAATCAAATAGCTTATTTATCAAATACATGTATGTAAGGAACTATGTATTTGAAACAACACTAAATTCAACACGCAACCTTCCACAAAGGATGAATTTAGTATAGTCCGCCAGATCTTACCGTTCGCCTTTTCAGTACTATTAGTACACGGCTTACGGAGCGATCTATGGCGGATCGAGTATTTTTTTCTAAAATACTCGACAATCAAGATGTGGTAGGAATTTTTCAGGTTATTCCATAAAAAGAAACCTGAATCCGGATGAAGTAACATTTATTTTGCAGAAATGCAGCAGAGATCAACTTCATTTTTTGAGAGTTTGATCCTGGCTCAGGATGAACGCTGGCGGCGTGCCTTAGGCATGCAAGTCGAACGAGACTGTAGCAATACAGTCTAGTGGCAGACGGGTGAGTAACGCGTAGGAATCTACCCCTGGGTGGAGCATAGCTGGCCGAAAGGTCAGGTAATTCTCCATAGTTCTCGTAAGAGTAAAGGACTTAACGGTCCGCCGAGGGAGGAGCCTGCGTCCTATCAGCTAGTTGGTGAGGTAAAAGCTTACCAAGGCGATGACGGGTAGCTGGACTGAGAGGTCGATCAGCCACAACTGCACTGAGACACGGGCAGTACACCTACGGGTGGCAGCAACCAGGAATATTGCGCAATGGACGAAAGTCTGACGCAGCGACGCCGCGTGGAGGATGAAGGCCCTCGGGTTGTAAACTCCTTTTGCCAAGCCGTTCACAGCTTGGAGAATAAGCACCTACTAACTACGTGCCAGAAGTCTCGGTAATACGTAGGGTGCAAGCGTTATCCGGATTTACTGGGCGTAAAGTGTGCGTAGGCGCCCCAATAAGTCGTGCTTTAAAGACTAAGGCTTACCCTTAGGAATGAGCACGATACTGCTGGGGTTGAGGATTGACAGGGCAGCTGGAACAGTTAGTGTAGCAGTGAAATGCGTTGATATTAACTGGAACACCAAGGGCGAAGGCAGGCTGCTGGGTTTTTCCTGACGCTGAGGCACGAAAGCTAGGGTAGCGAAACAGATTAGATACCTGTGTAGTCCTAGCCGTAAACGATGTCCGCTAACTTTTTCAGTTTCGATTGAAGAGGTTCAAGCTAACGCGTTAAGCGGACCGCCTGGGGAGTACGACCGCAAGGTTAAAACTCAAAGGAATTGACGGGGACCCGCACAACTGGTGGAGCGTGTGGTTTAATTCGAGACAAAGCGAAAAACCTTACCAGGGCTTGACATGTAACCGTTTTATACTTTAGGAAACTTTAGTAGATCCGTAAGGATGGTTATGCAGGTGCTGCATGGCTGTCGTCAGCTCGTGTCGTGAGATGTTCCCTTAAGTGGGGAAACGAGCGCAACCCCCGTGAAATGTTAAATATTCATTTCAGACGGTCCCGATCATATCGGGAAGGAAGGAGGGGAAGACGTCAAGTCAGCACGGCCCTTATGCCCTGGGTTACACACACCCTACAATGGCGAATAACAAAGAGCCGCAAGCCGGTGACGGCAAGCAAATCTCAGAAATTTCGCCTCAGTTCAGATTGAAGGCTGCAACCCGCCTTCATGAAGGAGGAATCAGTAGTAATCGCGAATCAGAAGGTCGCGGTGAATACGTTCTCGGGTCTTGTACACACCGCCCGTCAAGGCAGCAAAGTCGGGAGTGGATGAAGGCTACCGTAAGGTGGACGAGTCCAAGCTTGGCGATGAAGCTTAAGTCGTAACAAGGTATCCCTAGCCGAAGCTGGGGATGGATCACCTCCTTTCTTTTTTTTTAATGCCATTCCCTCGGGAATAGCAAAATAGAAATTAGATACGGGGAAGACACATAACTGTAGTAAATAATGAAGCAATTCATTATGTTATTCAGGAGAGAGTGTAAAAGACAACAGATGAAGTGATTAGCGTCTGGCCAGTCTCGCAATCCTATGAGCATCATGCGAAATAGGGCGCCACAAAATTTAGTTTACTAAATGGAGTGGATCACTTAGAGACCAGCAAATTTCTAATCTCGCCTTCCTACCACGTCTTGGTTGGTCCCGCTCAGCGGGACAGTATATAAGCTATTTGATTTTATAAAAAAGCCTCGCTTAAGCGGGGTTTTTTTGTAGGAATTTTTTAGAGAAAAGGGGATTAGATTGTTTTTTGTTGATTGAGGAATGTTTGTGCAAATGCTTTAAGATAAATATGCATATCTGCATAAGGATCTTGTCCTGTTCGAAGTGTATATACATCCATAATTTTTTTATTTGCTTCTTCATCTGATGCACAATCTTCTATTGCTTGGAAGTCTTCATCTAGGAAATCACTAACGGCTTTGGTATAGAGCATTGAGAAAGCATTTTTGGTTAATGAACCACATATATCACCAACTTGATCATCAGTATAACCTTGTTCTTCCAAAAGTAATATCACTTTTTGTAATGGGTTTGAGGTTTGCATATGTTATGCAGTTTGTCTGCGTGTTTTTCGTCTGTTTCTTCTTCTTACCTGATCAGCCGCAAATAACGTAACCGCAGCACCTCCAATAGCTGTAACAACGGGATCAGCAACTCTTTTAACTCCTTCAGGTGTATTAAAGTCATTTGTTGTAACATCTACCGCAACATCCTTAACCTGATTTCCAAACTCTACAAGTGTATGAATTTTGCTTTGCACAAATTCACTTTCCCAAGCATCTCTGAAGCCATGACCTATCGGTGTTAATACATCTTCGTAGAGGTTTTCAGTCAAGAGTTCGTGCACCGTGTTAATGCCATCAACTGCGACACCATATGGTTCAGTAACAATATTTTTTAGTGGAGTATTACCTAAATCCTCAAAGCCTTTTTTAACTTCATTAGCGGTAGGGAATCTCAGTTCAAAGCTTTTATTGATGATAGCATTACCTGCTTCAACTGCAGCACCTGTTGCTCCTCCATAAACTGCACCAGCTGAAACTCCCATAAGAAGTCTTTGCACTCGTAATGCACCATTTTCGTGACGAGTTTGCAGATTCTTCATTTTCGTGGCAAGTTCTGTATCATTGTATTTCTTCTCGATATGTTTCTTTCGAAGAGTATAGATTCCTTTCTCTGCGGCATAAAAGCCACCACTGACACCACCAACAAATGCGGTCTTTGCCCATGCAGATCCTCCACCAGTAGCGACAGTGAGTCCTGTAAGGCCTGCACTAACTACAGCACCGGTCCACCACATAGCATCTTTATCTTTGGGATTAAAATTATGAATATAGCGGCTAATACCGTGACGAACAGCCTCGTTTCGGCTTTCACGTCGCGCTTCACGTGCTGCAAGCTTGTCCTGGCGTTTTTGTAATTTTTCTGCGTTTGCCATAATTCGTTAGAGTACTATAGCATATTATTATAAGCTTTGCAAGAGGTTTTTAATGCTAATCCCTCGGGAGTAGCAAAATAGGCGCCACAAAATTTAGTTTACTAAATGGAGTGGATCACTTAGAGACCAGCAAATTTCTAATCTCGCCTTCCTACCACGTCTTGGTTTAGTGAATTTGAGTTATTAACAAATAAAGAGGAAATAAATTTATCTAACTATTTCTAAGTTAAAAGATAATTGCGATAATTTGCTATTATAAGCAATTGAAATTGGAGCATTTATTTTCTCACTTATCATTTTTATTAAAATACCGTCAAGTCCTGAACCCTGCTGTAAATTCATTTTTGTAGCTAAATCACCATAATATGGTTCATAGAGCTTTGAGAACTCGTGCTTTTGCAATAGGGGGCAAGTGCCGACAACTTTTATAGTAAGGACTTTCTTATTTTTAGGCTCTATAGAAACAGATACCACTGGTGATTGTTGAGATGACGCAATGTAAAGCATAAGATCAATTAACTTTTTAGTGAGTACCGAGAGTAATCTCATATCACAACGAGCTTTAAAAAACGGACCAGTGAAATTTTCAATTGAGCCGTGAAAGTTTTCAACTGTTAATGGTCTTATGTCATTTTCCCCAAAGTTTTGAATTTTAAAATTAAGTGAGACACCCAATAACGTAGCGAAATCTTTTTCAAGAAAAGTTACTTCTTTAGATAACTGGGCAAGGTCTATTTTCCCAAGAGACAAGCGAAAGTTGCTGTCCTGTAACTGCTGAAATGCAGCAATATCCTTTTCAATTTTTTCCAGACTTACAATTTCTACAGTAAGGTCTTCTGAGCTTTTTTTGGATATTTTGTTTTTAATATCCTCTAATAGAGCCTCATATTTTACTTGAGCTTTTTGTATAGTTACAAGTGTCGTAGTTGCAGTAGCACTGGTATCGTTAATTGGTGAAAAGATAAAGCTGATGCGGTTAATTTTGCCATGAAGATCTTTTATGGGTTGTATTTGTAATGTAAATCTGTTCTCAGAAATAGGGGTTCTCATAAGCGTGAATAATTCATTTTGTGTGTCCTCACCGAGTGAAATAGATTCAATTTTTTCTTTCGTTACAAGATTGCCGGCTGAATCCTTCAAAAAGATACTTTCAAATAATGGCTTTTTAATAATTTGCAGACGCGGCTGTTGAAGTGTTTTCTCTACAGCATCATTTACAGATAAAATAGTATAGTCTGTATCAGTGATAATAATAAGCTCCCTGATATTATCAAAGATTGCTTCATCCGTTTTAATAGCGAGATGAAGCATAGACAGTATAGCGTCCTTTAGGTGATATTGATGAGATAGGACATACGCAAGGGGAATAATAGTAACAAGTGAGGCAAAATGCAGGACAATGAGCCCTGGATCGTTAGCAATAAAAGAAGGAACCGTCTGATTAAAATACATGTGAGAAAGGAGAACGACTATTGAAGCTGACAGAAAGACTAACGCAATTATGAAGCTGAAGAATAAGCTAATTGCAATCATTAAAAGGTGAATGAGAATAAGAAAGGGACTCTGGAGTCCTCCTGTTGCAATAACTGATAGCTGTACAATAAGTATTATCCAGAATAGAAAAAAAAGCTTTCCTAGATGCGTTGTAAAAGGTTTCCAGGATTTACGGGATACATAATATACAAGAAGTAAAAGAATGATAACAGGAAAAACAAGAGTCCGCTGCAATATGTGTGAAGATAAAGCAAGATAGCCAAGCGCTATCACATATGATGAAGATAGCAGTACGGCAAAAACCGCATACAGAAATTGCATATAGCTCTATTATATTAATGGTTTAGTGTATCTGTCTATAAGTATAAATCTCTGGTACAGAAGTCTACAAAAATGCTATTATTATATAACCTTTATGAAACAAGATGATAAGAACATACAATTCGCTCTTATCATTGCTATTTTCGGTTTATTGCTGTTTATTGCTTTAGCGTTAACATTACCTTGGAATGGATGATCACTTAGCACGGAACTGAGACTTCCTATGCACCAGGATTATAAACTTTTACTTATTGACAAGCAAAAAAAAAGTATCGTATGTTGGTTATAGAGAAATAAAAAGTTTTATTAATTATGTCGCATTTAAAGCACAAAAAAAATAATAAAAAAAATACTCGTTTTAGATTCATACCAATTGCATTCATAGGATTGATTACGTTACTTGGTGGTATCTTCATCGCAGTGACTGAATCACAGCAGAAACAAGACAACATATCCTATGCTGCTGAGGATACCACGCCAACTCCATCATCATCATTACTCATACCAACAGCGACGTTTACTTCGTACAAAAATTTACGTTATAGCAATGCCAGTCCAAGATTGCTCCTTGATTTATATACACCGGACCATGCCGGTCCATTCCCGCTTATTATCTATGTACACGGTGGTTCCTGGTCCTCCGGGAGTAAAGATACGAATTGCGCAGCTTACAGTACTGCAAAAATGATGTATCGGGGCTTTGCCGTCGCTTGTATCAATTACCGACTCACCAACGAAGCTATTTACCCAGCGCAGATTGAAGATGTCAAAGGGGCGGTTCGCTTCCTGCGTGCTAATGCAGCACAATATAAACTGTATGATACGAAAATTGGTATCTGGGGCGCTTCCTCGGGCGGACATTTGGCGGCACTGGCCGGGACAACAGACGATATCACGCAGTACGAGACAGGACTGAACCTGAGCACCTCAAGTTCGGTTCAAGCCGTGGTAGACTACTTCGGTCCAACTGATTTGGTGGAATTTTCAAAAACATCATCGCAACGACAAGACATTGTCGGTGCAAAATTGCTCGGCTGTAAAATTACTGCCCCCGGATGCACGGAGAAAGCCATAGCTGCAAGTCCTCTCTCCTACGTAACGGCTGACGATGCACCTTTTTTCATCTTGCACGGCGACAAAGATAGAGCCGTACCCCTCAGTCAGAGCCAACGACTACATGACTCACTGCTCGCTCATAACGTGAGGTCTGAGCTTGCGATTGTGCAGGGTATGGGTCATGGCGGTGTACAAACATCTGAATCATCTCAGATTGACGCTGTAAGTAATTTCTTCGACCTTCTCTTGCGTTAGACTCCAAACACAGTAAGATTCTTTACGGAATATTATTTTTGAGCTTGGTACATAAATTACTCAAAGGTTACTCCGGCAAGCTAAAATTGTTTGAACATGTAAGAGATTAAGGACAGGTAAACATTTTTTTCAAAGTTAAGGATGACCTCTTGACATTAAGAAAACTTTTACTTAAGCTAATTATTGTAGAGCTTTATGCTACAGGATTGACCGTTATTTAGGGCATATTATGAAAAGCAAACGCAACAGAGTACTGGTAATAACCATAGGACTTTTATTACTCATCCTCCCGATAATCATTGGGGTTATCTTAAATGGGCAAAGTCAGTCAGACAGAGCGCGAGCGCAAGCAGCACTTCAAGCAACAGCTATTCCTACATATCAATCCATTGGGTTATATTGGAACCCAGCGGAGGGATCAGCTATTAACAAAGCTTCCGTTCAATATAGAAAGCAAGGCGAGACAACATGGAAAGATG
>JACDET010000055.1 GCA_013816255.1 Candidatus Levyibacteriota bacterium | reverse complement strand
GGTAGAAACAGAAGCAATTCTCTTAGGTTTAGAAAGTGGAATTTTAAAAGGTGCCGGACTTGATGTTTTGGAGGAGGAATGTGGTTTGAAAGAGGAGCGAGAACTCCTGACCGAAGAATTCTTTAAATCCTGTGACATCAAAACCCAACTTATGGATCATATGCTCATCAGTCGAGATGATGTATTATATACTTCGCATAATGGTTTCAACAGTACAGAGTCTGTGCATCAGATCCTTGATGTTACAATCGATAACGTACGTAAGTTTCTGCAAGGCAATGTGCAAAATAAAGTAGACTAAATTTAGTATTGAAATGTTTCTGTCATTCTGAGGCATTGCCGAAGAATCCCACGTTAGAGATCCTTCACTTACGTTCAGGATGACAATAGTTTATGAATAAAGACATATCTTTAAGCGCTCAAATACATTCTGAACCGCATATTTCAAATCACACAGCCAAACTCAACTGGCTTCGTGCTTCAGTCCTTGGCGCAAATGATGGGATTGTTTCCATTGCGGGTCTGGTAGTCGGAGTTGCGAGTGCGACGAATTCTCCACAAGTTATCGTTACGGCCGGTATGGCAGGGATTATTGCTGGTGCGATTTCGATGGCTGTTGGTGAGTATGTTTCTGTCAGTAGTTCTCGAGACACTGAGCGTGCGCTTCTTGAAGAAGAGCGCAAAGCCTTACTTGAGAGTCCAGAGCAAGAGCTCCAAGAACTCGCTTCAATTTACGAGCACAAAGGTTTGAGTCGTGAGACGGCAATGGTGGTGGCCAAAGAGTTATCTGATAAAGATGCATTTGCCGCACATGTAGATGCAGAGCTAGGCATTGATCCTGATAACTTGACCAATCCATGGCATGCAGCATTTGCTTCATCAGCTGCATTTTTATCTGGAGCATTGATTCCATTGGTTGCAGTGCTTCTTCCACCAAGTGAAATGAAGGTGCCCGTGACATTTGTCTCCGTACTGATTGCATTGGTCATAACAGGTACATTAAGCGCAAAGGTGAGTGGAGCAAATCCTGTAAAAGCAACAATACGGATAGTTTCAGGTGGAGCACTTGCTATGATAATTACATATGGGGTTGGACAGTGGTTTGGCGTTGCGGGTGTATAATTTTGCTTAGTAAAAAGAAATCCACGATACAGTTATTAGAACAAAATTCGAGTTTTCTTTATTTGATTCACCAAAATATTTTTAACCAGCAATACATGTAAATCCCGATGTCCGAAGCTATTTAACATCGGATGTTAGTTTTTATAATAAAGAAATATAAATCTACAAACTGTAAACTACTTTTATTGAAGAGAGACTTTATCAATCATCAAGTTTCTGTTGCAAGTTTGGCCTGCATTAGACTCAAAATCGTTGTTATAGGTAATTGCGATACTGTGTGATCCGGGCTGTAGCGCAATATTTGCTGAAAAGTCTTTCCAGAGGCTTGAAGTAATATTTTTATCCATTACTTTTGCTCCACCCACAGTAACTACAGCATTTGGCCATCCGTGGCAGTTATTCCCTTTGGCACGAAGTACTATTTTACTGGTTGATGCTTCAGTTCTAACGGTTGTCACAATTGTTGTATTGATCAGTAGCATTTTTGCTAAACCGCCTGACGCTTCTGTATCGTTGATAAGCTGAATTCCTTCAGGTACGGATAAATAACTCATATCTTCTGCTTCAACGCTAAAAAATACCGCATTAATAACAGGTTTGCCTGCTGCATACGTTTCTGTTTCGGAACTAAGAAGCGCGTCTTCGCTTTTGGGAAATGCGTGAGCAGCGAAGAAGTAGGCAAGAAAGCCCACACTAACGATTAATAAAAACAATAGCCCGACTTTACCTTTTACACTAAATTTAGCAGTCTGTTTCTTTTGTTTTGTAACTCTTTTAACGATTTTCTTTGCTATCATATTACTAGATAATCATATGCAACCGTAAACAGTCAATATATCAGTTTATGACTACTTCGGATCAGAATATTTCTTAAACTCACGCAATACTTCAGACAATTTTTCTACCGTATAGTGCGCGTTCAACCCGCTTGGATTAGGAAGAACCCATATTTTTGTCTCTCCAATTTTTTTATCTTGGAGACCTAATTGTGCTTTGGGTTCATCAAACGCTTGCCTATATGCTTGAATACCTAACACTGCAAGCCATTTGGGTTGATATTTTAGTACTTTTGCTGTAAGTTCTTTTCTTCCTTGTAAAAACTCTTGTGTGCTTACCTCAGCTGCAGTTGCTGAAGCCCTGGGTACAATGTTGGTAATGCCGAGATTAATATCGAGTAATGCTTCTTGTTCGGAAGGATGAAATAAATGATCAGTAAAACCTGAAGCATAGAGCGCTTTCCAGAACCTATTACCAGGTCTGCCGAAATGATGCCCTACAGCTGCTGTATACAGTCCTGGGTTGATGCCGCAAAAGAGTACTTTGAGATCAGGTTTTATAATATCGCCAACTTGCTTATGCGCACTGGCTAATACTTCATCTCTGGTAGGTTTATATGTTTGCATTGGTTTAGTATAGCAAACTATAGCGTGACTGGAGGCACAAAATACCCGTTCCTCTACCTAGTACGAACCTGGTTCTGGTTTATATTTAAAAGATATGCTTCAAGTACACGGCTATATTGGACAAGACTTTCAATCTCTACAAACTCTTGCGAGCCGTGTATATCTCCTGCAATCGGTCCGTATGCGACTCCGCCAGCTCCTATTTGTGTGAACCAGCGGAAGTCACAGCTCCCATGTTGTATTGCAGTTGTGGCTTTTTGACCTGTAACTGCCTGAATAGTGTTTTTAAGTGTGACGATGTCATGATGTGCCGGATCAGTATGTGCTGACGGCATAGTCCTGACTACTGCAATACTGGTATTGGCTTCGGCAAACTCACTAACCCGAGAAAGAATTACTTCTTCACGTTCTTGGGGTACTCTGCGGATATCCCATGTACTATTCGTATCTGCCGGAATAGTATTTGAAACAGTCACTTCATCTGTTCTTTCCTGCTGCGATGTCCAGAGGTCAGTCAGTGCTGCAGTTGTTTGCCATGACGTATCATCAGGTGTAGGAAAATGTTCTCTCATATTGTATGCAAACTGCATCATCTCATCGGTTGATGCCTTTGTTCTCCAAGGATATGCCGCGTGAGCGGCTAGAGAAGACGTTTGTACATGGAGCCCAATCCCGCCTTTCATTGTATGGCAAATGCCCAAATTAGTAGGTTCACCCACAATAGCAAAATCGGTTGCCACGCCTTGTGCAACTTGTTGTCCTGTTCCGTTAGTTCCACCAACTTCTTCATCAGTAACAAGCATCAATCCGATAGGGTAATCAAGTTTGTGCGCAATCTTCCGGAAAACATCAATTTGAATAGCAGCTGCAGCTTTCATATCGCCTGCACCCCGGCCAAATAATTTACCTTCTTTTTCATGAGGTTCGTACTGTTCACTATGAATTGCAGGAACGACGTCTAAATGCCCATTGAGTATAATCCGAAACCGGTCAGGCAATACAGGAGTATTATAAAATAACCTACTGATAACACCATTACTTTGAAATTCTTCCGATGAAAAACCTTGAAGGCGTTCAGTCGCCATGTCAAGAACAGCGAGTCTCCCGCGTTCATTGTCGGCGGTAGACGGTACCCTGATAAGGTCTTTGGAAAAACGAAGTGTCGGCTCAATCTCTCTTTGCATAATATGAGGCAGGAAACATCTGGATTATACCATGCTACCAGTGATGCTATATCTGGGAAATTACTAACCCTTACTGCAGGTGTATATATCTAGTATGAACAATGTACGTGTGTAGGTAGCGAACCTGGTTCAGCTTCGAGGTGGGAATTTATTAGGATTAAAATAAGCTCTAGTAAATTATTTTTTTTATGACTATACTTAAATCAGATGAAGAAATTAAAATTTTTGGGGGCTTCTGGGGAAGTTACTGGATCATCTTTTCTGTTGACCGCAGATGATGAGAGTCAACTTCTTGTGGACTTTGGTATGTTCCAAGGGCCAAAAGAGATTGCCAATCTTAACTATCAGCCACTACAATTTAATCCGTCACAGGTTAAGGGCGTTGTTCTGACGCACGCACATTTAGATCATTGCGGCCGTCTTCCTTTACTAGTTTATGGAGGCTTCTCAGGAAAGATTTATATGACAGCACCGACATTTGATTTGGTGGAAGTCATCCTCACAGATTCAGCAAAGATCGCACAAGAAAAAGTAGATGTGCCGCCATTGTACGGTCTTGAGGAAGTTGAAAAGGTTCTTAAGATGGTTGAGATTGTGCAATATGATACGCCTGTGACATTTGGTCCTTTTACTGCAAATTTTGTCAATGCTGGGCATATTTTGGGTTCAGCAAGTATTGAGATTGTCGATCGTGGCGATGGACGCAAGATTGTCTTTAGTGGTGATTTAGGGAATACGCCAGAAGATATTATCAGGCCGACTGACTATATTGATTCAGCAGACATTGTGGTCATGGAATCCACATATGGCGATAAAACCCATCCGAATCAGGATCCATCACAAGTTTTGCTTGAAGAAATTAATGCCGTTGAGCGTGATAGCGGCGTGTTACTTGTTCCAGCCTTTTCTCTTGAACGGACACAGGAAATCCTTCACAGAATCTATCATTTGAAAAAAGAAGGTAAGATCAGAGCTGATACACCGGTTTTTATGGATAGTCCTATGGGAATTCGTGCAACTGAGATTTTCCGGCTCTTTAAAGAGTTTTATAATGAAGAGTTACAGCAGCACAAAGATGATCCATTCAGTTTTGAAGGATTGGCTGTCACATCAGAGGCTCGGGATAGTAAAGATATTATTAAAGCAATGGATCCAAAAGTCATCGTTGCAGGTTCAGGTATGCTTTCTGGTGGGAGGATTTTGCACCATGCAATGAATTATTTACCAGTTGCTACAACACGATTACTCTTTGTAGGTTACCAAGCTGAAGACACCTTGGGGAGAAAAATTCTGGAGGGTATGCGTAATGTCCGGATTTATGATAGAAATATTAAAGTCCGCGCCCACATCCGCGAGACTACCATGAGTTCACATGCAGATCAGCCAAAGCTTATGACCTGGATTAAGCATATTGAAGGTGTCAAAAAGGTATTTGTCATTCATGGTGATACTGAGCAACGTATGACTTTTGCGCAAAAGGTGGAACAAGATACAAAGATTGCCGAAATCATTCTTCCAATGAATGGGGAAGAGTATCCTTTATAGTTAGGGTCTAGGGTCTAGAATTGTCTTATATGTATGTTTTACTAAACGCTTCAGATAACAAAGTATCTCTTGCTATAGGAGCTTTAGACATACTACAATTAAGATATGGCTAATGGTGTAAGTGATCGAACTCTTGTAAATCAACTGACGAATTCTCCTGCAACACGTTTGATTCTTTTTCGTGGTATTGAACCTTCCAAACAAGGCTATATTCTCCTTAAACTGTCAACTAGAATGCAAAGGGATCTTCTTCACAAGCTCAATGATGATGAGATACTTAACTTTTTAAATCCACTCGATCCTGATAAAGCGACTGATATTTTGCAGGAGATTCAGGAGCCGCGTTCAAAGAAAATTACTGAGCGTTTGAATGATTATGTCCGTGAGAAGGTGGAGTTTCTTTTGAAGTTTAATCCAAAGGCAGCAGCCGGACTTATGCATCTCAATTATCTTATTATCAAGCGTGATATGAGAATTCCGGCCATTCTTGAAGAAGTAGGAGATTATGAAAATAAAACAGGTAAATTCCCAACGATTCTTGTCGTTGAGGAAAGAAAGTTACTTGGAGAATTGCCCGGATCAACGTTGGCTCTACGCAAAACCAATGAGATAACTGACAAACAAATTAAGCGCATCGCATCAATTCGTTATGACAGTGAAGTTACCAAAGTTATTAATTCATTTGTCAAAAATCCTCACAATAAAGTCGTAGTGATGGACGAGAATGACAATATCCTCGGCCTTATTCACTCAAACGAAATCTTGGGACTAATTGACAAGCACATGACACGGGATCTATATGGATTTGCCGGTGTAGCGAGTGAAGAAAGCGTACTTGATTCACCAATGACAAAAGTGCACTACCGTTACAAATGGTTAATCATTAATTTGGGAACTGCTTTTTTGGCTGCTTCAGTCGTCGGGTTGTTTGAGGATACAATTTCCAAGTTTACACTCCTTGCTGTCTATATGCCGATCGTTGCCGGTATGGGAGGAAACGCTGGTACACAAGCACTTGCTGTCGCTGTCCGTGGACTTGTTATGAAGGAAGTTGAACTTAAGACAAGCCGTAAGCTTGTGATAAATGAAATGATTGCGGGAGGTGTTAATGGTGTCATCAATGGTATCATCGTAGCCTTTATTGCCGTTGTCTTCAACCAAAGTCCTGCTCTCGGATTTGTCCTTGGAATGGCAATGATTATCAATTTGATTAACGCTGGATTCTTTGGCGCTCTGGTACCGATGATTATGAAATCGCTTGGGAAAGATCCTGCATCATCAGCGACTATTTTTATAACCACAGCTACTGACGTCATCGGTTTCTTCGTCTTCCTCGGACTTGCGTCGATTATTTTGTAGTACGTATATGACAGCATCAATACAACTATTCATCATTGCAGTTAGTTTGGCGCTCGATGCATTGAGTGTCAGTGTTGCGGGTGGGATGAAATCAAAGAGAGCAAGACTTGCCGGTGCATTGAAAATTGCCGCGTTTTTTGGCATATTTCAAGCACTTATGCCACTCATTGGCTGGGCAATAGGTGAGGTGCTCAGTAGTTTTGTTTCGCAATTTGCACACTGGATTGCTTTTGGTTTGCTGACTATCATCGGAATAAAGATGATTCGTGAATCATTAGATCCTGTTGATCAAAACCAATCGCTACTCGATACAAGAACACTTTTCTTACTCGCTGTAGCGACGAGCATTGACGCGCTTATTGTCGGCATTACGCTTCCGCTTTTGGACATCCCACTGATCATATCAAGCATTGCCATTGGCATAGTAACATTTGTTTTATGTTTTTTTGGATTTTTGTTTGGTAAAAGTATTGGGAAAGTATTTGGCAAAAAAGTTGAGATACTTGGGGGAGTTGCCTTGATTTTGATTGGTCTAAAAATTCTTATTGAAAACCTCTAATACTCGCCTTACCTTGTAGACAAAATCTTTGTTATACTAAGTAAGTGAAACACTTTGAACACGCGAAGCGGTCTCTCGTCAAAACAATAACCTACCGCATCCTCATTGTCATAGCAACCTTTATCGTTGTTTATATGATGACAGGAGATATTGAAGCAACAGGTAATATTACCCTCATAACTAGTATTGTCAATACAGTTCTCTACTTTTTCCATGAGCGCGCTTGGAACAAAATCCACTGGGGAAAACATAAATAGTATATCCCATAGAAAATGCCTGTTGACAAATATTGCAACCTATAATATAATCTTCTCATGTCAAAGAAGATAAAAAAAGCAGTCATTCCAGCCGCAGGCTTTGGTACACGGTTTTTGCCACAAACAAAAGCAATGCCAAAAGAAATGCTCCCAATTGTCGATAAACCAGTTATCCAATACGTGGTAGAAGAAGCTGTTGCTTCAGGAATTGAAGACATTGTCATCGTCACAGGTGCTTTGAAAAGAGCAATTGAAGATCATTTCGATGTACCGAACGAAGACCTCATTCAAAATCTTATAGCAGGAGGGAAAGATAAGATTTTGGCCGACACCCGTAAACTTTCAGAACTCGCAAACTTTATTTATATCCGTCAAAAGGGTATGTATGGTAATGGTACACCTGTATTATCTGCTGAACCAGTTATCGACAATGAACCATTTGCTGTTATGTGGGGAGATGAATTCATCTATAGTGATCCGCCACGACTTTCCCAAATGATTGCTGTATACGAAAAGTATGGTGGAGCAGTGATATCTGCTGTACGAATCAATAAAGAAGAAGATTTGGTACGCTATGGTATTGCAGATGTTGAGAAAAAAGATGGTAATGTGTATCAGATCAAAAAGATCGTTGAAAAACCACAACCAGGTACAGCTCCATCAAATCTTGCAACACATGGTGCGTACATATTACCGCCCGAAATCTTTGATATTTTGAGGGCGCAAAAACCAGGGACAGGTGGAGAAATCTATCTTCCAGAAGCAATTGACGCATTGATCAAAACAGGATATCCAGTCTATGCA
>JACDET010000070.1 GCA_013816255.1 Candidatus Levyibacteriota bacterium | reverse complement strand
CTCTCAACCAGAACAACCTAATATTTCATCTACCGTATCAACATTAGCAACCACTTCAAATGCAGTAGTTACATCATCCTCAGGCTTCGTGACTTCACGTTCAATTTTAGAAAAGTTAAGACCCTCTCAACCAGAACAACCTAATATTTCATCTACCGTATCACAACCTTCAGCTGCCAATCCGGTTGCACTGTCTACATCAGCAGTCACCAAGGGAACTACAGTCAATTATTCTGCAGCACAAAAAGAAGCCATGATAAATGAATTGCTGAGTAAGTTTCCCAAGGTAGAGCCAAAAGTACTTTACCTCGCTCTTAGACATTACGATTTTAATATCTCTGCATTTTATGAGGGCTATAATAAGGGTAAAGTAGACTTTATTAGTCTTGAAAAGAGATATCTTTTAGAAGAGTATTCAACCGTTAAAAAACGCTTAGATGAACTGGATTTAGCTGAAAAAACCAAAAATGAAGTTCCGATTCAACATGAAATTGCAACAAATGAAAAAGAAGATCCTGATTTTGTTCCACCAACATATTGGGAGCAAAAAAAATATTCAATAAGTCATTTTAACATGGTAGATGTGACTCTTCATTCAGAGGAAGGTCTTGAAATACTCAATCGCTTTTTCGAAAATGATATCAGAAGTCGTCAACTTTTTGCGATAAACAAAATTACCCGTATAGAAAACGCATCATTAGTTAAATCATATACGACTAAAAAATCAATCATGGATGCAAAAAATAAAATATCTAATGAACTAACTCTTTTTCATGGATGTGCCGAAGGAGGCATACCTAAAATTGCACAAGAAGGCTTTGATACAAGAGTTGCAAGCTTTAAAGGAGCTGCTGGAATTGGAACTTATTTTGCACAATACCCAAGAACATCTTTATCTTATATTAGAGATTGCCCTTCAAACGCGATGAAAATATTGCTTTGCAGAGTCCAGCTAGGGGTACAAACAACATTTGAAGAGCTTAACAAAGCTTTCCCACACTCAAGTCCTTTTAATCCAATTAGAAGACCTCAGGCTAGATCTTCAACAGATAGTACTCCTTTTGATTCTGCTTACGGAAATATGCTAAATAATCCAAGCAATCCAATTCATGTCATCTATGATAATAATCAGGCATTACCAGAATACATTATCGAGTTTAGTATTGCTGAAGAACGATTAGTGAGAGGACCTCGACCTACAGTTCCTAATGCTATCAGATGGGATCATCCTAGATATAAAGCTCAGCTTGAGGAAACAAAAAAATCGTTGCCATTCCTAAAAAGAACAATAAACCACGAATCGAATTGGAATAAACCAAGTTATGTCTTTCTTCAAAAATTATGTACCATATTAGAACAAAACCCAGACGATCCAAATTCTATTCACCAACAAGATAATATGACATTAGATAGTTTGCAATTGATGGTTCGCTACTATAATTCTTTGTGTGCAAAATATCCCTTGTTATATCTACCTGAAGGGGATAGCTTTGAAGAATTTCTTCAAGCAATGCCGACCTCTAGTAATACAAAATAATAATAACTATTATGATAATTATCGACAACCGTCTCTTATTTCCCCAAAGTTTTTCGTGTTGTTATAGATCGCCGGTGAAGCTGTCGGGAAATTCGAGGCGAGAAGCTTTTTCCGCAGCTTCGCTACTCTGCCCAACAAATAAAGCTCCCACTCGTCCCCCCATAGCATTTCCTGTAACAGAAAGCGCCATGGATATCAGATCCACACACCCCTCATAATCTGCGTTTGGTTTCTTTGCATAGGAATGAGCGAGTTGATTAGCCGCATCTTCCATGCGGCGACGAATTTCTTCATTGTCCATTGCATTCAATACATCGTCACCGAGACCTTCCAATAATTTAATCGCTTCTGGTTTAGGAATGTTTAATTCAGGAACATCGGGATGCCAAGTCATCTTTTCTCCATAACTTAATTTCTTATTTTTAACCAAAAAGATCAATTTTCCAGTATGTTTCGGTATATGTTTGGGTATAACACCAAGAAACCATTTACTCAAAAACTTTCGGTCGTTAATATTTATGATCTATCCAAAGGTTTAACGATGCAAACTGTTTCTTCATTATTTTCTTCTTTCTACCAAGCTCCTATTCTGCCAAATATTGCAACCAAAGAGGACTTCATCTCTGTACTCAAATCGAAAGATTTTGTCATGTTGCAAGAACAATTGAAAAGCTTCTTTACGAAGTTGCCACCTAGCGAACAGGATCTTTTTCTTACAGAAGCGACCATTATCGGGTTTGAAGAAAACAATCAAGACTTGTTGAAGCGATGTTTAAACCTTCTCAATTTTAAAGAAATGCAGACATTACTTGTACAAGCCCATGGTCAAATTGACGCATTCAATCATGCCTTAAAATGCCGCCAAGATTTATATCAATTTTGTCCAATAGAACCATCCACTCATATCAAGCAAACGCTTCAGTCCGAAATTAAACAGGGCATTCCGCATCTTTTCTCGATTGTTATTTCGTTCATTAACACGCTTATTTATTCAACAAATCTTTTAGAATTAGGGAAACAACCTGAAAGTGCTTGGGATGCTAATTTTCAACTTCAAGTCTATTATCAAATCTTGGCTATTCCTATTGCCTTATTTTTTGCCCTGCAAAGCCTGATCACAAGTCCGATTCTTGTCATAGCTGCCTTTTCGGCAACGCTTTTAGGTTTATTGATATCTCTTTATGCTTATTTGCGGTGGCTTCAGCCTCCCCCAACAAAACTTCCTTACGCTCAAAATATCACATTGAATGTGATTCAAGGGCTTCAAGGTCCTGTTTCCGGCCGCGATACTGAGATTCACTCCTTGATTAATATTCTTGGAAACCGTTCTAGTAAAATACGTAAGCATCCAATTC
>JACDET010000018.1:20926-31825 GCA_013816255.1 Candidatus Levyibacteriota bacterium | reverse complement strand
GTTGTAGAACTCGCATTAAAGCACAAAGACCTCAATGGCGAATTCCGCCAGTTCCTCAGAGACCTCGATTTAAGTTAATATAGTAATTAATTTTATTTAACTTATAATATAGACTTCCCGAAGGTAGCGAACCTGGATCAGCTTCGAGGTGGGAATAGACATTATTTATTTGAATAATGCGATGTAAGATATTCAAGTAATCCTTCGTGAAGATGCTTTGTACCATCCCATACATGGATTGCGTATCCTTTAGGTAAATCTTCTTCATCTCTAAAGTCAATTGTCCTCACCTGTGGAGAAACAGCTAAGCACATTTGAAAATCTGGGCCACCTTTTTTCTGACTAAACTTATCTCCCCATATTTCAATCTCATGCACATCATTGATATCTTCTCTTTGCAAATCAAGTGACGCTAAAATACTAGTGTCATGTAACACATGCTTTACGGCTCTTGTTTTATCAACACCTTCAATAACATGATCCAAAGCAAATATTCCTCCAAGGTGTGGGTGGACAGGAAGACCAGCTTGAGCATATAACGCTTTGGCGTCTTCCATGACTGGGTATCGTAAATCATACATATCATGCGTACTTGGAATTTCAACTCCAGTTACTTTTTCTATTTGTGCTTTTTGCTCAAGTGTAAGATTAATAGAATTTGTAAATTCAAATGTGATTTGTGGACCACGATCAGCTAACATAATGCTTAAAGGGTCGGCAAGGGATGCTTCAATAAATGCTTTTCGAGGTTGAGGAGTATATGTTTTGAGGTGGTATTTCTCGATAAGTTGATTTGTTATTTCCCGCCATGTTCTTTTTTGATCATCAGTAAAATGTCCTTCGTACACACCATAATATGGTTCACTATTTATTTCTCCACCCTTTTGGAAACCCCAAACTTCAGCACCACTACAATGTGCAATAAGAACTTTATGTCGCAGTTCTGGTCTCAGTTGATCAGTAACCCTCTCACGAATACTTTGCAATCCTCCACCAGAGACAAGAAAAAGAGCCCTTCCTTCCGCAAGAAAACTATTTAATGCAGAGATCATTTCAGGAGTTGCTTTGGTGTAGACGTCAGCAATAGTTTCATCAACATCAGCTAGAACGAGTTTTAAAGAGGTATTAAACTGCAACATAGAGATAAAGTGATTGTAGCATAGTACTTTTCGTTTGAGAAGAATAGTTTATTCTGATATGCGGAAGGATTTGAGGGTTTGGAGGAATTGTTGTATTGATTGGGCAAGGAGGACTGCTTTTAATTTGAGGGCGTGAAAGCCTATTTCTATGGTTGCTCCAATGAGATTGATCTTTGTTTGTCCAGCTACTCTTGTAGTAAAAGTAATTGGTACTGTGCCGATTGTGTAGCCTAGCGCCCGTGCTTTGACGAGAAATTCCATATCAAAAGTCCAAGGTGAAGGAGCAATTGCAACTGATGCGAAAACTTCTTTTCTGAAAACTTTGAGACCTGATTGTACATCGCATTTTATTCCATGAAGGACCCGCGCGAAAAGGTACATAAATGTTCTGCTTGCAAGCCTCCGGATAAACGATGTTTGCTGTTCTTTTCTGTTCGCGACGACAATGTCTGAACCATCGATAAGCTTAGTTATCATCTGCGGAATCGCTTCAGGTGGGTATTGGAGATCAGCATCGATAAAGCCGCAATAATCGTATTGTGCTTTTGCAAGCCCTTCAATGAGCGATTGTGCTTTACCCGGTTGATGTACTTTTGTAAAGAATTGTACAGGATACTTTTTGGTAAGTGATTGTATAATTTCGCGTGTTTTATCAGTTGATTTATCATCGATAAATAGTATTTCATAGGTGATCTTTTGGCTCGTTAATACTGTATGAATGCGCTTCACAAGTGGCATGACATTATCTTCTTCATTGAGGGTTGGGATGATAATTGAAATTGCAACGTTTGGATTCATATTATTTTATTGAAATTTTTGGATTATAATTCATTTTGTATGACCGAACGATGATGCCGTTTGAGAACGATTTTGTTGATGTCAGTTGAAACCTCGAATCAAGATAGGTGCGGATATCATCTTCATACCCTTGATCGTAGGAGAGTACGACATACAATTCATCATATTGTTTTTGATAATTCTCGACCTGTTTTTCTAGTTCTGTTTGTGAGAATGCAGGTATTCTTTGTCCTTCTTTAAATCTGTTCCATTGTGGGATTGTATCTATCCTGCTGTTTCCTGTGTATGAGTATTCAATAGGATACACAGTAAATGGTGCGCTGACACCGATAATGTCAGATGGATCTGTTTGACTACTTAAGTACGCACCTACTCCACGGTAGTCTTCCTTCACTGTTGTTTGCGCGGATGTGATCTGAATGGTGAGAAGCGAAAGACTAATCGCTGTGTATCCAATCAGTGCTGTATAACGAATCTTTTTTGAGAAACTCAATAATGTCCAAGACAGAAGTAAGAACATCGTCGGAGCGAGGAAAATCAGATATCTTGAGAGAAAAACCGGCTTGATATATGAAACGAGAAACACTAGTGCAACAGGTAAAAAGGTTGCGAGTGCAAAGTATTCGATATTTTTAAAAGCAAGCTTTCGGCGTTTGGTAAAGACTATAAAAAGTAAAATAATAGATACAGGCCATAAAGAAACAAGAATAGATTGAATTTCTTGATTTTGAAATCCGAACATAAAGAGGACAAAGGTTTGTATCAAATTAAATGTGGATGGCGCAGGAACAAGTGGTTGGGTGTTTGATGCTGATCCAAGACTTACAACATAGATTAACCATGGAGCGAAGAGCACAAACGCACTTGCTACGGCAATAGCATACGATAGAATTAATTTTTTATGATGTACAAATGCATGTTTTGCGTACCTAAATAGTGATATTTTCTTTTCTGGTGTATTTGTCTGTAATGCAGCCAAACGGGTGATCTGTTGCAACTTTGAACCTGAAGTTTCTTTGAGATCATGCAGAAGTCTCTGTATATAAAGAACCGCAACATACACCGCCTGCATAAAGACGACCAGTAAAAAGAAATAGTGTGTATACAAACCAACGACAAGACTCAGAAAGAATCCCGCTTTGCCGTTTTCAGCGTTTGATCGTATCATGCGCATAAAGAACAGATGCGAAAGCGTTGCCATAAGCGTCAGTAGCGAATATGTTCTTGCTTCAAAACTGTACCAGAGTATGAATGGTGATAACGCAAAGAATAAGGTTGTCACATACGCGACTTGCTTGTTTGCTGTTTCACGGGCTAATATATAGAGAGCTGGTATTGTCGCGACATAAAATAGGAACGAAAGCGAACGCGCAACAAAGATATCTGCTCCAAATAGCTGCATCCAGTAATGAAGAATGACTCCATACAACGGGACATGGACATCTTGCGCGGTTAAATTGAGAATTTCAAAAAACGATTTGACAGAAAGCCAAATTGATTGTGATTCGTCAAGCCGGATAGATTGGAAAAAAAGTGAAAAAGTACTGAGGGCAATAATTGCACTAATTCCGAGTACAAAAAGTATATGAGCAATAGATATGTTCTTGATAAAAATAAAATTCATAGTTAAGTATTATCTTGCGATGCTAATGGTAATTTCTTAGGAAGAAAAGTATCAAAAAGTTTATTCCATTTATATGACGCATTAATAAACGGTATGAATAATAATATGTTGAACAGAATCCATGCAACGTTGGTACTTACAGATGAATTTAGTCCATAGTTATAAATTCCAACGATTGTCGCGAGAACTGCAATGAAAATATATGCTAAATGTGGATAGGCAAGGAAAAGGAAGTTACCTTCTTGTGCTTGTTTTGGTGTGACGACAAAGGTCATTTTCTGATTCATCAGTACAGAGAACAATGCTGTAAGCTGCAGTGCCCAACTTGATTGTGAGAAAGAAATTGCTTTGAACGTGACATCTTTACCTGATGCAATGTACAGTGTATAGAGGTTTAAGAACATGAATGGAATAAAGAATATCGCAAACGTCATTGTCGTTGTCGATACTGGTTCAAGTCCAAAGAATAAAAATACGATTGGCATAGTGATATCAATAAGTACCACGATACCGTTGAGATAAAACAAACCAGATGAAAGATACTGCATTTTTTGTCCCCAAGATAACCCTTTTTTGAATAATGGATTTGAGCCAAAAAGTACTTCAAGTGATCCACGTGCCCACCGCAATTGTTGCTTGTAATAGGACAACATATCTTCAGGTGCCAAACCTTCTGAGAGTACGTCTCTTATATAGTGTGATTTCCAACCGTTTTGGTGAATAGACAATGAGGTAAGAAAATCTTCAGCGATGTTGTCTTCACACATACCACCAACTTCGACAAGCGCAGTCCGTCGAATCGCTACGTTTGTTCCACAAATAAATGCTGCATTCCATCGGTCTTTTCCTTGCATGATAGGACCAAAGAAGAGAGACTGTTGTTCCCAAGATCCTTGAGAGACTTCATTGGTTGCATGATTTGTATAGTATTGTGGTGTTTGCACAAATCCGACTTTTCGATCAACAAAGTAGGGAAGTGTTCGTTTAAGAAACTCAGGATATGGTTTCATGTCAGCGTCAAAGATAACCACAATTTCCCCTTTGGTTTTGGTTAATGCATGATTGATATTGCCCGCTTTTGCACCACCAGCAACTGTACGGGTTATGCAATTGACTTTGAGTTCTTTTGCTAAGCGCTCAACATCTTTCCAGTTGTCATCTTTTATAACGAGATTATCATTCAAAACATAAATCTTTTTTGCTTTGTAATCGATATTCTTTGCGGCATTAATTGTTTGCCGGATAATATCCAGAGGTTCTCCTGCAACGGTAATATATACATCAACAGATGGATAAAACGTTTCTGGTTGGATTGGAGCTTTGCGGATCCTTTTATTGTTTGGCCAAATTGTCATCCAAAAAGTAATTGCCATAAAAAGATGGTATATTTCACCGATGAAAAGGACTGCATAAAGAGATGGATTTCCTATATGACCGGGGAGAAACCACCAGCCGATATAGACAAACGCCATGATGACATTGAGCACCAACAGTGCTTTATTGACATTTCCTGAAAAGATTTTTTTGGGAATAAGTGATTTCATACTATTTTGTATACGGTATTAATTGTTTGTTATATAAGGCTGCTCCAAACCATAACCAATTTTGTTCATAATATCCGATATCGTCTTTAAATGTATTTTGATCATTTGAATAGAGCTTGAGAATTTTATTTTGATAAATCTCTTCTGCTACTTCAGGGTTTTCGACGATAAAGTATCCAAGTGCTGTACTATATGCTGTTGGACTTTCAAAGGTTTGGATAGGTGTGCCATTGTGTTCATATGATGCATATAATTTGCCATCTTTTTGATAGAGATCATCAAGAACACTCAGTGACTCCAGATATTCTTTTGCTTGTGGATCTTTGTTCCACATATAATCAAGTGTGATTCTCCACGGAGTTCGGACTGCGTCGAATGAATAGTTCGTTGTTAAGTTCGGGAGATTTGTCGCACTGAGCGCGCCTGTTTTTTTATCAACTGCGACCCAATCTGGTGCCAATCCCACACCTTTATCTGAATCAAGTTTTTCCCGACCTGATTGTTTCAACAATGCATATGAAGGTGTCACAAGACTGTTCCAATCATTGTCGTCAACTTGTGCAAATATCTTCCATGCATACGGGGCAAAGTACGAAGGATTCACAACAATTCTTTGATCATCAGTCGCCCAATTTCCGGCAATCATATACCGCTTGCCATTGGCTACATCTGTTTCTACATCCCATATGTCAGCAATAATTACTTTTGCTTGATCTTGATATGCTTCTTGATTCCATCGGTGTGCGGCGAAGATTAATGCAAGCGCGATATCTGTATCAGCGTCTGATGCTGCGTTTTCTCCACCATTTTTTAATGGTCCATAGGTACCGTCGTCAAGTTTGCCCCATCTCCATGTGAAGAGTGCATCATCTGGACGCTTCATATTCTCTTTTGTCCATTTCCATACTTTATCAAAAGTCTCTTTGTCATCAGACCAAACAGCACGCAACATCGCATAACTTTGTCCCTCAGATGTAGTGATGCTTTCTTGAGAGAAATCCAAAACACGGCCATCAGCATTGATGAATTTCTCTTTATATTTTTCCCATGAAGAAGATAGGAGTGTATATCCTGAGAACTGTTGGGTTTGGTTGTATAATGGACTTATACGATAAAAAGTAAATGCTAAAATTGCAATACAGATAATGAGAAGAGCGAATCCTAAACGTTTCATGCTATACGTCCTCCTTTAAGTGTGTCTACTACTTTCATAGACATGTTTCTGTACTTCATACTGAGTGTGTTTGCAAATCTATTGCTACTTATTACAATCGGCTGCAAGATCTGTTGGAGGCGTACGGCATTAAGTGCTAAAACACTAAGGAAAAAGAATAATCCGGAGACACTATAAAGGTTACGGACTGCTTGGGGCTCAAGAGCTTCACTCAAGTAATATTCACGTGAAGGAATACTTGAAAAATATTTTGCGTCAGGAGTCGTTATTACTGGTGTTTCTCCTGTGTTTACAGGATCGTTTTCACCATTTGTCGGCAATGCAGTACTCTTTACGGATACTTTAGCCTTTGGTAGCTCAGCACTTACCGTAACAGGTGATGCAGCATAGGTCTTGGTAACAGTTGTAGTATAGAGACCAGTGGCAAATATTGCCGTAAGGAAGATATATACAAATGCTCTATTTCTTAAATTAAACATGTGCATAGTATATTATTATAAGACCTATATGTCAATTGGCAAAATATACCTAAAAAGTTATAAATTTACAATAAAGTTAACCAACTTAAATATAAATTATACATATTCGTATCTAAAAATAAAAATAAGGATTTATAAAATAGTAAAATTTAAAAATATTGTAAATGAATTGACATTGTTTTATTTATAATATAAGTTATAGTTGCCTTGCTGGTGAAAACGGTTACTTTTCCACGAGATGATACAGTGGTTATTTATGATATACTTATTCTGGTGAAAAAGAAAAAAGTCGCAAAGAATAAGAATACATCACTCAAAAGTGTCGCGGCGAGTGTTGCGTCTAAGCCATATTATATAAGTGTCGTTATGTTATGGGGCTTGTATCTTCTATTTCTATTCAATTCTCCAAATACTGCGTCCGCCCAATTGCATATTTCTGAGCAAGCAGTTAATCTTCTCCGGCTTACTATCGCTATACCGTATCTCTTAATTTGGCTAACAGCAGCATACTCGTTTACCAAAATTAAAAGTTACGCGCAGCTTATCTCACCAAGCCGGGAATCCTCAGCATATCATAAGATTGCAAATGGTATTTTATTTTTGTTTATTAGTTTAATTGTCTCGACATTAATGGGTTCACTCAGAACATTTTTTGGTGACTATGCTGATACAAGACCAATATTTACAATACTTACTAACTATGCGTATATACTGCCATACCTTTGTGCATTTACTCTTATATTACGTGGGACGATTGAGCTAAGTCATCAACCTGAAGAATTGAAGATCTCTCTTAAAAAGTACATAGTCTGCGGCGTGCCATTTATACTATTTGCATATGTGTGGTTAGAGTTAATCTTCACAAATCAAACCAGGTTAATACCTGGAGAAGGCAATAGATTTGCGACATATTATCTCAAAGATAGTTTGCTCGTTTTAACCGTAGTCATCCCTTCACTGATAACATGGTTTGTAGGATTAGTAACTGTTTTAAAACTTTGGTTATATAGAAGAGTTGTAAAGGGTATTATTTATAAACGAGCATTATCTTCATTAGTATACGGTCTTACAGGTGTTGTTTTCGGCTCTATCATACTGCAAGCTCTCTTATCACTTGGCAATCGGCGTCTTTTAGATCTTGGATTAGCTGGACTTTTAGGAGTAATTTATGTATTTATATTTATTCAAATTGTAGGATTTTTACTTATTGCACGAAGTGCAAAAAAACTTACCAAAATAGAAGCAGTTTAATAGTATGACAACAAATACTTATCAACAAGCATTGACAATTACCAAAGATTATCTTGGTCCTGCGGCCGAAAGGTTTATCAATCGTCAAATTACTTTTCATCTCCAAAAGAAACCTGAACTTTTGGCAAAAGAGGATATTCCTCAACTTGCCGAGTGGGTCAAGGTTTCTATCGCAATTCTCACTGAAGATAAGCAAATGGTTGATGACTTCACCAAGCGTATCCTCAAGCTAAAAAAGTGATTTTATGAGTAAAAAGGTACCACGAGTTATAAAAAAATCCGTCGATGGCTCTAAAAGTAAAGACTTGGATATTCTTCTTGAAGAATACATGAGTAAACTTGAGCAAAAAGTTGTATCACAAACACAACAACTCAAAACAATCACAGACAACGCAGCATCATGCCTTTTTATGCTTGATATGAACGGATTGCCTACCTTCATGAACCCAGCGGCAGAGCAGGCGACAGGATATTCATTGGAGGAGATTAAAGATAAAGTATTACATACTGTCATTCATCATAAACACCCTGATGGACTCCCATACCACATAAAAGTTTGTCCAATTACGAATGCATTAAAAGCCCGTAAGCAAGTGAAAGATCAAGAAGAGATGTTTGTCCGCAAAGATAATTCTTTTTTTCCGATTTCTTTCTCGATTGCGCCTTTGACAGAGGACGGCAAACCGCATGGTGCAGTACTTGAGTTCCAAGATATAACAAAGCGCAAAGAACTTGAACGGCAAAAAGACGATTTTATCGGAATGGCATCACATGAACTCAAAACTCCTGTAACCAGTATGAAGACATATACCCAAGTGTTGAGAAAGAAGTTTGAGAAACAGGGAGACGTTCTCGCGGCTGAAAGCATGGCAAAGATTGATGTGCAAATCAATAAGC
This sequence comes from Candidatus Levyibacteriota bacterium, assembly GCA_013816255.1. Taxonomy (GTDB): domain Bacteria; phylum Patescibacteriota; class Microgenomatia; order Levybacterales; family UBA12049; genus JACDET01. The sequence goes on along the minus strand of JACDET010000018.1, from coordinate 22,919 downwards.
TTACGTCCCTCATCGCGGATCTTCTCGATGTTACCCGGACGCAGACAGGCAATTTGCATCTTCACCAAGAATCTTTTGATGTGGATACATTGGTTGAAGAGGTGGTTGAAAGTATGCAACTCACGACACACAAACATACGATAACTATAAAAGGGAAAAGAGGTATGCATATGACAGCCGACCGTGACCGCACAAGTCAGGTATTGATTAACTATTTATCTAATGCCATAAAATATTCACCACAAAGTAGTAAAATTTTTGTGCACGTTACGGGGGATGATAATGAAGTTATCGTTGGTGTGCAGGATTTTGGAATCGGAATCCCTCCCGATAAAAAAGATCAAGTTTTTGAACGCTTTATGCGGGTATCAGGTCCGAGTATGGAAACATTCTCTGGATTGGGGTTGGGTTTGTATATCTCCGCCCATATAATAACAAGACAAAATGGCCGTGTTTGGGTTGAATCAAAGGAAAATAAAGGATCAACTTTTTACTTTTCTTTACCTTGTACAGCAAAAATAAGCGGATAATTATGCGTAAAAAGATTCTTATTATCGATGATGATCCGGCAATTATAGATTCAATACAAATGCTTTTGGAAATGGAAGGCTACACTGTTGCAACAATGATTGATGGTGATCAGATACATACTATGAAACAACCATTTCCCGATTTAATTTTGTTGGATATTTGGATGTCAGGTCTTGATGGTCGGAATATTGCACGTTTTCTCAAAGGAAAAAATGAGACAAAACATATTCCAATCATTATGGTCTCAGCAAGTAAAGATATTTCAAAGAGCGCCCAGGAATCGGGTGTCGAAGATTTCCTCGCCAAACCATTTGAAATGGATGAACTCTTAGCAAAAGTTGCAAAATATGTTGGTAATGCAGTTTAATCAAGCCACTCAGACTTCAAAAGATGAAAACTTCCTTCGCCAATTGCATCCCGTATTTGCGTCATAAGTTTTGTGATAAAAAAGAGATTATGATGCGTTGCCAATTGGAATGCTAGCAGTTCATTTCCTGCAAAAAGGTGATGGAGGTATGCTCTTGTGAAGTTTTGGCAAACATAGCACGTACAACCTGGATCGATTGGGTTTGGATCGGTTTGGAATTTCTTATTGGTTATGTAGAGTGTGAAATTATTTTTTTTGCGTCCACCATTTGAGGGCTTTATAAAAAGACTTCCATGCCTTGCTCTTCTGGTTGGAGCGACACAATCAAAGAAATCCATTCCTAAAGCTACTGCTTCAAATATATCTTCTATTTCACCAATACCGAGTAAATGCCGTGGTTTCTCTACGTCAAAGTGCGGTACACACGACGCAATCATTTGCAGGAGGACTGCTTTTGAAGTATACGAACCACCAATTGAAATTGCGTCAAAATATTTGTTGGTAAATTTGGCTGAGAATACACGCAATTCTTCATACGCTCCTCCATGTACAATCCCATACATGAGTTGATCGCGCCTTTTATGCGCATCAAGACTTCTGATTCCCCAGCGGCTAGTTCGTTCAAGTGATAATTTGGTTGTTTCATAATCCCAGAGAGGCGACTCATGATCATCAAAGGCGACAATCAAATCAGCTCCCAGTTTTTCTTGGATCGCTATTGATTTCTCCGAATCAAACCACTCTTTGTTGCCATTGAGATGCGAAAAGAACCATACACCATCTTCATTGATGAGTGCACTTTTTAGTTTGCGCTTTTGCCGTTCTTCAGTTGTTTTGGTGACGGATGACAAGAGGGGCATTGTGTCCGCGTTATTAATAAAAACTGATTTATTAATTTTATTTACTTTTTTACCTGTACTGTCTTTAAACTCGACCTTTTTATGTGCTACGCCCAACGAAAACACTTGATAGCCTCCACTATCCGTCATCGTCGGTCCGTCCCAACTCATGAATTTACCAAGTCCACCCATTTTTTTGACGACGTCTTCTCCTGGTCGGAGATGGAGATGATATGTGTTTGATAAAACAATTTGC
>JACDET010000018.1:13841-20916 GCA_013816255.1 Candidatus Levyibacteriota bacterium | reverse complement strand
GTGCTTGTGGAGCAATACCTTTGACACTTGCCAATGTGCCAACAGGGACAAAGGCAGGAGTATGTAATGTTCCATGAGGTGTTTTGAGTGTTCCAAGTCTTGCATTGGATTTCTTATCCTTATCAAGGATAGTAAATTTAAATGAATTTGCGCTCATAAAGATGAGGATAATTATACCATAGATAATGGTATAATAGCCTTTATGCCATTAAAAAGACTTAGCAATCCCTATCATTACCTGGATGTCATTACAGCTTTTTTTGTAGCAGTGCTCCTTATATCCAATATTGCATCGACAAAGATTACTGCTTTGGGACCACTTACACTCGATGCGGGCACGATACTTTTCCCCCTCGCTTATATTTTGGGAGATATGGTAACTGAGGTCTATGGGTATGCACGAGCACGGAGAGTAATTTGGATTGGATTTTTCTGTAATATTCTCGCGGCAGCCATTTTTATGATAGTTGGTGTTCTTCCTACATCAGCTGATTGGCCGAATCAACAAGCATACGATATTATCTTGGGTGTTATACCACGAATCGTTCTCGCAAGCATGGTCGCATACTTTGTCGGTTCGTTCCTGAATGCTTTTATCCTTGCCAAAGTAAAAGTAATAACGAAAGGGAAACGCCTTTGGATCAGGACAATCGGCTCAACAATGATAGGCCAATTTTTTGATACTGTATTGTTTATCCTCATCGCCTTTGCAGGCGTTCTCCCGAATGAAGTTATTATTGCACTCATAGTTTCAAATTATATCTTTAAAGTACTGCTAGAAATAGTGCTCACTCCGCTTATCTATATACTTGTAGCCAAAATGAAAAAAGCCGAACATGAAGATTATTACGACAAAAAAACTGACTTCAACCCGTTTGCTGTAACTACAAAGAAAATATAAAGTAACAATTCTATCAACTAAAAATATGCGAAGTGAAAGTCGTCCCAACAGAGGTTATCAAGAGGTTGCGTTAGCTGGACAGGCATTTTATGTGTCTGGAGATGGCATCAATTCATTACGTGTAGCTGGGAAAAGATTAAAGCACAATATTGATATAGGATTAAAAGGTTTTCAAGAGGAACTACCAGTAACGTTATTTGAAGATGATTTAAGCCGCGAACTTGCAAAAAAAGGGAAGAGCCGGATGAGAGCAGAAGGAGCAGTAATAGTACCATTATTTAAAAGAGTTGTGGATGATTTACTGGAAGGAAAAGTTATTGTTATAGACCCTACGGAAAAAGACACGAATAACAGTGACTTATTTGTAGTCCAAACCGTAGCAATCGCAGATAAAGTCACAGGACCGGTAGTCAACGCTATGACAGAATCAATGTTCCCAATAGATGAATGGAAACCTTCGAGATCGTTTGCTAATGAACAAAATAGAAAAGATTTAGATTTTATCTCTATGTTTCTCTATGCCATGAGATGGCCAGTTCTATTAAAAGCAAATAAATCTCACTAACTTCAACCCGATTTTGCAACTTCCGGAGTTAGTTTGCTTTGAAGCTCGGGATTTACTTGAGGCAATAATCTATTTATACTATATATATGCCTGCACGTATGATAGTTTTGGCGAGTGGAGAAATATATCATGTTTTTAATCGTGGAGTAATGCGTTTAGATATCTTTTATAATGCATTCGATTATAAACGTTTTCTAGAACTTATAGACTACTACCGATTTGCTAATACTTCAGTTAGCTTCTCAAAATTTCGAACGCTTCCTCTTGATCAGAGATATACCCTTCTTAAGGGATTGAGGAAAGAAAACATATTGCATGTGGATATTTATGCATTTTGTCTGATGCCGAATCATTTTCATTTCGTACTAAAGCAAATAAGTACTAATGGTCTGACTGTTTTTATAGGTAATGTACTCAACGCATATGCTAGATACCTCAATCTCAAATACAAACGCGTCGGCCCGCTATGCCAATCTCGATTTAAGGCAGTATTAATTGAAAGCGATGAGCAATTTATACACACATGCCGATACGTACATCTTAATCCGTCTACAGGTTTTCTTGTCTCGACACCGCAGCTTTATACATACAAATGGTCGTCTTACCCACAGTATGTAGGTAAATCGATAGACAATTCTTTTCTAAATACAAAAGAACTACGTTCTTTTTTTACCAATGGTAATAGTATCCAAACCTTTACTGAAGACAATGCAGACTTCCAAAAATCTTTAGCATATATAAAACATCTGCAAAAATAGACCCGAGGTTCAAAGCCAACTAACTCCCGGAGTTGATATTGAGTTGATATTTCGTATATTGAGATAGTGGTATAATATAAAAATGGTTAAGCTAATTATTTTTGATTGGGACGATGTTTTTACATTAGGCGCGAAAGAAGGGTATTACGCGTGTTATCGAAAAGCGATTAATGATGTCGGTGTAAATTTGTCTCCCGAAGAAGAAAATAAACGGATTTTAGCTAAATGGGGTAAGTCCTTTAAGGAAGAATTAAAAGAACTATTGAAAGAAAAGCCAGAACTCATTGATACAGCAAGTGAGATATTTGAGAGAGCATATTGGGGTGATACGTTTGTAGATGCTCTTTCTGTAATTGAAGGCACAAATGAAATGCTTGTGCGGTTAAAAGATAAGTACAAACTCGCTGTTGCAACAGGTAACCATCACAAAATGCTTAAAGATAGAATTTTTCCTCATTTTTCAATTCCTGATGTATTTTTACAGATAATTTCATCACATGAAATAGAAGATCAAGAGAAAACAAAGCCGCATCCTTATATGCTTGAGGTTATAATGAAAAATTTGAATGTATCTCCAAATGAAACTATTTTTGTCGGAGATGCAAAAACAGATGTTCAGATGGCATATAGCGCTGATGTTGAGCCAGTTGTCGTTTTAAGTGGACACTTATCCAAAGAAGAAGCAAAAGAACTCGGCGTTAAACATATTATAGATAACGTTACTCTTTTAGAGAAAGAACTGGAAAGATTTAATTGATAACTTATGAAAATTTTGGTGACTGGAAATAAAGGTTTTCTTGGAAGCGGTTTTTGCGAAAAGTATGCTAATGAGTACGAGATTGTAGGATATGATCTGCAAGATGGAGACAACTTGTTGGATTATGAAAAGCTCGTTAAAAGATCTGAAGGAGTTGCACAAATAGTCCATCTTGGGGCTATTCCAAAACCAGTAGTAGGAAAAAGTTTTGATGATTACTTTGATAATAATGTAAGGGCTACATTAAATGTTTTAAAAGCTGCTGTCGAGAATAATGTCAAAAGAGTCATCTACGCAAGTTCCACAACGATCTATGGGATAGAAAAGGGTATACCGTTCAAAACACCAATTACAGAAGATACACCATTTGTTTCTCAATACCTCAAAGCTGATATGCTTTCCTGCCGGGATGTCGATTTGTCCTATCACATGAGTAAAGTTATGGCAGAACAACAACTTGCATGGTACGGGTTAAATAAAAAAGTACAAACAATAGCACTCCGCTTCGGACCGATCAACAAAGTATTTCTCGGAACAAGCGTCAGTATGCATAACGCGACACAAGCAATAAAATGTGCTTTAGAGTATCAAGGGGAGGCGTGGTATGAAGCGTTCAGTATTGTTGATGCTATCAAGCATATCGATATTTCAAAAGCAAAAACTATACTTGGATATAGTCCAGAGGTACCAAACTATACTCCTGAACAAATCCACTCGACATTTGATCAAAGGACAAAATAACTAGGCGCAGACTTGTGCCTGGTGCTCCCGGAGGGACTCGAACCCCCAACCTAATCGTTAGAACCGATGTGCTCTATCCATTGAGCTACAGGAGCTGGTATGTGTAATTCTAACAAACCTGGAGGCGTAATTCAAATGGGTGGACTATTTGAGAATACTCTTTGGGAGGCGTCTCAGGATTCAGAGTATACAAACTCCGTTGACAAGCTGAGCGTTTTTGCATATAGTGAAGTTAGCCCGTCTCCAACACGGCTAGTGTATGTTACAAAGGCTTATCGATTATCTCCTCAAAAATCAAGTGCTTTTCGCACTTTTCCTTGTATTCTTGGCATTATTTGTCTATCAAATCCGTGAAATCCTTGTAACGCTCTTTCTCGCTTACATTATCATGGCTTCGATTCTTCCGATCACTGAGTATCTGCGGAAAAGAAAAGTGCCTAAGCTATTTGCTGTGCTCATACCATACTTTGGTATTTCAATGGCATTTTTTCTTCTCATCTTTACCATGGTTCCTTTTATCATTGATCAAGTTGAATCGCTTGCAAAAGACTTTCCTAAATATCTTGATAGAACCGCAAATATCTTTGGTGTCACTGAAATAAATCCGCGGCAAGTCCAGAGTTATTTGACTAGTCAAGTGGATAATGTGAGTAGTAGCGCGTTTGAAGTAACAACTCGGGTATTTGGAGGTATTTTTACTGTTATAACAATATTTATTGTGAGTCTGTATTTGCTGTTATACAATGACCAGTTCAAGAAATTTATCGCCAAACTCTTTCATAACCGACATCACGATAAGGCTTTAAAAACCGTCAGTCTTGTCAATGAAAAGCTGGGTGCATGGTTGCAAGGACAAATGTTTCTTAGCTTCTTTATAGGTATTATCACATGGATAGCCCTAACACTTCTTGGTATTCCACTTGCTTTACCACTCGCGATTATTGCAGGAATGCTTGAAGTTGTTCCGACATTGGGACCGACACTTGCGGCAATTCCGGCTATTATTATCGCATTTACTATCTCTCCGACCATGGCATTGGTTGTCGCTGCGACATATATCCTTATTCAAATGCTTGAGAATCAAGTGTTGGTACCAAAGATTATGGAACGCGCTGTTGGTCTCAATCCCGTGATTGTTATAATCGGTGTTTCGATTGGAGCAAATCTTTTGGGTGTCGTCGGAGCGCTTTTGGCAATACCATTTATCTCATTTGTGATCGTCATTTACAAAAGTATTGAAGCCCAACGTTAGGGGTTAGCGACTAGGGATTAGTTTAAAATCACTACTAAGCACTAAGCACTAAGCACTAAGCACTAAGCACTAAGCACTAAGCACTAACTTACTTCTTCGCTATTACCATTGTCCAAGGGAGTGGAGTTTTTACTTCTTTGATGGTAAGTTGATCCGCGACAAATGCTCTAAAAGTCCCTGAATTCCAGTGTTGGATGTGTTCGGGATGGTCACCGAGTTTCATCATGTTTTTTCCTCTGAGGAATCTTTGAATTGTAAATAACGGTTCATTTGGCACGGATAGAATAATGTGTTTACTGGTGACTCTTTTGAGTTCTGCTAACGCTGCTTTCGGATCTTCAAGATGTTCCATGACTTCTGTGCATATAATGAGTTCAAATGCATTGTCTTTGTATGGTAATTTGTAGATGTCACCCTTTCTAATTTTGACGAGAGGATTAGTTTTCTTTCCAAGTGCAATTGCTTCATCCATATATTCAATACCTTCAAGCTTTTTTCCAATCTTATTCTTACGCAGTTTTTCCAGAACAAATCCTTCACCTGCACCGACATCAAGAATAGATTGTGGTTTGAGTGGCTGTATCGACTCGATCAATACCTTAGAAAAGTTTTCAAGAAAAAATTTGCTGATCGGGTTTTGATTTGTATGTTTTTCGAAGTTAGTTGTATTTTTCATAAAAGTGAGCGGGTGAAGGGAATCGAACCCTCGTATACAGATTGGAAATCTGTTGTTCTACCATTGAACTACACCCGCAGGTTAGGGTTTAGTGCTCAGTCGTTAGTGTTTAGTCATTATTAACTATTTATTCTGAACACTAACGACTGAGCACTAATCACTAGATTAGAGTATAGCAAAAAAGAGGTTATGGCTCAAGGAGACTGATGGGCTGGCCCATAATAATGCAAGATCTATTGAATTGGTGTATAATCCATAAGTTCTGCCCACTTTATCACTATGAGAAAGTTTACTGTTAAAAATAGGCAGAAAAGGAAATATACAAAAAAAAGCGCACCACAAGAAGTGTACAGAGTCTCCAAGATCTGGTCAGTGAGTCTTTTGCCGCTACTCATTGTTGTTGTCGCATTTTTGACCACAATGCTCATCAACCTTAATTTGCGTGAAACAACTGTTTCATCAGCACCACAAATAAATATACCTGAGATATCTGTGACCTTTTCTATAGAAGAGGTTGTAAAACCATTTCAAAGTCTTCCAAATCTTTTCAATCAGCCAGTGGCGTTTCTCATGAGTCTCGGTGTCCTAGCATTGGGTGGATTGTCCAACGGCGCTACTTTCCTGGAGAATGTACTTGTTTATAGTCTATCGTTTCTTGATCCACGACCTGGTCTTGTCAATGTAGGAAATACGTTTGCAGCTTTTACTCTTGGTATCAAAACGGTGGTAATGCTGACATTAAATTGGTTAAATAGCACTGCTAGTCTCTTGGTGCAAAGTGTCCTTTTGATTATGACAAATATAGCGACTGGGACGCAGGCGATAATCAGTGTGAATATTGATTATGCAGGGCATGGTGTAGAAATGATTGCTGCAAGTGTAAGCTTCGTAATCGAAAAAGTCGCTTGGATTTTCTCTGTAATCTTTGATGCTATTACTGGTGTACTACTATTTATCTTTGAAAAAATTACTGCTTTTATCAATGGAGTTATACGAATCATTTTTATACCTTTTACGATACTTGGGGCATTTTGGGAGCAGATTAAATCTCCTGTGATGCTGCTTGGGTTTTATATTCAAATGGCTGGTGTTGATCTGACGAGAAGCTTTGAAAGTTTTGGGAAATTGGCTTCAGTTTTGTCAAAATGAATTGACTGATTCTGGACCCTCCTTCGTCATGACTACGGAAGGGCAAAGCACGACCAGAATGACGATTACTAAATTGTCGTAATGTATACTCCTGCAATAACAAAGATTGCAGCGAAGATCTTTTTATATTTTTGATCATATTCTTTAAACAAAATAGCCGCAATAATAACATTGATAAAGACAGCAGTTGCTTGTAGCGGGACAACTGTTGATACGTCTCCAAATTGGAAAGAACGCAACGCAAACAAAATTGAAAGTGACCATGCACATCCGGCT
>JACDET010000018.1:0-13831 GCA_013816255.1 Candidatus Levyibacteriota bacterium | reverse complement strand
AGTATGTAATATTTGAAATTGACAAGTGATGCTTCACCAATCACATTCTTAGGTTTTATTCTTTCAATTACCGCAATCATCAAAGCCGGAATAATAAGTGTCAGCATGATATAAAAAGGCAAGTTAAAGTTCTCAGAAATACCTATGTCAATTGAAATCGCGGTTGCTAAAGCGAGACTTGCTATAACTGATGTAATTGTATATTTGTTTATCTCGAATCTGCCTTTTTTATACAGTAACAAAACATTACCAAAGAGAATGATAAGTACACCGACAACTTTTCCTATTGTTACCGATTCTTGAAAAAGTGTAAAACCATAGACAAGTAAAAATATTGTCAGAAATTGATTTAAGATGGAGAAAACAGACACTTGTAAATGCTTTCTTGCGGTTGTTTGTAAGCGATCATTTATCGCATAGAACACACACGCTGCTAGTAAAAAAAGATACACGTATGGATCATTAGGAAGGGAAAAAGAAAAGAATGGCATGTAGAGTAAGATACTTAATCCCGCAACGGTTTGCAGAAGAATTGTCGCTGCTCCATCATGCTTTGCTGTCTTTATAGCAAGTTTATAAAATTGGAAGAACATGACGTTAAACACTAAATAGCCTAGTAAATTACCTTGCCATGTGTTAAGAAATTCAAACATATTATTATATTCTATCATTGAACCAATGCGTTATTTGCGTTAGAATAGAATGAGATGGGTTTTTTATAATCATCTACAGAGCTGTTTTGCACTACTCCACGTACGACATTGTCCTTAAAAAAGTAATTACGATGATATGTTTTGTGGTGTGGACCTCACCCTAACTTTCTCCTAAAAGGAGAGGGAATAAATTTAATTATGAATCAAATCAAACAGTACGGGCGCATGACGTTTTCGTCCTTAAACATTTATAACTACCGGTTATATTTTATAGGCCAAGCGATTTCAACATCTGGAACATGGATGCAAAATGTGGCACAAGGTTTGTTAATTTTGCAATTGACGGGGTCGGGGACTGCACTTGGTTTATTGATTGCAGTGCAATTTTTGCCAACATTATTTCTTGGATCATTTGGTGGAGTTATCGCTGATAGGTTCTCCAAAAGACGGATTCTTTTTATCACACAAACCATTGCCGGAGTCCTGGCCCTTTTGCATGCGCTACTTTTGGTGAGTGGGATGATTGAGGTTTGGATGGTGTATCTTTTGGCTTTGGGACTTGGTCTTGTCACAGCATTTGATAATCCAACCAGGCAAACCTTTATCTTTGAAATGGTTGGGAAAGATCATATCCGTAACGCAGTTTCACTTAATGCTGTGATGGTCAATATAGCTCGCGTTGTCGGTCCAAGTTTGGCTGGTATTTTGGTGCCGACTGTTGGTTTGGCTGCGTGTTTTTTCATTAACGCATTATCTTTTGTCGCTGTATTGATCGTTTTGATAATGATGCAAACTGCGAAGCTAATGCCGGCTGTCAGATCGACGATGATCAAAGGACAATTTATGAAAGGGATTCATTATGTAAAAGATACGCATTCTTTGCGGACGGTGCTTCTTATGATGGTTTTGATTGGTACGTTTACGTATGAATTTATGGTTATCCTGCCACTTCTTGCTGAATTTACTTTTAATAATCCTGTCGGAGGATACGCGTTATTGTCATCAGCAATGGGTTTTGGTGCGGTGATCGGTGGTCTGATATCGGCATCCAGAAAGAAAACTTCTCTCAATGCAATTGTCACCACAGCGTTCTTATTTGGTGGGGCGATATTTCTTGTAGCATTGGCTCCCAATTTGGAATTAGCGGCAATTGCGATGGTCATCGTCGGTATGTTCTCAACCACATTTATTGCGCAAGCAAATGCGTATCTCCAAATTAAAAGTCTCCCCGAGATGCGTGGACGCGTCATGTCATTATGGACTGTAGCATTTTTGGGAACAACCCCAATTGGTGCTCCGATTATCGGTTGGATTGGTGAAAATGCCGGACCGAGATGGGCGCTTGGAGTAGGAGGACTTGCGGCAATTGTTGCTGGAAGTTTGGCGTATCTATTGATCAAACGTGATGAAGAACAAGTTATTACACCAGAGATAGAAATCGCCCACGAACACGCCACATCAGATCGCAATATTCATATGCGGTAATTATCCCCGTTCGTCTACCTAGTACGAACCTGGTTCGTGTAAATATAGTAATTTGCATTAGAGGTTTAAGTTAATAAGATTTGAGAAGTTTAAAACCGAGGATAAGTATTTGATCACCAGCTTTAACAGTGCCATAATATTTCTCAAATGTTTCTCTTTGTTTTTCTTTAGAGGGATAGATTTCATGACCTACTCTATCTATTGGTAAATCTTTAAATGTTGTATATGATTTTTCGGTAATTTCTACTTCTGCAAATACTGTATTTGTGGAGCTGTCACGTACAGCTATTTTGTCTCCGACATGTAAAAAAGTATATTTATCACCTAAGCGATACGTCAACGTCTTGGTACCATTCAGGATTAATGGAACGAGGTTTGAGGCAAACCCAATTGAAACTGTTTGATTTTGCATATAAGAAAGTATATTTAAAACACGTATTCCTGCATAGTATCAATATCAATTTTATAGATATCCCGGATAATATGGCGGGCGTCTAGTTCGCATATATCTTTGAGCGAAAATTCGAGTTGTGTTGCTGTTTCTTCAACTGCATCATTGGTAGGTCCTTTAATAACAACAAATGGGGGAATCAACGGCCAAATATCTATGTTGATGATTGTGTCGTTATATGTGAAGTGGACACGTCTTTTTTGCTGATGCCGAATCATGGGGATGTCGAGTTTGTTGAAGAAAGCAATCGCATGATCTTTGTCACTTACTTCAAATTCTATTTCAGTATTACCTTCGCCTTCTGCGCGTTCTGTTTCTTTGTAGGCAACGCGGACTTTATGTTGATCAGCTCGCACACGGATGCGTCCATGGAAGGGAAGCCAATTTGTCTGTTGGAAAATCCATTCTTCAAAGACTTCGTCAGAAACTTTTTTGGCACCCAGAGCTTCTAATTTCTGCGCTATGATATACGGATCGACGTCTAAAAATGTAATTTCGATTTCTTCCATAGCCATATACTCTCCAAAATAGTATAAACTATTCTCGTCTATAATCCTATCGAAATGCTATAATAAATTATATGAGTGACATGCATTATCCAAAACCATTCCCGTTTCCTTTCCTTGATGCAGACAAAGAGATTGTAGCTGCCGCGAAAGCACACAAGCTTGAAGAATGGGTGCAGAAATTCTTACTTAACGAGGGCAATCATGGACTCGCGACAGCTCTTCGGACAGAGACTGCTTTAATGGTTGATCTGATAGAAATACCCTTATCACTTCTCAATAAAATTGAAGGACCTGAACCTGTGCAAAAACGCGAGACACTGGATGTTTGGGAAGAGCGGGTTTCTGGTCTGACACTCATGATTGCCGAAGGGTATAAACCACCGCCTCTTATTGTAACTGACTTTTGGAAACCGTTCGAGATAGTCGATGGCAATCACAGACATGAAGCAATGCTCAGAAATAAGATTGAAAAATACCCGACGATCTTTTTTGTAAAAAATGAAGAAAGCGTCAAAATACTCACGCCGTTCAAATCATGATTAAAGCTATTGTTGTTGATGTAGGAGGAGTTCTTGTACAGACATTGGATTATAGTCCAAGGAGATTGTGGGAGAATAAATTGCATCTGCTTGCTGGACAGATTTCGAAAGAAGTCTATGAATTGGAACCAGGAGATCTGGCGACAACGGGTCAGGTAAAACCTGAGAGAATCTGGATGGACATACAAAAGAAATTTGCCCTCACCCAAAAAGATCTCAGTCAATTAGAACTCGACTTCTATTCAGGCGATATACGCAATGAAGAATTCTATGCATTCATGCAAAGTATCCGAGCAAAGTATCAAACCGCAATATTGAGTAATGCCTGGCTTGATGCTCGGGAGATATTTACCAATCATTATCACCTCGACCAAATCGTCGATCAGATGATTATTTCGGCTGAAGAAGGGATGCGCAAGCCCAATAAAGAAATATTCATGCTGATGTTACAACGGCTTAAAGTTCAAGCTGAGGAAGTATTGTATGTCGATGACGATAGTACCAACATTTATTCCGCAGATGCTCTTGACATCAATGCAGTTCTATTTACGACGACAAAAGAGACTATTGAACATATGAAGAAGTTTTTATAATGCAAGCGCTCTTTCCAAACAACTGCATGAATGTGTTTCATAATAATAATTCCTTCACTTAAATCCCGATGTCTGAACCTAGTTGACTCCTGGTGTCGAGTTGATCTTATGAAGTAGAGCTAGGGTGCCGAGGGCGAATAATCCTACAATGACACCAGAAATAAGAATGAATAGTGAAAATGCTTGACCTGAAAGATTTGTAATGAGTCCTACGAGGAGAATATATGGCACTTTTTGGAGCATTGCCCATGCTGAAAGTGCTGTTGCACGGTGACTGCTTCCTACATGTTTGTTAATGTAAATGCTTGTCCACCAAGTAATTGTCTGCGCTGCGAGTTGGAATACAAAGATAATTGCACCAGCAATCCATATTGATGTAGCGAGTGCAATGAGTGTATAACTGATTGATGCGAAGATGACACTTATTAATACTTTTTTTTCACTCACATTTTCTCCAAACAGCTTTGGAAGGATTAAGAATAAGGCAAACACCCCAGCATTGACAATGAATGAAAGAACCGATGCTGAGAAACCGTCATATCCTTGATCATCAAGTATCATTGGTCGTAGTACACCCCACTCGTAACAATAATATAATGTGACAAATGCCAAGACTCCCCAGAGAAGAAATCGTAATTGTGGTCGTAAGAGTTCTTTGACGCCAAGAAGTAAATTTTTCCAATATTCTGAAAAGCTATGCACGGATTTATTGATTATTCTAAGGGTTTCATCTTTGGGATAGCGTAATACACAAATAAGAAAAAGAATCATAGCTCCTGTATGGACGATATACGGTAGACGGTAATCGGCGGCATAGAGAAACCCGCCAATAAGTACTGAAATGGTTATGACCAATACGTTCAAACTATTTTTTCGGGCACTTATCTCAGCCCATTCGTGTTCTCTTTTATCTACGATAAGTTTGTCATAGACAAGTGCTTCATTGGCACCTGAATAAAATGCATATCCAATAAACCATATCGATTGAGCAATAATAAGCGAGACGAGATTGAATGCTCCCACTGTTGCAATTGAACCGACTATGAGCAAAATGCCCCCAAGAATTAACGTCTTCCGTCTACCGATTGCATCAGCCAAAGCACCAGATGGAACTTCAGCCAAGAATCCGATTGTAAAAGCAATCATTTCATTTATCCCAATTTCTTGCACCGTTACAAAATGCTGGAACACAAAAAACCACACCGGTGCAATGAACCACATATTCATTGCAGCTTCTGTGAGATAGAAGTATTTAATCGTGCGATCATTCCAACCAGGGAGTAATTTGTTCATCGTAATCTAACCATTTTACCAGCTAGAAGCTGAGTTCGCATGCATAGTCTTTAGGAGCTATAAGCAAGGGTGCAAAGCTATTGCACCTGGAGTGTGGAGGCACTTACAATTAAAGCAAAGGTGCGAACCTAGCCCAAATGGAAGGTGGGGACAACACAGTTTGACCTATTATAAAGCTATTGATACAATACGCACAATGAAAGAAAAAGAGGGAAAGGGAAGAGCCTCAAAAGAAGCCAAAAAGGGAAAGAAAAAGGAATGGAGTCCACTCATCGATATTTTCACGTTTGAAGTCGAACAAAAAGCCAAACGTGAAAAGAAAGAAAAGAAGAAGAAAAAGAAAAAATAGTCCGATGGAGGTTGAGGTGACGCTCCAGGATACTCAATCTATTTGGTATAATTGCCTGCATGGAAAGAAGATTGCAAGTAACGAGTAGTAATGAAAAGCAAAAGCCTGCCGAAGTTGTCGTAGAAAAGCCGTATGTTATCAGAGGGCATCATATTGGTTTTTTTATTCAGCTTTTAAAAGGAACGACAATTGACATCCGACCATTTTCTCCCGAAGAATTATCATCTACCCAATCAGCATTTTTTAGAGCAAAATGGGAACACGCTATTTCGAATGAAGATTATGAACAGACTCCTGAATTTTTATATTGGAAAGATACAATTGGGACAACAACAGAATCACAGAGACGCAATGAAGAAAGACAAAAAAATATGTTTCAAACATTTGTTGAATTGCCCGATGACTATCCAGTAGAACTAGTCTCAGGAAGACGAGATGTCATTTGCGAAACTTGCGAAGTAGGGGCACATTGTATTATTACGAGCTCAGAATTTGGAGAGGATGGATTAACGCGGCTTAAACGAGATACCCATGTCGTTGCAAATTTTTACGTTGCAGCAAAAGAGCTAGGCAAGCTAGATGTACTCACGAGAGTAAACCGGATTTCTGATTTTACCGATATGGAGCCCAGAGAGGTTCTGGCAGTACAGACAACTGCGAAGAACTTTAAAGAAATAATCAAATCCTCTGATCGCTTCAAGGTGACTGAAGATTAACTAATCAAGTAGTTACCATTCTGAGATGTTTTAACGTTGGATCCTTTCACGCTCTAATTTCTGCCACAAAAAAGCACCTAAAAAGGTGCTTTTTACTTTGTCGGGGACAGAGGACTCGAACCTCCGGCCTCACGGTCCCAAACCGCGCGCTCTAGCCAACTGAGCTAGTCCCCGATGGACTAATTATTCTAATTGCTTTGACAGGCACAAGTCTGCACCTGTCTGCGGTTTAATTCTGCTTTCTGGCGAAGCAAGGCGCAGAATTGTGCCTTGTACCGCGAGCGGGAGTCGAACCCGCACGCCATTGCTGACGGGGGCTCTTAAGGCCCCTGTGTCTGCCATTCCACCACCGCGGCGAGGTTAAAATAACCTATGACAAAACAGTCACCACGTAATTGTACTTAAAATGACAAAATTATTCAAGGCGCAGCTGGAGAATTAGGGTTTAGGTTCTAGCGGCTAGGAATATATCCCCGTTCCTCTACCTAGTCAGAACCTGGTTCTCACACGTAAAGATGCGTTCTTTTCAATCATAGTAAATCATGGTATAACTTTGCTATGAAAACGTTTTCGCTTGGGTTTGTGTTTGATGCTTCTATGGAGCGGGTACTGCTTATCCATAAGAACCGGCCCGATTGGCAGAAGGGGAAATTGAATGGGATTGGTGGGAAGGTTGAAGAGGGGGAGGATAGTTTGGGATGTATGGTGCGGGAGACGTTGGAGGAGACTGGTTTGAGAATTGATGCAAAAGACTGGAAGCATTTTGCGCAAATTCATGATGCATATGGGTTGGTTGCAGTATATGCGGCTGTTTATACTGGTTCTCCAGCTGATGCGAAGAATGCTGAGGATCAAAAAGTTGAATGGATTGTGATTCAGCATTTGCCTACCACTGTTATAAAGAATCTGAGATGGCTGATTCCGGCGGCAGTTGATAAGATTGGGGATGCGTCTTTTAAGAAGATTATTGTTGAGTATTAAGCAGCAATAGGAAGGGTTTTTGTTTCTGTTTCTCGTTCGGCTTCATGTTTGGGTAGTTTTTGATAGGTGAGACCGAAAAAGGCGATGAGACTGGCGGCTATGGCGAAGCATGCAGCGACGAGAAAGGCTCTCTCAAAGCCTGCGACAAGTGATGCGGTCATTGCACTAGGATTGCCATTGGCTACTGTCATAGCGGCATTGGTGGTCGAGGTTGATACAGTGGTAAGAACTGCCAAGCCGATTGCTCCACCTACTTGCTGGGCTGTATTGAGAAGTCCTGAAACAAGACCTGATTCTTTCTCAGAAACTCCGCTCGTAACAGCGAGCGTCAAAGCGACAAATGTCGCGCCCATACCTGTCGCCATGAGGACAATGCCTGGAAGGACGTCGCGTACATAATTTCCTTCAACGGGGATGCGGCTGAAGTAAAATAATCCAGCTGCAATAAAGAGTGGCGAGATAATAAGAATACTTTTCGGTGCAATCTTGGCAATTTTCTTGGAAATAATACCTGCTGTGATCGCAATACATATCGTAAATGGTAAATTGAGAAGGCCAGACTGGAATGGTGTGTAATTAAGTATCTGTTGCATGTAGATTGAGAGATAGAAAAAGACGCCAAACATACCGGCGGTAATAGGTAGCTGCATCAGCGTTCCTGCGGCAACGTTACGGTTTTTAAAGATTCGTAAAGGCATAAGTGGTTGTTTGACTTTCAATTCATTGATCACAAATCCGACGAGTAACAGAATTGCTAGTCCAAAAAGTCCAAGTGTTTCAGGGCTGAGCCAACCAAAATCTGCAGCTCGCACAAACGCATAGACCAAGACGATCAGTCCTGCTGTGACACTGATTGCTCCAGGAAGGTCAAGACTGACACCTTTGCCCCGCTCAGAACTTTTTGGTACATTACGAAAACTTGAGAAGATGATCAGTGCAGCAATAGGGATATTGATAAAGAAAATCCAACGCCAGTCGATGTATTGTGTTAAGACGCCACCCAACAGTAAACCAAAAGCTCCACCACCGGCCGCGACGGTACTCCATACTCCCAAAGCGCGATTGCGTTCTTTGCCATCTTTATAAATTGTGAGAACCAACGAAAGTGCAGCCGGGGAAAGTAATGCGCCACTTAATCCCTGCAAACTTCTAAAGATAATAATTTGTGTCGGATTCTGCGCAAAGCCTGCGAGGAGCGAAGACAATGCAAAGAGGGTCACACCGATAAGAAACATCTTGCGTCGTCCCATCAGATCCGCAAGTCTGCCACCCAAAAGCAGAAAGCCCCCAAACATTAATGTATACGCAGTTACAATCCATTGGAGTTGTGCACTGGAAGTGAAGTTGAGTGCTTGTTGGATGGATGGAAGCGCGACGTTCACAATGGTTGCATCCAAGACCACCATAAATTGCGCGCCTGCAAGGGTAACGAGGGTTAAAGGATTTGGTTTATTATCTTTCATAATTATTGCCTGAACTATTCATACTAACGAGAATGCTTTGATAAGTAAAGGAGTTACCAAAAGGGAAGTATGGATCAGTGAACAAAGCGGCTGACGTTGAGAATAGTCATGTTTATGATTTTATCTCCACGTTTGGTTACGATAATATCGTCTTTATCCATTGCTGATGCATCATCTTTTTGTGCTTCTTCAAATATAACATGCAGAGCGTCACCTTCCCTGTCATATGAAAGCCATTGTGGTGGATCTTTCATCGCCAAAAGTTGCTTAAACCCTAATTTGGGTAATATTGTATTTATGAATCCTTGTTCCATATGATCTCCTTTTTAAACAACCACTTTACGTCAGTTGTTATGTACGCTGTAATAATAAAACCATCATTATTACTCTCTTTGTATACTACCACAAGATACTTGGTATTTAAAGCTATAACGACTGCTAATAATTCGTCTGCACTTCCCTTAAGAATCCAGTCAGGATTATTGACAGCTTTAAGGACTTCTTGTTGTTTCTCTACGAGATTGGGATGGAGGAGTATAATATGTCTCCACCGTTCGTCAGTTAAACGTATTGTAACAGTATTTTTTGATATTGTTGTGTGTATCATGCTTCTCAGATTCCCTCTTCAAATGGTGGGGGTTCTACTCCTACGGATTTTAGGGAGTAATCGAGCATGGTTTTCATCTCGCCGCGTCGGTTCTCACTGTTGAGGATGACGCCGATGATTTTATGATTGCCATATTCGAGGTACGTGACAAGACACATGCCAGCTTCAGGAGTAAAACCTGTTTTTACACCTTTGACCCCTGGGTATGTTGTAAGGAGATTAGTTTCATTGACGAGACTATACGCACTATGGGTATCAGTTGCTGGAATTTCATGGGTTGCTGAAGTCACAATCTCTCCAAAAAGCGGGAAGCGGTCAAGCGCATAGCGTGTCATAACAATCAAATCTGAAGGAGTTGTGTATTGCACACCATCGCCTTGGAGACCTGATGGATTTGAAAACTGCGTATCTGTCAGTCCCATTGCCTTTGCTTTATCATTCATGGCTTGGATAAATGCAGTACGGCCACCAGGATAATTGTTGGCCAGCACTTCTGAGGCGTCATTGCCTGAAGGAAGCATCAACCCGTAAAGCAGTTCCTCCATGCTCAATATCTCAGCGGGTGTCAAACCCATACTGTCCTCACCGACGAGATCTACTTCGGTGACAACATAGTGATTATCTTCTTTTTGATTTTCCATCGCGATAATTGCTGTCATGATTTTGGTCAAAGAAGCCATCGGTCTTCGCTCTTTTGACTTGTGATCATAGAGTACTTTATTGCTTGTGAGATCATACATGAGGACTCCTTGCGCTGTCAGTTCAGGGGCATTTCCGCTACTACCTCCGTGAATGGTTTGGACAACCGGTGACCAGATGTCCAGAAGTTTGACTTGGCTGTTTTGGGAAATCATGAGAAAATCAGGAATTGGCGAAAGGGGAGCCATAGACTTTTCAATTTGTGGCCCTACTGTATACCAAAAGCTGCCGGCGAAAAGAACTGAGAGCGGCAGAACCATACTAAAATAGGACAATGCCTTGCGCATGGTAAACCTCGAGCTATATCGGATTCTGCGGCTTTGCTTTGGTTGTGGGGGATTTTCTTGATCTGATGCATTACTTTCTTGATTCATATTGCAATGGCGAAGAACAGGTACTCATCTATGGTATAATTTTTGAGGATATATTTCAAGAGTTTGGCTCGTATTGTGAATCATAAAGCAACGAAATCATTGTCTATACTGAGTTTTAATACACTCGGAACACCCATCTTTGCACCTGTTATTGCCGCGCGTTATAAATTCTTTTCAGAATACCTTAATGCAAGTGCTATTGATATCATCTGCCTGCAAGAGGTGACGACGTATTATCATCTGTCACTGCTTAAAAAGTATCTTACCAATTATCCGCATATTGCCTACAAAAAGTTTTATTATGGCCCAAAAGGTGGTGTCGCCATATTTTCCCGCGTCCCTTTGACTGATGTGCGCTATGCAAGTTTTGCAGCACTTGGGTCGCTAATGATGTACACACAGCTATTACGCAACGGCATCTTGTCTTGCAAAGTTGCAGGTTTGCCCCTGCGTATTCTTAATACACATTTAATATCAGATTTTGAATATAAGTCTTCTTCAACCAATAAATATTACCCATATGTGCGTCAGCAAGTACTGGAGGTTGCCAAGTTATCTGGAACATTTGCGCAGGAAGGAAATACAGTTTTTGCCGTTGGAGACTTCAATCTATCTAAGCAGGATCCAACGTACAAGGAGTTCTTAAAACAAACTAAAGGAGTCGATACATTCGCACATGAAGATATACCGACATATTATAATGACAGACATCATTGGCGCTTTAATGCCTCCAAATCAGCCCGTATTGATTATATCTTTTTGCTGGACAGATATGATAAAATCCAGATCAAGTCTACCAAACATGTTCTTAATGATACAGTACAACTTACCAAAAACCTCAACAGTTTCCCCTCAGATCACCTCGGCCTTCTCACAAGTTTCAACATTAAAATTTAATTATAACGATAGTAGGCGTAGTGGTCAGTTTTGATATAGTTTAATTACTTTTACATCAATTGACTAAACAGAGCAATTCCGTTAATCTTATTAAGATAAATGAGACTGCCCTGTAGAAATCATCCAACCTCTTGAATATTGTTTTTGGGGATATTCAAGAGGTTTTTTTGTGTCAAGGCTGGGAGGCATGAAGTGCGCCCCACAGTAGCCGCAAATCACACCTACAGAGCAGGTCAAAGAAACCTGCACTTCATCAGATTACAGTTCGAGTAGCACATCCTATACAAATAAAATAATTGAACTCTACTATAAATACTTACAGAAGAGTTCAAAAAAGGATTGCAGCTAGCACGTCACAATAATTTACAAACAGTATCGTCATCCTGGCGGCGTCCAGGATCAGTCGACTGATTCCGGACCCTCCATAGGCGGGCAGGCAAGCCGGAATGACGGAGTCTTAGCTAGGGTTTGGAATTTAGGGTCTCGGGTCTTTTCTAGACGCTAGACGCTATTTACTAAACGCTAAAAATGAAGGGAGGTGAATAATAATGAATAAAATAAAATTAGTTACAGCTATCGCAACTTCAGCTATCGTTTTAGGTGCAATGGCTCCTGCAGCTTTCGCAGCTACAGATGTCGTTGTCGCTGAAAACGGCGCTTTTGCCAAGACAAACGTCAAGGTAAAAAACGTTAAAGCTACAACAGTTGCACAAAGTAACAAGTCTCACGTCACAAACGTTGTCAAATCCAAGACTAACTCCGGTAAGAATACCTCCAGTTTCAACACTGGTGGAACTTCAGGTGTTGGTACAGGACCTGCGACAAGTCTCGTTGATGTAAAGGTTGGAGGTAGCTCCAACACAGCCAATCTGAATTCAGATTGTGGTTGCGTAGGTGGTGATACATCTGTCGCAGTTGTCGGAAATGGTGCTTTCTCACACACAGGTGTGCAAGTATCCAACTCTAGCTGGTTGACTGTTATGCAGTCAAATGTCACAAGCGTGCTCAACGCAGTAACTTCAAGTTCTAACTCTGGAGGTAATGCTTCAAGTTTTAATACTGGAGGATCTTCTGCTATTGGCACAGGTGCCGCTACTTCTGACGTAAATGTCGAAGTACATGGTTCATCAAATACGCTTAATCAGTAAGGTAACCCTTACGCGTATTTCCCAAAAGCCCCGTTCGAAAGAGTGGGGCTTTTTGTGTGATATAGAGTTTAATCCCCGTTCTTCTACCTAGTACGAACCTGGTTCGTGTAAAGGTTCTCGATGAAAGAAGCAAGAAGAAATTAGCAGCTGTGAGTAAATAAATTATTGATTCCGATTTCATGTCCGCAACTTGAAGGTGAGAATATGTCTTAATTGCTCTTTTTAGCAAACTGTGTATTGTAGAGTTTGGCATAGAGTCCTTTGTTAGCTAACAAACTGCTGTGTTTACCCCGTTCCACAATCCGTCCTTTGTCGATGACCAATATCTGATCGGCTCTTTGTACTGTTGACAACCTGTGCGCGATAACAAGTGAAGTCCGTCCTTTGAGTGCGATTTGAAATGCCTTCTGTACCATTGCTTCAGATGTCGAATCAAGATGCGCTGTTGCTTCATCAAGGATAATGATATCAGGCGCTTTGAGGAGTAGTCGTGCTATTGCCAAACGTTGTTTTTCACCTCCTGAAAGGCGATAACCATTCTCACCAACCATCGTGTCCATTCCCTGTGGAAGTGACTGTATAAATGGCAATATTTGCGCGCTTTGTAACGCTTCCACCATTTCTTCTTCTGTGACGGTGGGTTTGGCATAGAGGAGGTTTGCGCGGATTGTATCGCGGAACATATGCGCGTCCTGTGTCACGATACCGATTGCTCCGTGGAGTGAATCAAGTGTCGCGTCACGGACATCAATCCCATTGATCACAATAGATCCTTTCCGTACATCATAGAGCCGCGCCACAAGTTGGATGATAGTTGATTTCCCAGCACCTGATGGACCGACAAGCGCGATAAGTTGTCCCGGTTTTGCTGTGAAGTTTATATCGAACAGCACTTCTTGGGCGCTTTCTTTATCGAGTACTGCGACTGATTCCAACGACGCGAGTGACACTTCGTTTGCTGTCGGGTAACTGAAATTAACATGATCAAATGTAATTTGCGCTTTTCCTCAAGGGATTTTCTTGGCCCGGGTCTTTTGCTCAATCATCGGTTTGAGATCCAAAACTTCAAACACC